>JAUIJB010000051.1 GCA_030430455.1 Verrucomicrobiia bacterium | reverse complement strand
CTACACCCGGAGCGTCACCGCTCCCAGCGTAGGGTTCGTGGCCAGAGTGACTGGCTGCGTCTTCTCTGTGAGACTCTTTCATTCTCTGTTCCAAGCCGGTTTATCCCGGCGCTTTCACTGACCCCATTCGTTGTGCTCGGTTCATACCGAGACGCGATGAACCGGACCCGCCAAGACAGTCGCGGCGCAGGACGTCGGGTCCTGCGCCGGCGCGGGGCTTCTCCCGGGGGGGAACTCACCGACCTCGGCCCTGGCCTTGCCCGTTGCCCGGACCCCTTCCCTTCCCTCCACCATTCCCCTTGCCGCGGCCCCTGCCCTGGCCCGCCCCGTCGCACTCGCCGTCCTTGGCGCAATCGCCGTCGCCGTCACGCTTGCGCAGGCGCTTGCCATTGCCGTTCCCGTTGCCTCCGCCGCCTCCCTGGGCGAGGTACTCGCCAGCCGGGACGGGGGACGACGAGTCGTAGGGCGCCGTGCGGTTCTGTGCTTCAACGGTGGCGAGACCGAGGGCCACCAGCCCGAGAGTTGTGATCAGAGTCTTCATGGTCGTTTCGTGGTTGCTTGATTGAGTGCCTTGATGGCAACCCCACGATAGGCACCGAAGATGACGGCAAGATGACCTGCGGAAGGTTTTTGTCCGTTTCCCGTCGCTCGTCGCTCTCGCTGGTCACCTCCCCACCACCCGCATCTCGAGCAGGTGATCCTCGCCCAGCTCCGCCTCGAGCCTGAGGCCGAGCGCTTCGGCACAGGCGCTGGCAAGCGAGAGCCCGAGCCCGCAGTGGGTGCCCTCGCCGCGGGCCTCGTCGGCCCGCCAGAAGCGGTCGAACATTTGCCCGACCTCCTCCGCCCGGAGTCCGCCCGCCCGGTTGGCAACGATCACCGTCGGTCGTTCTCCGTCAACCCGCGTCGACACCACCACCTCGCTCCCCGCGTCGGCGTACTCGGCGGCATTTCCCAGCAGGTTCCCCAGCAGGTGCCCCCACCACGCGCGGTCACCCGCCACCAGGGAATCGTCCGCGACCCGCGATCGCAGCGTCACCCCGCGCGCCCGCGCCACCGCGGCATGCGGCGACCACAGCTCGTCGACCAACGCCGCCAACGGGAACGCCTCGCCGCCGCCGCCCGGGGACTCGCGCTCAAGGCGGGCGAGCTGCAGCATCGACTGCACCACCGCCTCCATCCGCTCGACCGAGGCGACCATGTCCCGCCACGCGGCCATCCCCCCCTCCTCCGGCCAGCGGACCGCCGACTCGGCGATCGCCTTGGCCTCGGCCAGCGGCGTGCGCATCTCGTGCGCCAGGTCGGCGCTGAAGCGGCGCTCGCGCGCGAAGCTCGCCTCCAGCCGGTCCATCAGGCGGTTGAGGCGGTCGACGACCGGCTGCAGCTCGCCCGGCAGGCCCTCGTCGCCGAAGCGGCCGTCGAGCGAGGCCCCGTCGATGCCCGCGATCTCGTCGGCGATCCGCCGCAGCGGCGACAGGCCGTCGCGCAACACGAAGCGCACCCACCACCAGGCGAGCAGGCCGAGCACGCCCCCCGAGCCGAGCAGCACGAGCAGCATCCGCAGCAGCTTGGCCTGCAGCTCGTCGAGCGGCCGCGCCACGCTGACGTCCACGCCGCCACCCGGCCCGCCACCCGCGCCCCGGGGTCCCCGTCCCGGACCGCCCTGCGCGCCCGGTCCGCCCTGAAAGTGCCGACCGCCGCCGAAGCGATTTCCCGCCGTCATCACCCGCGTGCCATCGGCGAGCGTGACGACCCGCGCGCGCGGGTCAGCCGGCCGGGGCAGGTCGCCGACGAGGTTCGGCGACCTTCCCAGTTCCGCACCATCCGGCCGCCAGGCCTGCCACAGCACCTCCGGGCCGAGCACCTCGGCGGTCTCGGGTCCGGGGTCGCTCCAGCGGCCGCCACGCCCGGGCCCTCCCCCTCCCGGCATCGCCGCCGAGCGGACCTGCCGGCACATCGTCCGAAGCTCCGCCTCCATGCCCGCCATCAGGCCCGCACGATAGGAGAAGAAGACGCTCGCCCCGGCCACCAGCCACAGCGCGCCGAGGCTGACGAGGAACCAGCGCGTCAGGCGCCCGCGGATCGTCTTCATGGTTCCTCCTCCATCACGTAGCCGTGGCCGCGACGGGTGTGGATGAGCGGCTTGCCGCTCCCCGCGGCGGCGAGCTTGCGCCGCAGTTGGTAGACCGTGGCGTCCACCACATTGCTCATCGGCGATGCCATCTCGTCGTAAAGATGCCGCTCCAGTTCGGTGCGGCTCATCACCTTGCCGGCCTGCAGGGCCATTACGTGCAGCAGGCGGTACTCCCGCGCGGTGAGCGCCAGCGCATCGTCACCGCGGGTCGCCGACCTCGCGTCGGTGTCGACCACCAGGTCGCCGACCTCGACCGTCGTCGCGGGATGGTCGAAGTGGCGCCGGCACATCGCGTCGACCCGGGCCAGCAACTCGGCGAGCGCGAAGGGCTTGCCGAGGTAGTCATCGGCCCCGCTCCGCAGCCCCGCCACGCGATCCTCGATGGTGTTGCGCGCGGTGAGCAGCAGCACCGGGGTGCGGTCGCCCTCCCCGCGCAGCCTGGCCAGCACCGTGAGACCGTCGAGCTTCGGCATCATCACGTCGAGGACCACCGCGTCATACGTCTCCTCGCGCACCCGCCACAGGCCGTCCTCGCCATTGTCGGCCTCGTCGACCGCATAGCCGCTGCGGCGCAGCGCCTTGGCCACCGCCGCGCGGAGCCGGTCCGAGTCCTCAACCACCAGAACACGCATGGTAGCCTCGATTCCCGCAACGCCCGGGTGGGCTGGCAAGCCGATTCACCGGGGGGCGTCATGCTCCCGTCATCTTCGCGCGTGGTGCCCGGACCGCGGAGCCCACCGGCCGGCGTTTGACAGGTCCCACGTCATGAGCCGTCCGGCGCCAACCGCCGGGTGGACCTCGCCGGCCGCTTGTGCCTAAATGTCGCCCTGGCAATGGCGACCGAGTTCAAGGACTACTACGAGACCCTCGGGGTGCCGCGGGATGCCGACGCGGCGGCGATCAAGAAGGCCTTCCGCAAGCTCGCGCGCAAGCATCACCCGGACGTCGCCGCGGACCAGGCGGACGCCGAGGCCAAGTTCAAGGAGATCAACGAGGCCTACGAGGTGCTGGGCGACCCGGAGAAGAGGAAGCGCTACGACCAGCTCGGCGCCGACTGGAACCGCCAGGGCCCGCCCCCGCCGCCGGGAGGCGGCTGGGCCGGCGCATCCGAGGAGTTCGAGTTCGAGGGCACCGGCTTCAGTGACTTCTTCGAGCGCTACTTCGGCGGCACCGGCTTCCGGGGCGACCCGCGCCGCCGGCCGGCCGGCGGCGCCGCGATCCGCGGGCACGACATCGAGGGCGACCTGATGGTGACCCTTCGCGAGGCCATGGAGGGCGCGATGCGGACGATCGCGATGCGCCAGCTCGACCCGGCGACCGGGCGCGAATCGGTCGAGGAGATCCACGTGAGGATCCCCGCCGGCATCCGCGAGGGCCAGCGGCTGCGGGTCCCCCGCCACGGTGGCCGGGGCATCGGCGGCGGCGACCCGGGCGACCTCTACCTGCGCGTGCGGCTGGCAGCCGACCCGGACTTCCGCGTGCGTGGCCACGACCTCTATCGCAACCTGCCGCTGGCCCCCTGGGAAGCGGTCCTGGGGACCACGGTGCCGGTCCAGCTTCCCGGCGGACGCCGGGTCCAGGTCCGGATTCCGGCCGGAACCGAGGCCGGCGACCAGCTCCGCCTGCGCGGCTACGGCCTGCCGGCCAAGGCCGGCCCGGGCGACCTCTTCGTGGTCGTCGAGCTGCGGGTCCCGGCCGAGACGAGCGGGGCCGAGAAGGCCCTGTGGGAAAAGCTCCGCGACACCTCCAACTTCGACCCCAGAGACCCCGGGCAATCATGAACACCCAGATCCACGAACCGGACCCCCAGGTGCTCTACTCGACCGGCGAGGCCCTGCAGCTGAGCGCCTCGACCGAGCGCAAGCTCGTCTTCTACTGCCGCAAGGGCGTGGTCGCCCCCGCCGCGACCCGCGACGGCGAGTGGCACTTCGACGAGGAGGGCCTCGCGCGCCTGCGCTGCATCGAGTTCCTGCGCCAGCGCCAGCGGATGAACTGGGCCGCCATCGAGATGATCATGCAGCTCCAGAGTGAGGTCCAGTCGCTGCGCGAGGAGCTGCGGTTCCGCCGCTGACCGCCTGTCGAAGCCACCCTCTCCGGGACCTACGTGCATTTGCGAGGTTCGACCGCCATCCGCCTAACGGGTGACCCGACAACTTGGACAGAACCCCGGACTTGCCGTAGGATCCCGTCCAGATGCCATTGATCCGGGGGGGAGGAACGTGTAGTTGGTTTCGCCGGGCGACCGCCGTGTTGGCGGTCGTTCTGCAGTCGCCCCCACTCGCCGGAGTGGAACCCGGCGACGCGGTGCTCGGGAGCCCGTCGCAGGCTGCGGTCGATGCCGCCATCGCCGCGCCCCTGATCGACTACGACCGCGACTACTCCGGCGGCGCCCACACCTGGGGCGCCTTCCATGGCGGCGCATCGATCGCGCTCGCCGTGGCCAGCCACGCGGGCAACACCAGCGCCGACGCGCGCCTGCTCGAGCAGATCCGCCACATCCTCACGCCCGGCCGCGAGCCGACCGCCAACGGCGGCTACCCCGCCCAGCACGAGCGACACGTCACCGGGATGTTCGTGATCGGCAAGAACACGCCGCGGATCTGGGACCAGCTCAGCGGCGCCGAGAAGGCCCGGATCGACCTGATCATGAAGGCGACGCTGGTGGCGAGCGCCTTCACCACCTCGGACAACAACCCGCTCATCTCGTCGGGCTCGCAGCAGCGCGCGCTGGATGGCGACGGCAACCTCAACCGCGGCTGGAACCCGAACTACCGCGAGGGAATGGTCGGCGGCGTGCTCGCGGGGATGGCGTACTTCGGCGGGCCTGCGGCCACCGCGACCCTGCTCGGCGGCTACGATCACGCAGCCTTCGTGGCCGAGCTCGACGCCGCCAACCTGCCGAACCTCCACGAGACCTTCAACTGGAAGGCCGACCACCCGGCGTCCGACGCCCCCACGGCGGCCATGATCGAGACCGGCGTTCGGACCTACCGCCACCATGGTCTCGCCCTGGCCGACTACATGGGAATCTACGACCGGCTGGTGAACGACACCTACGGGCGCGAAGTCAATGCCGGCCTCAATGGCGGTGCCGGGATCAACGGTGCCGGCAGGATCGTCTCCGGGTCCGCCAACCTCCCGAACCCCGGCATGCCGGGCATGCTCAAGGAGTTCAACTCGGTCGACGCCGGTGGCGCGCGCAGTTCGCTTCACTACGCCTACGACGGCTACCGGCCGCACACAACGAACCAGATCTGCCTGATCGTCTCGGGCCACTGGCCGAAGGGCACCGCATCCGCCAACGCCGCCGTCGCGCTCCAGAACATCGGCAACACCGACATGTGGTACAAGGCCGAAATGGGATACATCGGCTACGCCAAGGGCAAGTCGCAGGGCGAGATGAGCGCGGCGAACTCCGGTGGAACCTACGGCTTCGTTTACAACCGCTCGCTGTGGGACGACGTGCTCAAGCCCTACCATGGCCTCGGCGGTGGCGACCCGGCAGCGGAGTTTCCCGCGGGTGCCCGGGTGATCACCACCGCGGCCACGGTGCTCCACGCCGAGGCCACGGCCACCTCGGCATCGGAGGCAACGCTGGCGACGTCGACCCCCGGAACCGTCCTCTCCGGCCCGGTCGAGGTCGGCGGGGACGAGTGGTGGCAGGTGCAGTTCGACACCGGCCTGACCGGCTGGGTCGTGCGGGGCAGCTTCGAACCGGCACCCGCCTCCGAGTCCCTCGTCGCGACGGCGGGGGGGCCGTGGCAGAACCGTCCGCTGGAGGAATCCACCGGGGTGTTCACCCTCTCCTTCAACGTCCGCCCGACCAGCGCGCCGATCGACTCGGTCGTGGGCCTCTCCGCCGGTCCGGCATCGGGCTATGGCGAGCTCGCGGCCATCGTGCGCCTCGCCCCCGACGGCAGGTTCGATGCCCGGAATGGAGGAAGCTACGAGGCCACGAACATCCTGAACTACCTGGCGGGCGTCACCTATCGGGTCACGCTCGAGGTGGACGTCGGCAATCGCCGCTACCGCGCGACGGTCACGCCGCCCGACTCCACGCCGGTGGTGATCGCGGACGACTTCGCGTTCCGGAGCGAGCAGTCAGCGGTCACCAGCCTGGCCAATCTGGCGGTCGTGGCGGAGAGCGGCTCGCAGACGGTCTCGGGGGTCGTGCTCGGGGATGGCGGCGCCGGGGCGTCCCTGGCGCCCACGCTGGACCGGGTGACCGGTGGGATGCGGATCACCTATCAAACGGCGCCCGGGCGAATCTACCAACTGCAGGCGAGCGAGGCTCTGGCCGACTGGGACGACCTCGGTGACCCCCTGAGCACGGTCGGCGACCCCGGGCCGGGGCTGTTCGACTTCACCGATCCGACGATCGAGTCCAGCCGCTACTACCGCATCGAGATCTCCGAGCCGTAGCGGAACCCGGGAAACCGCCTTCGCGCCTGACAGCCGTCGCCCGACGCCCTAGGCTCAAAGTTCCAGTCACTGGTCACTGGTCACTGGTCACTGGTCACTGGTCACTGGTCACCGGCGTCACCGGCCTTCCCGCTTCATGGTCCCCATCCTCACGGTCATCTTCGTCATCGCCTTGTCGATGTTCGTCACCAAGGCGGCGACCATCGCGTTGATGCACACCGGCATGTCGCGCGAGCGGGCCCGCTTCCAGGCGCGCAGCGCCTTCTCCGGGGCCGGCTTCACCACCACCGAGTCGGAACTCGTCGTCAAGCACCCGATCCGCCGCCGCATCATCATGTGGCTGATCCTGATGGGCAACGCCGGGGTCGTCACCGCGATCGCCTCGCTGATCATCGGCTTCACCGGCGACACCTCGGGCGGCGCCGAGATGCGCAAGGTCATCCTGCTCGTTTCCGGGATCTTCCTGCTGGTCCTCGCCACCCGCTGGAGCTGGCTCGACCGCTGGCTCGACCGCCTGATCAACTTCCTGCTGGTCCGCTTCACCGACATCCGCCCGAAGAGCTTCGCGCGCATCCTCACGGTGATGGACGATTACGAGATCAACGAGATCCACGTCTCCGACATCGCCTGGCTGGTCGGCCGGCGGCTCGAGGACCTCAACCTGACCGCCGAGGGCCTGCTGGTCCTCGGCATCCTGCGCAACGAGCAGACCTACATCGGCGTCCCCCGCGGCCGCTACGAGATCGAGGAGAACGACCGGTTGTTCATCTACGGCAAGGCCGAGCGCCTGAAGAACCTCGCCGAACGCCGCGACCCGCTCGAGGGCAAGCAGGAGCACAAGGAGTCGGTCGAGTCGTTCCGCGAGGAACTCGACGAGCAGGACGAGGCGGTTGACGCGGGCGACCGGGCGTCCACCGAGCAGGACGAGGAAAACGGGCGATGACGGTGGGCACCCTCCGGCGGCGAACCCGCAACTTGGCACCACCAGCCCTGCGGGGGGCTGCGGCCGCTCAACGTGGACGCCCCTCGAATCTCGCCACCGCACCCGCATCCGGCCAGTGCACAACGGGCGGCATCGGGTCGGCTCCCTCGATCCGGAGGACCAGCTCGGGGATGCCCGCATGGAGGTCGGCTTCGACGGCCGGGGAGGCGAGAATGATGGCGAGGAGCGAGCAGGCGAGGGCACCCGCCGCCATCGGCAGTGCCGGGCGATGCGGACGGCGCCGACGGTTCGGGCGCGGGTGAGCATCCCGCACGATGGCCCGCCTGGCGAGCAGGTGCCGGCTCGCGACGAGCGGCTCGAACGGACGTGCCGGCTGGTCGGCGAAGTTGGCTTCGGTGGCCCTTGGGCCGCCCGTGTCGGTCTGGGATCGGGACACGGCCGGAACGGGATCGCCCGTTCCGCCCCTCCCTGGGTGTGTGTGCATGGGGAGTGGGGGTTGGTTGAGGTGTGCCGCGGGGCCGGGCGACGGACGCGCCGGGCACGTTCCGGTCCCCTTCCCCGCTGCAGCGTAGTTTCGCAGGATTCCCGACGATTCCCATCACGTGATCGCGTGGTTCGCCCGGCCGGGAACCTGCCGCGCTGCAAGCCACACCCGGGCCTTGATGGAAGTTGGGGCCCGGGACAGCTTGTCAGCGTGATGCCTGTTCCAACCCCCTTGGGATCCGCTCCCCGGGCGAGCCTGTCCGCCATCCTTGCTGCCTGCTGCCCGCTCCAGGCGGGGCTCGTTGTCCCCGAACTCGCCGACGACCTCGCCTGCCACTACGACTTCGAGCATCCGGTCGAGGAGAACGCCGGCAAGGAGCAGGACCTCGGTTTCTCCGGGACGGACATCGACCTGGTCAACGGCGGGGCTGCAATGCGGATCGCCGACGGCGCCCACGCCGGCAGCCACCTCGCCCTGCAGACCCAGCAGGTCAATCCCGCATCCGAGGGCAACGACGACTGGAAGGCGGGGATCTACCAGGCCGGCGGGCTGGCCTCGCTCGCCCCCTTCGGCTCGGTTTCCGGCATCACCGTGATGGGCTGGGTCAAGCCGACCGGCACCAACCCGAACCTCAACTCCAACACCGCCGACCCCGACGACTACTACAACGCGGTCGGGCTCTTCGGGCTCCTTTCCGGCGACTCCGAGGGCCACGGCGTGCGGGCCCTCCTCGAGATCATCAACGTCTCCGGCGACCTCAAGCTGGTCGCCCTCGGCCGCAGGATCGACGGCGGGAACTCGTGGATCCTGGCGGCGGACACCCCATGGACGAGGCTCGTGCCCCCGGACCGCTGGACCCACCTGGCGGCGAGCTTCGACTTCGATGCCGGCAGCATGGAACTCTACCGCAACGGCGAACCGATCGCCGCCACGCTCACGAGCAACGACGATCGATGGGGAGTGAACGGGCCACCGGAACCCGACCTGAGTTCGGCCACCCCGCCCGCCGGCATCAAGATCGGCGGCAGCTACCCGCAGGACAACGACGAGCGCAACCCCTTCAACGGTCGCTTCGACGACCTGATGTTCTTCGACCGTGCGCTCGACTCCTCCGAGGTCCTGGCGCAGTACTCCCGCTTCCCGGTCGGCGACCCGCCGGCGCTGTCGATCCTCCACGAGGCCGGCTCGGTCACCCTGTCATGGCCGGAGTCGGCCACGGCCTATGACCTCGAAAGCGCGCCCGGCCTCGACCCGGAAGCGTGGTCGAAGGTCGACCAGCCACCCAGCGTCGACGACGGCTGGAACGTGCTCACGCTTCCGGCCGAGGATCCCCGGCGCTTCTTCCGGCTCAGCACCGAGTGATCCGGGTTCGGGGAAGGCAGCATTTCGGCCGCTCCCGACGCGCTCAACGCCGCTCGTCCTCGAGGCGGAAGAACTCGGCGGGCAACTCGCCGCCCACCGCCGCGGAGCGCACGCCTTCCGCGGTGGTGACCTCACCGGTGAATTCGTCCCAGGCGGGCGCCCCGGGGTCCGGCGACGAGGTCAGCGTGGTTCCGGTGGCGAACTCGGGCCACTCGACCGCGAGGCCGCCGCCGGAATTCACGATCCGCAACCACACCGAGCCCGGGTCGTAGAGGGCGAGGTCGACCCCGGTGACATCGCCCGAGATCGCGAGGGGATTGCCCGGGAAGCTCGCCCGCCACTCGTCCTCGTCACGCATGCCGTTGCCGTTGGCGTCGAGGTAGGCATCGACGTAGTAGCCGATCCCGTCGGGCGCTCCCTCGAGCAGGTAGGGCCCGGCGACCCCGCTCGTCGCCATCAGCGGAACGCCGTCGAGGTCGGGGATGGTGTCGGCGATGATCGTCGCCCCGTTTGTGAGCGTCCCGTCGTGGTTGTTGGAGGTCGCGTCGGCCGCCGTTCCGTCGTCGAAGGTCCAGTAGCCGACCAGCCCGGCCTCGTCGCCATTCAGCCGCTGGTTCCAGCCGCTGGCGACCTCGGCGGGCGAGAGCGCGCGGTTCCAGATCGCGATCTCGTCGATGCAGCCGTTGGTGAACTCCCCCTCGCCATTACCCGAGCCGAAAAAGGTCGCCACGTTGTGGTTCGGGATCGGGTTGTTCGAGCTGTCGCGACTGGCGACCGGCATGCCGTCCAGGTAGGTGGCAAACCCTCCCGTCGAGTTCCGCTTCCAACTCATCACGAGGTGGTGCCATTCGCCGTCGATGACCGTGCTCCCGCTGTTCCCATCCGCCGAGAGACCGGTTGTCAAGCCGTCGTTGGAGAGGATGTGCACCGCGCCGTAGCCGAGCGAGATGTAGTTGTTGCCGAACGCCTGCTGGCGCACGAGCGATCGATGAACACTGCCCTTGAACCAGCATGAAATCGTGAGCTCGTCCCCGGCGAGGTTGGTCAGCGAGTTGACCACGACATACTGGCTCTGGCCACTGTCGAGGCACAGCACTTGGTTGTCGGGCGAGTCCGGGGTCGCCTCGACGACGAACTCCTGATTCACCCCGAGGTCCTCGGCATCGACGATGGCGGCGTCGCCGTAGAGGGTGCCGTCGTTGCCCGCCGCGGTCAGGTCGTCGGCGGTGCCGTCGTCGAAGTTCCAGTATCCGACCAGGCCGGCTTCGTCCCCCATCAACGGGGCCTCCATCGCCGCGCGGATCTCCGCGAGGTCGAGGGCTCGGTTCCAGATCGCGACGTCATCGACCATGCCGTTGGTGAACTCGGGAGGCGCACCGTTGGCCGACCCGATGTAGGTGTCCACGTTGTAGTCCGGAATCGCCACGTTCGCGCTGTCCCGGCTGGCAACCAGCTCGCCGTCGAGATAGGTCGCAAAGCCATCCGGCGTGTTCTGCTTCCAGCTCATCGCGACATGGTGCCAATCGCCGTCGGTGACCGTGGCCCCGCTGCTGTTGTCCGCCGCGACTCCGGTCGTCCCGCCGTCGTTGGACAGAATGTGAACGGCGCTGTAGCCGGCGACCACGTAGCCGGCGCCGCTTTGCTGGCGCACGATCGAGCGGTGGAAGCTGCCCTTGAACCAGTAGGCGATGGTGATCTCCGAGCCGGACAGGTCGTCCAGCATGGTCTGCACGTAATCGCCGTCACCGTCGAGCGAGAGCGCCTTGTTGCCCGGACGGCCCGGGTCCCCGGGGCCGTCGTAGGCCAGTTCACCGGCGATCGAGCCGGCTTGGAGCTGGTGAGCGGAGCTGGCGCTGATGAACAGACCGAGGCCGAGGGCCAAGCTCCTCCGAATCCCGAATGATTCCAAGTCTGACATATTCAAGGGACCTAACCAAGAGCCCGGAGAACCCGCAAGGAGTTTGGCTGCCGGCAAGGCAATCCGGCCACGTCGTGACCGGGCCCGCCGCTTCGCCCGGCGGTTCAGGCAAAAGGGATCAGAGGATATGCGCAGCCATGCCGACCCGGACTGCTAGGTTGGCGATTGTCGGAAACCCCGTCCTTTCACGATGAGCCCCCAATTCCAGCGAGTTTCGGGCGGACTCCCGGCCGGCCCCCTGCGTCGCCTGTGCCTATGCGCACGGCTTGCCGCGCTCCCCGGATCGGCCACGGCCGCCAAGCTCGGAACCAGATCGACACCGGCTTCTCGGTTTGCATCTTCGCTCTCAGTGGTGCGCCGTCCGGATTCCAGGCCCAGATCGTCAACGCCACCTCTCTGGACCGAAAGAGCGGCGGGCTTGAGGTCCCGCCGCAGACCTGTCATGCTCACCCTTCGCAGATTCCCGATTTCCCATGAACCCGAAGCCGCACATCCCAATGGCGGGACTGCTGGTGTCACTGCTGGCCGCGGCGCCCGATGTTTCCAGCGCCGCGGACCTGAGTGACCTCAGCTGGACGAGTTCCGGCGGCGAGGTGACGATCACCGACTGCGACACCTCCGCCACGGGCGCTCTCGCGATTCCGGCGACGATCGGCGGCGAACCGGTCCGCACGATCGCCGTCAGCGCCTTCCGGAGCTGCACGAGCCTCGAGAGCATCACCCTACCGGACAGCGTGACCACGATCGAGAGCTACGCCTTCATCTCCTGCACCGGCCTCACCAGCCTGTCCTTGGGCAGCGGCGTCGAGTCGATCGGCCAGCGCGCCTTCTACCGCTGCCTCGACTTGCCAGGCGTGACGCTTCCCGCGAGCCTGACCTCGCTGGGTGGCGAGGCGTTCAGCCTGTGCGACAGCCTCGCCGCCTTCACGGTCGCGCCGGGCAACCCGGCCTACCAGAGCCAGGACGGCGTGTTGTTCACGGCCGGGCTCGGCCAGCTCATCGCCTTTCCCAACGGCCGCGCCGGGGAATACTCGGTCCCCACCGGGGTCATGACCCTGCGCGCCAATGCCTTCAGCGGCAGCGACCTGCTCATCCAGGTGAACCTCCCGGCCAGCGTCGTCACGATCGAGCCCGAGACCTTCGGCAACTGCCAGGGGCTGGACGCGCTGGTGGTCGATCCGGCGAACCCGGACTTCGCGGACATCGACGGGGTGCTCTTCGATGCGGGCGGCAGCGTGCTTCACAGCTTCCCGGGAGGACGCACGGGCCGCTACCGGGTGCCGCCGGGCGTGACCGACATCGGCGACTTCGCCTTCAGCCATGCCAGCTCCCTCACCGGCGTTTCATTTCCCTCCTCGCTCACCCGGATCGGCTACCAGGCCTTCGTCGAATGCCGGGGGCTGCTCGGCGTCGTGGTGCCCGACAGCGTGACCACGATCGACTGGGGGGCCTTCTACAGCTGCCAGGGCCTGCTCGCCGCTCGGCTCCCGGCCGGGATCACCAGCCTGCCGAACTACACCTTCTACGACTGCCGCAGCCTGAGGTCGATCACCCTTCCCGCGGGGGTCTCCAGCCTGGGCTACGCCTGCTTCGCCCAGTGCGGCGAGCTCGGTTGCGTGACCTTCGAGGGCGCAGCCCCGGTGGTCGACGACATCCCCTTCGAGAACATCGCCGAGAGTCCCGTCGCCGTCGTCAAGCCGGCGAATACCGCCTCCTTCGGCGGCCTTGGTGCGACCTGGAACGGGCTGCTCGTCATTGCGGAACGACCCATGCGGATCACCGCGGCCGGCTTCACCACGGGCGGGTTCTTCCTCGACGTCGAGGGCGGCACCAGCGGGCTCAAGGTCACCTCGGCCACCCGGCTTCCCGGACCGTTCTCCGACCAGTCCGGCGTCGTGGAGACCGGCGACGACTCCGGGCAACCCAACCGCTTCCTCATCCCCGCCGCCGAACTGCCGGGCGACCGGGCGTTCTTCCGCGCCGAGCTCGACCGCTGAAGGCGCCGGGCACTCAGCTGCCTTCCCCCGGCTCGACCACCTTCACCTCGTTCGACAGCTTCGGGCGGAACTCGAACAGGTCGCGGCGCCGGTCGCTGTTCGGGGTCACCGCGCCACTCTGGCGCGAGCGGTAGAGGTCGGAGATGTCGAGGTCGGTCACCAGCATGGTCTCGACGTTGGCATCCGCCTGGCTCTGGATCCCGTCGCGCGCGAACTCGAAGTCGCTCGGCGTGAACACCGCCGCCCGGCCGTAGTGGATGTCCATCGCCGGCACGTCCGGCAGGTTGCCCACCACCCCGGCGGTGGCGACGTAGATCTGGTTCTCGATCGCCCGCGCCGCGGCGCAGGTGGTCACCCGCAGGTAGCCCTGGCGGTTGTCGGTGCAGTAGGGCACGAAGAGGATCTCGACGCCGCGGTCGGCGAGATAGCGGGCCGCCTCGGGGAACTCGACGTCGTAGCAGATCAGCACCCCGACCCGCGCCTTCGGCGTCTGCACCACCACCAGCGAGTTGCCGCCGGAGATCCCCCACCAGGTCTTCTCGCTCGGCGTGATGTGGAGCTTCGGCTGCTCGACGTGGGTCCCGTCGGGCTTGAAGACCATCGCCGTGTTGTTCAGCCGGCCGTCGGCCTGCTCGACCGGGTGCGACCCGGCGATCAGGTAGAGGCCCTGCTCTCGCGCCAGGGTGCCCATCAACTCGACGAAGCGCCCGGTGTATTCCGCCAGCTTGCGGATGCCCTCGCGGGACCCCATCGACGGCAGCCCGCTGAGCAGCTGCACGCTGAGGAACTCCGGGAACAGCACGAACTCGGCGCCGTAGTCCTCGCCCGCCGTCTCGACGAAGTAGCGCACCTGCGCGGCGAAGTCGTCGAAGTCGGTCAGCTTGCGCATCTTGTACTGCACGCAGGCGACGCGCACCTTCTGGTCGTCGCTCTCCTGCGGCTGGTAGTCCGGGTTGAGCCACTCGATCAGGCTGGCGAAGTCCCTGGAGCGCGGGTCGCGGATGTAGTTCGGCATCACCCCGCGCACCGCGAAGCCCTGCGAGATCTGGAACCCGAGCACCGGGTCGGCGATCATCCCCTCCTGCACCTGCCAGACGTATTCCTCCGGGGTCAGCTCGGCGGCGTGGTCGGCGTAGTTGGAGAGCCGCCCCCCGGCGAGGATGCGGCGCAGGTTGAGGCGCCGGCACAGCTCGCGCCTCTTCTCGTAGAGGATCTTGCCGATCCCCCGGCCGCGGCAGTCCGGGTCGACGTAGACCTCCGCCCCGTAGAGCGTGTCGCCCTGCGGGTCGTGGTTGTAGAAGTAGCCGTCGTCGGTGATGCCGTAGTAGGTGTGCTTGCGCAGCGGGTCGCGGCCGAGCGAGACGATCAGCGAGGAGGCCACCCCGACGACCCTGCCCTGCACCTCCGCCACGAACTGGCCCTCCTCGAAGATGTTGAGGTGCGACTCGAGTTCGCCCGCCTCCCAGGCACCATCGGCCGCCACCATGTGGGGGAAGCAGCGCCGGTGCAGCGCGATCATCGCCGGGATGTCCTCGACCCGCGGGTTCCGCACCCGCACGTCCTGCGGGTCGGTCGGGTCGCTCTGTTCGTCCTTGGGTGGCACGTCCGGAGCGTCGACCCGCCACCGCGAAACCGCAAGCAAGACCGCCGGACGGCGGGCTACCTCAACAGGACCCGGTAGCGATAGAACGCCCTCGGCTCCGACGAGCCATCGACCACCAGGCCATCCTCGACCAGGATCTCCTCGGCAAGAAACACGGGCGCACCGTCGATCCAGCTCGCAATCGTCGTCCAGGTCGGCGGGCCGAGGGCGAAGCTTCGGTCGAGGTGGATCTCGACGTCCGCCGGCACGCCCGGGGGCACGGGCAGCGACGGATCGATCGCGGCGTCCCCGAAGACATACTCGACGCCGTTGGGGACCCCGTCCCGGTTCCAGTCCCCCTCGAAGCTTGCGTCCTCACCCGGGGGAATGTTGCCGGCACTCCATGCGGCGTAGTCCGCCACGGCGACCGCGAAACCCGTGAAGACGTAGCCCGCTCCGGCGCCCACCGCGCTCTCGTCGGGCACGGCCCCGACCCCGGTGCTTCCACTTCGCTCGCCGAAGGAGCCGACGACGACGGTCCCGCCCGAGACGGCGACGGCGGAGCCGAAGTTGTCGGTCGACAGCGACCCCCCCGTGGCGGCGGGCTTGAGGTAGGCCTGCTGCGTCCACTCCGACCCGCTGCGAACGAAGACATACGCAGCCCCGGCGGTGCTCGAGGTCTCGTCGGGGGTGCTGTTGATCCCGGTCGAGCCACTCCGCTCCCTCGTCGCCCCGACGACCGCGACATCCCCGTCGATCGCCACGGAGACCCCGAGGTTGTCGCCACCCTGGGAGTCCCCGACCACCGCCGGCTTGAGGTAGGCCTGCTGCTCCCACCCCGCCTGCCCTCGCACGAAGACGTAGGCCGCGCCCGCGTCGAAGAAGGCCCCGCCGGAGTCCTCCGGCACGCTGTTGACCCCGGTCGAGTTGCTGTCCTCCCGGCGCGCCCCGACCACGACGGTCGCGCCCGAGACGGCCACCGAGTAGCCGAAGTTGTCGCCCACCTGCGAACTCCCGACGGCCGCCGGCTTGAGGTAGGCCTCCTGCATCCAGCCGCCGGCACCACGCTCGAAGACGTAGGCCGCCCCGGGGGTGGAGATCCCCTGGTGGTCCTCGTTGGGCGTGCTGTCGACTCCGGTGGAGCTACTATTTTCACCGTAAGCGCCGACGGCGATGACATCTCCCGAGATGGCGACCGCGGAACCGAAGCGATCGAGCACCTGTGAGGACCCGACGCCCGAGGGCTTCAGGTAGGCCTCCTCGGACCAGGTCACCCCGCTGCGCCGGAAGACGTAGGCGGCGCCGGCCCGGTCGGCACCCTCGTTGGCCGCGGAGTCGACCCCCGTCGAGCTGCCATCCTCGCCGCCGGCCCCGACCACGATCCTGTCGCCGCTGATTCCGACCGACTGCCCGAACGAGTCTCCGCGGTTGGCCGCGCCGATGTTGAAGGCCTTGAGGTAGGCCTGCTGGGACCAGGTGTCACCGTCGCGGACGAAGACGTAGGCGGCCCCGGAGGTGTAGAATTCGTCGGCCGGCTCCTGCGGGCTTCCATCGACACCCGTCGAGCCCCCCGCCTCCTGCCAGGCACCGACCACGACGGTGTCTCCCGAGATCGCGACCGAGATGCCGAACTCGTCACCCTCCTGGCTGGCGCCGACCTGGTCCGGCTTCAGGTAGGCCTGCTGGGACCAGGTCTCGCCGTTGCGAACGAAGACGTAGGCCGCACCCGAGTTGAACCCGGTCCCGCCGACGTCGTCGGGCGTGCTGTTCACTCCCGTCGAGCTGCTGTCCTCCAGCGGCGCCCCGACCACCACCGTGTCGCCCGAAATCGCCGCGGACCAGCCGAAGTTGTCGCCGGCCTGGCTTGTCCCGACGGCCTCCGGCTTGAGGAATGCCTGCTGTGCCAGCGGGTCGATGGTGAGCGGGTAGCGGGCGTCCCGGTCATCCACGCGGATCTCGAACTCCGTTCCGCCCGAGGCCTCGAAGCGACAGGCGAGGATCCGACCGTCGGCATCCCAGACCTTCAGCCCCGAATAGGTCAGGACCGGGGCTCCCGATGCGTCCTCGAAGACGACGAGGTCCGATGAAACGACCGGCCTGAGCGTTCCGCGGGCGTCGAGCGCAAAGAGGAGCTCGCCGCGGCCCTCGGGACGCTGCTCGAGGATGAATCCATGCTCGAGGCCGCGGCGGTCATTGAGGAACCATTCGATCAGCGACTCGTCATGGCGGAAGCGCAGTTGGCCGGAATCGACCTCCGCCACGGCCCGGCCCGCCGGGATTCTCTCGCTTCCCTCGAAGCCGTAGCGGGTCAACTGCAGCCCCCACCGCCAGTCGGCACCCTCCGGCCGGACGAGGAATCCGGCTTCGTCGAAGTGGGTCGCCCATCGCTGGCCCGGGCTGTCGGCCCGCCAGCCACCGGGCACCTTGCGGAATGCATGGCAGGCCCTGTCGTGGGCCTCGCGGATCCGGTCCCAGTCGCCGGGGTCGATTTCGCCGGCGGTCGAACGGGATGCCGCGAGCAACAGCCCGAGGCCCAGGATCAGGGACTGGCGGAGCACCGATCGTGTCGGTGACTGGCCGGGCGTCCGGAACGGCCGCCTGCTCCATCGAGCGGGACCCGCTGACAGGCGTGGGGGGATCATGATCATGAAGCCGCGAGGCTAGGGAATCCTCCACTCCGATGCAAGGATGGTCGCCGGTCGACGCCCTCCACCAGCAGGGCAGCGTGGCGATCCCGCCCGTACCCGGCAGCCCGGGACGGGTTGCAGCCGACCCGGACCCCACCCCGGGCAGGGTGGATGGTGCGCCCCGGGGCACCGGAAGGGGATTTCGACTTTCGGTGGGCAGCGGGCCGCGGTAGGTTGCCGGGTTGTGTCGCGCCATTCCGAGCCAGCCAGAATTCCCGCGAACCCTTTGAGCCCCGGTTTCCGCCGGGCCGCCGCGGCAAGCCTCATCGCGGCGATGCTGCCGCTCGACGCCGCGGAGATCGCGCGGCCCTTCCCGCTGCCCGACCTCGGCGCCTCGCAGCAGGCCGCGCCGGTCCGGGTGGCGATGGGGGCCGGCGGGAGCCGCGCCCTGGTCGAGGAGGTTTCCGGGGACACCCGTGAGGTGGTCGCCTATTCCCGGCTCGGGACGGCCGCCTGGTCGCGCGACGAAGTACTATCGACATCCGAGGTCAGCGCGATGGACCTCCAGCAGGCCACGGCGGAGGCGGCCCTTGGCGTGGGCACGGAGATCCGATTCTACACGGAGTTCTTCGCCGGCGACTGGGTCTTCAACGGCAGCACGGCCGGCGTCGAGCTGCCCGCCGGCGAGGGCTCGACGATCATCAGGCTGGCGGGCAACTCCATGGCCGTGGTCACCGAGCCCACGGGAATCATCCTGTCGGGAGGAAGCCTGGTGCGGATCCACGACCGCGACGGGGGAAGCTGGAGCGAGGTGGCCACGGCCGAGCTCGAGCGGGACGACCCGGTGCTCGGCACCGTTCGGGCCAGCCTCGCGGACATCGCCTTCGACGGCGACCGGCTGGCCGTGCTGGTGTCCGGCGGTGACGCGATCGGCGTGTTCGGGCGCAACGCCGACGGTGCCGGTGCCTGGGGGCTGGAAAAGGAGATCACCCCGCCACCGGGCGGCAGCTTCGGCTCCTCGCTGGCGATCTCCGGTGACCGCCTGATGGTCGCCTCCGGGACCGGCGACGACCGCGGAGTCGACGTCCACCTCCGCGACAGCGGCGGCGCCGGCGAGTGGGGACGGGCCGGTCGATTGCTGACCCTTCCTCCCGGGATCGCCGACGCGGAGATCGATGCGACCGGCGAACGCCTGATGGTCACGGGCTATCCGGGATTCAATCCGGCGAGCTTCACCCTCGAAGGCGAGTCGACGGTCTGGTTCTACGGACCCGGTGCGGCCGTCGGCGGCTGGGGATTCGAAGCCGAACGTCCGGCCGGCAACTTTGGTTTCCGCTCCGGGAGCCTCGCCTTCTTTTTCTCCCGGGCAGGCTACGGCTTTGCCGACCTCTCCGGACTCGGGGCCGTCACGGGCTTCGCGGCGCCGTTCGGCGGGGAGGCCGGCCTGTGGGAGGTCGCCTTCCACCGCCGCGACGGCGACTTCGGCTGGATCGTGGAGGAGCAGGCCGCCGGCGAGGGCCGCGCGGGCGACTTCGCCAGCGCGCTGGCCGCCGACGACCACTTTCTCGTGGTGGGCAACCCGCGCGACGACTTCCTCGGCGGCTCCACCGGATCGGTGCTGCTGTGGGAAATGCGGGTGAGCGGCAGCGGCGACGGGCAGACCCTGCTGCCGGCGGGCCGACTGGTCAGTCCCGACGCCGCACCCGGGCAGTTGTTCGGCTCGGCGGTCGCGGTGGTCCTGCCGAGCGACGGACTCATCATCGGTGGCGGCCCCGTGCCGCGGGCCTCGTCGTCGGGCATCCCGGGCGGGCGCCTGGTCGCGGTGGCGGCGGTGGGCGACAACGGCGCACGCGGGGCGGTCTATGTGTTCGATCCCGATGCGCCCGGCGGCTGCGTGCGGGTGGACCCGGGGGAAGTCCTCGCCGGGGCGGACTACTTCGGGGCCTCGGTGGCCCTGGCGGCCACGGGATTCGATGGCAGCGCCTACCTGGTCGTCGGTGCGCCGGGCGACGACGAGGCCGGACCGAATGCCGGCGCGGTCTACGTCTTCCGCCGCGACGAGGGCGGCTCCTCGGCGTGGGGCCTGACGCGCAAGATCCCCCGCCCCGCCGAGGTCGGCGGGCTCTCCTTCGGCACCGCGGTGGCGGCGGAGGGCGAGCTGACCGGCCGGATTGCCGCCACCCGGCCCGAGCGTTCCGGCGATCCGGGACAGGTGGCGCTGTTCCCGCTCACCGGGACCTCGACGACACCGAGCGACGTCGTCGCGGGAGCCGCGGGCGATCCCGACGGCTTCGGTGCCTCCGTGGCGCTGTCGCGATTCGTGATGGCGGTGGGGGCCACGGGAGATTCCGCCGACGGGCAGGTCCACCTCTACTCCACCCTGAGCCCGGCGACGGAGCCCGTGGTGGTGGCCCCGGAAGCCGGCGAGGGCAGCAGTTTCGGCACGCGTGTCGCGCTCTCCTTTCCCTTCCTGACGGTGGGTTCCCCCGCCGCCGGCGGTGGCGCCGGCGCGATGTCCTCGTACCTCCTTCAGGATCTGGTCACTCCCTCGGCAAGCCTCGATCCCGCCCTGTTGTTCAGCCGCGGCGGGACCGGCACGGAGGCCCTCGGCGAGGCCGTCGCCGCGTGGTTCATGTACTCCTTCGCCGGCGCACCGGACTCGAACGAGTTCGCGATCGACGCCGGACGCGTGCGCGGCGAACGCGCGGGATCCTACGAGATCTGGGCCCTGGGCGAGGGATTGGTCGCGGACGATCAGTTCCACCCGGAGGCGGATCCCGACCTCGACGGCCGGCCGAACCTGGTCGAGTTCGGTCTCGGCGGTATCCCCCTCTCGGCGTCGAGCCGCGGCAGCTTCGAGATGTTCTTCGGCGAGTATGCGCTGAGCCCGGCGATGCGCTGGACCGTGCCCCTCACCGGCTACAGCCGCGAGTGGCTCGACTTCCTCGTCGAGGAAAGCGCCGCCATGACGAGCTGGAGCCTCGGCCACTTTTCCGGCGGCGACGATCCCGGCGAAACCCGCTCCTACCTGATCCCGTCCGGCGACGACCGCCGCTTCTACCGCTTCTCGCCCCGCTATCCCCTGCTGGGCGGGCAGTCCGGACGCGACAGCGGACTGTGACCGGACCCCGCCGCCGGGGCGGCAAAGAAGGCCGGAGCCCTTTCGGGCGGGGCATGGCGAGGGGATGACGCGGGGGATGCTTCTCCCTTCTTGCTCCCCCGTTGACTCGGCACCGCCCGCCTCCTAGGAACGGGCATCCACCCATGAGCAAACTCGAAGGCAATGTCCTCATCGCACAGGGCGGCGGTCCCACCGCCGTGATCAACGAATCCATCGTCGGCGTCGCGCTCGAAGCGCGCAAGTTCCCCCAGGTCCACCGCGTCTATGGCGCCGTGCACGGCGTGGCCGGGATCCTCAACGAGGACTTCCTCGACCTGACCCAGGAGACGACCCACAACCTCGAGGAGGTCGCCCTCACGCCGAGCTCGGCGCTGGGATCGACCCGCATGAAGCCGACCGAGGACGACTGCCGGAAGATGTTCGGCACGCTCCAGTCCCACAACATCCGCTACTTCTTCTACGTCGGCGGGAACGACTCCGCCGACGCCTGCCGCATCGTCAACGAGGCAGCCGCGCAGGCCAACTACGAGCTGCGCTGCATCCACGTCCCGAAGACGATCGACAACGACCTGCCGGGCAACGACCACACCCCCGGGT
Source organism: Verrucomicrobiia bacterium (assembly GCA_030430455.1). GTDB lineage: Bacteria > Verrucomicrobiota > Verrucomicrobiia > Verrucomicrobiales > Akkermansiaceae > Haloferula. The sequence goes on along the minus strand of JAUIJB010000051.1, from coordinate 10,871 downwards.
TCGGCTCGGCGGCGCGCTTCGTCGCCAGTGCCTTCGCCGGCGCCAACCTCGACAACCGCGCGCTCCACGGCGTCTACATCGGCGTGGTGATGGGGCGCCACGCCGGCTTCCTCGCCGCTTCCTCGGCGCTGGCCAAGAAATACCCCGACGACGGCCCGCACCTGATCTACCTCCCCGAGCGGACCTTCGACATCGACCGCTTCGCAGCCGACGTGAAGGACGTCCACGAGCGCTTCGGCCGCTGCGTGATCGCCGTCAGCGAGGGCATCCACGACGCCGACGGCGTGCCGATCGCGACCAAGCTGCAGAAGCACGTCGAGCGTGACGACCACGGCAACGTCCAGCTGTCCGGCGGCGCCCTCGGCGACCTTCTCTGCGACACGGTCAAGGAGAAGACCGGCATCAAGCGCGTCCGCGCCGACACCTTCGGCTACATCCAGCGCTGTTTCCCGGGCTGCGTGTCGGACACCGACCAGCAGGAGGCCCGCGAGGTCGGCGAGAAGGCGGTGCACTACGCGCTGTGGCACGACCTCGACGGCTCGGTGGCGATCAAGCGCACCGGCAACTACTCGGTCGACTACCACCTCCAGCCCTTCGAGAACGTCGCCGCCCAGACGCGGACGATGGAGGACGAGTTCATCAACGAGGCCGGCAACCACGTCACCGACGCCTTCATCGCCTACGCCCGCCCGCTGATCGGCTCCGGCTACCACACCCCGGCCCGCATCCGCGCCCCGCGGGTGGAGCGGGCGGACTGAGCCGGAGGCCGCGGGAGTGGCGGGGACGGGGGGACAACCATCGGGGCTTCCTCCCCCAATCCCCCCTTTTTCCGTCGGGTTTCCGGCCGGAACTCCGCTGCTTGACCCGGATGGGGGATTCCCGAACAGCTTGACGCCGGGGTCCCCCGCCCGTGAAATCCGTTACCATGTCCCGCCAAGCCCGACGACCCATCCTGTTGATCGCCCTTGCCGCCGCCCTGCTGGCTCCCGCCGCTGCCGTGGCGGCGGACTGGACCAACCCGATCGTCAAGCAGCGCGCCGATCCGCACGTCTTCCTCCACACGGACGGCTACTACTACCTGATCGCCACGGTTCCCGAGTACGACCGCATCGAGCTGCGTCGCGCCAAGAGCATCGGCGGGCTCTCCGAAGCCAAGGCCGAGGTGATCTGGCGCAAGCACGACAAGGGCGAGATGGGCGCGCACATCTGGGCCCCCGAGATCCACCACGTCGGCGGCAAGTGGTACGTCCACTTCACCGCCGCCCCGGCCGAGAATATCTGGGAGATCCGCCCCCACGTGCTGGAATGCCCCGACGCCAACCCGCTGACCGGCAAGTGGATCGAGCGCGGCCAGGTCAAGCTCGCCTGGGAGAGCTTCTCGCTCGACGCCACCACCTTCGCCCACAAGGGCAAGCGCTACTATGCCTGGACCCAGCGCGGCAGGCCCCCCTACGACGGCACCAACATCTACATCGCCGAGATGGACACGCCGATCTCCATCAAGGGCGAGCCGGTGATGCTGACCCACCCGGAGTATGCCTGGGAAACCCGCGGCCACCGGGTGAACGAGGCGCCCGCCGTGCTGATCCGCCACGGCAAGGTCTTCATGACCTACTCCGCCAGCGCGACCGACGCGAACTACTGCCTCGGCATGCTGACGGCCGACGCCGACGCCGACCTGCTCGACGCCGACTCGTGGAAGAAGTCGCCCAAGCCCGTGCTCGAGAGCAACCGCGAGGCCAGCCAGTTCGGCACCGGCCACAACTGCTTCACCACGACGCCCGACGGCAAGACCGACATCATCGTCTACCACGCCCGCAACTACGAGCGCATCCAGGGCGACCCGCTCCGCAACCCGGACCGCGCGACCCGCGCCCAGGTTGTCAAGTGGACCGAGGACGGCATGCCGGTGTTCGGCCCGCCGGTCGCCGACGGTCCCTACACCATCCCCGACGACCTGACCGCCAAGGTCAGCAAGCCCGACACGCGGCCGAACCCGATCATCACCGAGGTCTTCACCGCCGACCCGGCCCCGCTGGTCCACGACGGCCGGGTCTACCTCTACGTCGGGCAGGACGAGGGCGACGGCAGCCGCTACCGGATGCCCCGCTGGCGGGTCTACTCGACCGACGACATGGTCGAGTGGCAGGACCACGGTTCGCCGCTGAGTCCCTCGGACTTCAAGTGGTCGAGCGGCGGGCCCACCTCGTGGGCGGCCCACACCATCGAGAAGGACGGCAAGTTCTACTGGTACGTCACCGTCGACCACGGCGACATCCACGGCAAGGCGCTCGGCGTGGCGGTCAGCGACTCGCCGACCGGCCCGTTCAAGGACGCCCGCGGCAGCGCGCTGGTCACCAACGACATGACCAAGGCCACCGGGATCAGCTGGGACGACATCGACCCCGCGGCCTTCATCGACGACGACGGCCAGGCCTGGCTCTTCTGGGGCAACCAGAAGTGCTACTACGCCAAGCTGAAGCCGAACATGATCGAGCTGGACGGCGAGATCCAGGTGATCCCCGACGCCGAGATGGGGAACGTCTTCACCGAGGCGCCCTGGATCCACAAGCGCGGCGACATCTACTACCTCAGCTACGCCGTCGGTTTCCCGGAGAAGACCGGCTACTCGGTTTCCGACAGCATCACCGGCCCCTGGGTCTACAAGGGCCTGATCGCCGAGGGCGGCCAGAACAGCAACACGATCCACCAGGGCATCATCACCTTCAAGGGCAAGGACTACTTCTTCTACCACAGCGGCATGATGCAGCACAACCAGGGCGCCGGCCGGGAACACAACGGCGGCGGCAGCTTCCTGCGCGCGGTCTGCGTCGACGAGCTGCACTACAACGACGACGGCTCGATCAAGCGCGTCATCCAGACCTCCGAGGGCGTCAGCCGCGCCGAGTAGCCGGCCGCTACGCCCCCTCGGGGGCCGGAGTCGACCGGAGTCGGCCGGAGGCGGGCATCCGGCAAAAAAGGCCGCGGAAGCAGCCACGAATTCTCCTTGGTGGAGCAGCGGCTCCGGCCAAGGATCCTTCCTGCTCATGAAGTCGATCCGCCCCCTTGCCCACGGCCTGCTCGCGCTGGCCGCCCTGCTGCTCGCCGGCTGTGCCAGCCAGCTCTCGGTCCCCGCCTCCCCGGACATCCTGCGCATCGGCGTGGCGCCCAACTCGGCGCCAATGATCTCGAAGTCCGGCGGCCAGTACGTCGGTCTCGAGGCCGACCTCGCGCGCGCCCTCGCCGCCGAGATGGGCCGCGAGCCGCGCTTCGTCGAGCGCCGCTGGGACCAGCTGCTGCCATCGCTGGCCGCCGGCCAGTTCGACATCATCATGTCGAACATGACGATCACCGCGGAGCGGCGCATCCAGGCGGACTTCACCGACCCCTACCTGCAGGTCGGCCAGATGCTGCTGGTCCGTGGCGACGACTTCGCCTTCTTCCAGGACCCCCGGATCATCGCCCTGACCGACAAGCGGATCGGGGTCGAGGCCGGCACCGTTTCCGAGGCCTTCGTCCAGCGCAACTGCCTGCAGGCCACCCGCGTCACGGTGAAGAGCCCGGAAGCCGGGGTGAACGCCCTGGCCAAGGGCACGATCGACGTCTTCGTCCATGACGCCCCGGTGATCTGGCGCTTGTCGTCGACCTCGGCCTCGCGCGGCGTGACCATGATCCCGACCCCTCTGGGATCGGAGTACCTCGGCTGGGCGGTGCGGCGCGGCGACAGCGCCACCCTGGAGGCGGCCAACTCGGCGCTCGCCAAGTGGCGCAAGAGCGGCCGGCTGACCCGCATGATCAACCGCTGGGTTCCCACCACCCGGGGCTAGGAAGGCTGTTGAAGTCCATCGCACGGACCCACGGGATTCCTGGGGAAGGCCAGGTGGAAAAGAACCAGGTACCGTCGGTCTGGCCGTTCTCAGCCGCGTCGAACCAGCTGTCGACGTCCGCCACGTTGGAGCCCGGGGCGTTGGTCTCGAAGTCGCCGTTGGTGATCGAAAGGGCGGCGTGGGCCGATCTGCTGGCCGCGATCAGCAGGGCGCAGGTGGCAAGGGGGCGTTTCTTCAACATCATGTGGGTCTTTCTCATTGCTTCGTTCTCTTCATGGAGAATGGGCTTTGGGCTTTGCCTCCGGCTGTAGCCCCCTGGCCCTGGAACCCTGATTGGGATCCAAGGGATAGAGGCCAAACGGAGTTCCGATAAACAAAGCACAAGGCACAAGGCACAAGGCACGTGCAACCGCGCCCGACCTCCGACCTCAATCCTTCAGGAAATCATCCATCCCGCCGAAGAAGTCACCGAGTTCATCATCGCTGACCTCGGCGCCCATGATGTCGTCGTAGGAACTGATGAGCAGGTGCTCGTCATCGAGCTCGGCGATGAAACTGCTCGGCGTGCAGCCGACCTTCTGGCCCCACTTCACGCGCGAGCGGCACCAGGTCAGGGTCAGGCGCTTCTGGGCACGGGTGATGCCGACGTAAAGCAGCCGCCGCTCCTCGTCCTTGGTCCCCTCGTCGACGCTGCGGCTGTGCGGCAGCACGCCCTCCTCGAGCCCGACCAGGTAGACCACCGGGAACTCGAGCCCCTTGGAGGCGTGCAGGGTGATCAGGGTGACGCCGTTCTTCTTCTCGAGGTCGTCGTCGTCGCGGTCGGAGGCCAGCGCGCTGTCGTCGAGGAACTTGCGTAGCGTGCGACCCTTGGCGGCGTAGCGCCCCAGCTCGTCGAGCACGCCCTGGATGCTCTCGCCGCGCTGGTCGCGCTCCTCCGGCGTCTTGCAGCCGCGCCGCAGCCACTCGAGGTAGCCGCTTTCGTCGAGCAGCATGCTGAGGACGTGGTTGGCCGGCTCGAGCTGGGAGTCGAGCCGGACCTTGGCGGCGGCGACCTGGTCGGTGAAGTTGCGGATCGCGTTGCCGGCGCGGGCGCTGATCGAGTCGAGAAACCCAGGGTGCCTCATCGCGCCCCACACGCTCAGGCCGTGCTCGCGGCTGAAGTCGGTGGCCAGCACCGCGGTCGCCTGGCCGATCCCGCGCGGCGGCGAGTTGAGGATCCGCAGCAGGGCGATGTCGGCCTCCGGGTCGTCGAGGACCTGGGCGTAGGCCAGCACGTCGCGCACCTCGCGGCGGTCGTAGAAGCTCTGCGCTCCGACCATCCGATACGGGATCTTGAGGCGCCGCATCGACTCCTCGAGCTTGCGGCTCTGCTGGTTGGTGCGGAACAGCACCGCGAAGTCCTCCCAGCGGCCGCTGGAGGCCTTCTTGTCGATCGACATCTCCTCGGCGATGAAGGTCGCCTCGTCCTCGTCGCAGCCCATCTCGACCACCCGCACCGGCTCACCACCCTTGAGGGTCGCCCGCAGGGTCTTCTCGCGCCGCCCGGCATTGCGCCGGATCAGGCTGTTGGCGGTGTGCAGGATGGCGTGGGTCGAGCGGTAGTTCTCCTCCAGCCGGACCACCTTGGGGTCGGGGAAGAAGCGCTCGAAGGACAGGATGTTCTCCACCTCGGCGCCGCGCCAGCCGTAGATCGACTGGTCGTCGTCGCCCACCACGCAGACGTGGTGGGGCGGGCCGACGAGCTGCTGGAGGAGTTCCATCTGCAGCGCGTTGGTGTCCTGGAACTCGTCGACGGTGACGTGGGTGTAGCGCTGGCGGAAGAACGCGCGCTCCTCGGCGTGATCGCGCAGCAGCTCGGTGCCGAGCAGCAGCAGGTCGTCGAAGTCGACCGCGTTCTGCGCGCGCAGCTCGTTCTGGTAGGCCACGGCGAGCATCGCGAAGTAGTCGTCCTTCATCGCCTCGAGCGGAATCCCGGCATTCTTGGCCCGCGAGATCTCCGCCAGCACCGCCTGCGGCTTGATCTTCTCCTCCGCCCCGCCCTTGCGGACCATCAGCTGCTTGACCAGGCCGGCCTGGTCGCCCGGGGTGCAGATCGAGAAGTTCTGCTTGTATCCGAGGCGGCCGATGCCGTGGCGCAGCAGCCGCACGCAGAGCGAGTGGAAGGTGCACACGGTGAGCTCCTCGGCGGCCGACTTGCGCACCATGCCGCCGATCCGCTCGCGCATCTCGCTGGCCGCCTTATTGGTGAAGGTCACCGCGAGGATGCTGCCGGGGGCGATCCCGCGGTGGAGCATGTTGGCGATCCGGCAGGTCACCGTGCGGGTCTTGCCGGTCCCCGCCCCGGCGAGGATCAGCACCGGACCCTCGAGGCTCCCCACTGCCTCGCGCTGGGCGTGGTTGAGCGAGTCGAATGAGAATCCCCCGGCCATGGTGAGGCGCGGAGGAAAACCCGGGCCCCGGGGAGATTCAAGCCCCCTGCATGGGAAAACGGCACCCGGCCACCCCACTCGCGAGCGGAAAGCAGTGGCGAAGCCCCAGCCATAGGTCCCATGGGTCCCATCGGTCCCATTCCCTGAGCTCCGCCTTCTCTCTCAGCCGCTTGGTCACCCTGCCAGAGCTTCCCAGCCGGTCCGCGCCGCCAACCAGAACCTTTCCCAGCCTTCTCCAGCTCAGTCCCGCCGGCCGAGCAGGACGAAGACCCAGTAGGCCAGCTGGGCGATCGCGGCGACGGCGGCGGCGACGTAGGTCATGGCCGCCCAGAACAGGGCGTTCTTGGCCTGGTCGTGCTCCATGCCGACCAGCGACCCGCTCGAGTCAAGCCAGGCCAGCGCGCGGCGGCTGGCATCGAACTCAACCGGCAGGGTCACCACCGAGAACAGCGTGGTCACGCCCATCGCGCCGAGGAAGACCCAGATGAAGATCGGCGACTGCATGGCGAAGGCACCGAAGATCATCATCCACATCAGGATGTTCATCATCTTGCTCGCGAAGCTCACCGCCGGCACCATCTTCGAGCGGAGGCCCAGCCAGGCGTAGGCCTGCTGGTGCTGCACCGCGTGGCCGCACTCGTGCGCCGCCACCGCGGCGGCGGCCACCGAGTTCGCGTGATAGACCGGCTCGCTGAGGTTGACCGTCTTCTTCGTCGGGTCGTAGTGGTCGGTGAGCTGGCCGGGGACGCTGACGACCTGGACGTCGTTGATCCCGTTCTGCCGCAGCATCGCCTCGGCGACCTGCGCGCCGGTCATGCGCACCGGAATCTGCGAGTACTTCCTGAAGCGGGACTTGAGGGTGCCGCTGATGATGAAGCTCAGCAGGGCCGTTCCGCCGAGCAGGATCCAGTAACCAATCCCGAACAGGGGCGTTCCGCCCGCGGGCTGCTGAGTGACGGCGATCAACCATTCCATGGGCGGATTCTACCCCCTGCCGCGGCCCGCGCAACTGAGACCGGAGTGGAATTTCGCTGTCGATTTCCAAGCGGCGGGGCCAGGCTGGCGGCATGCCCCACGTCCTGATCACCGGCGCCACCCGCGGCCTCGGGCGGGCCCTGGCCGGCGGGTTCGCCGCGCGCGGCTGGACGGTCAGCGGCTGCGGCCGCGACCCGGCGGCCCTCGCCGAGCTCACCCGCCGGCTCCCGGCGCCGCATCGATTCCTCCCCTGCGACGTCGCCGACCCCGCCGCGGTCGAGGCCTTTGCCGCGGAGATCCTGGCCGATCCCGGCCCGCCGGACCTGCTGCTCAACAACGCCGCGACCATCAACCGCAGCGCCCCGCTGTGGGAGCTCGAGCCCGCCGAGTTCGGCACGGTGGTCGACGTCAACCTCAGGGGCGTGTTCCACCTCTGCCGTGCCTTCCTGCCCGCGATGATCGAGCGTGGCTCGGGGGTGATCGTCAACTTCTCCTCCGGCTGGGGGCGCTCGACCTCGCCCGAGGTCGCCCCCTACTGCTGCACCAAGTGGGGCATCGAGGGCCTCACCCAGGCCCTCGCGCAGGAACTTCCCGCGGGCCTCGCCGCGGTTCCCCTCAACCCCGGCATCATCGACACCGACATGCTGCGCTCCTGCTTCGGCGAGGGCGCCGGGTCCTACCCGGACGCCGCCACCTGGGCCGAAAGCGCGGTCCCCTTCCTCGCGGCTCTCGGCCCCGAACACAACGGCCAGCCACTGAGCGCCCCGGGGGCCTGAGCCGTTGCGCCGTGGTCCTGGCGAGGAACCCCGGACCGACTGGAGCCCCAGCCTCCTCGATTGTGCCATTTTTGTCACGATCCCCGAGGGGTGGTCCTGCCAGCAGGCGACATCATCGCCCGGATGAGCAAGTTGATGGAGCTTCTCGGGGACCTTCCCGAGCTAGAGATGGAGGCGGGCAAGGCCGTCATTCGGGAGGGCCAGCCGGTCAACAACCTCTACATCCTCAAGGAGGGCGAGGTGGAGATCACCATGGACCGCACCCCGGTGTGCCGGATCTCCGAAAAGGGCACGGTCCTCGGCGAGGTCTCCAGCCTCCTGTCCGGCACGGCCACGGCCTCGGTGATCACCTCGAAGCCGAGCCGCTTGCTGGTGATCGAGGACTCGCGGGAGTTCCTCAAGCGCAACAACGAGGCGCTGTTCCTCATCGCCCGGATCCTCGCCGAGCGGGTCGACCGCCTGACGCGGGACTACGTCGACGAGCTCGACGACAACGACTCGTCCTACTGGCGCTACCGGGTCTGAACGCGGATCCGCCGGGCTGCATCGGAGCGCCGACTTCAGTCGGCCCAGAGGTGGGAAGGCGGTGTCATCCCGTGTCGGTGAAACAAGCTGACCTCTCCTGTCCGGGTGGGATGGCCGCAGATTGCGCAGATTCGCGCAGATGGATTCTGAAATCTGCGTCCATCCGCGTTCATCTGCGGTTTCCCGCTACTTCGACCGCAGCACGATCTCACCACGCCAGTCCTTCGGCGCCTCGCCGCCCGCGACTTCCTCGATGGCCTCGAGGATCAGTCGCGACGCCGGGTCCTCGTCGAGCCGGTCGTGGTCGACCAGCGACTTGGCGAGGTGACGCCGGGCCAGCTCCCAGTCGCCCGACTCGAAGGCGGCCAGACCGCACCGGTAGTTCTCGAGGTAGGCCTCGCTGCGCCGTCGGATCGGCGACTCCGGGGTTCCGATCACCTCGTGGACGACGATGCCGCGGGTCTTGCCCTTGAGCACGTAGCTGCCCATCCGCCGCAACAGGAAGCGCCCCGGCTCGACGCACTCGTCCAGCACCGCCGCCGAGACCAGGATCGAGGTGCCGAGCATCTTGTTGAGTCCCTCGAGCCGGGCCGCGGTGTTGGTGGTGTCGCCGATCACCGAGTAATCGAAGCGCCGGCGGCTGCCGAGGTTCCCTGCCAGGCCGAGACCGTGGTTGATCCCGACCCGCGTCTCGAGCACTTCCTCCACCGGCCCCTGCGGCGTCTCGAGCAGGATCGGCTCGGCGCTGGCCAGCTGCATCTGGATCGCCGCATCGATCGCCCGGTCCGCCTCCCGGTCGACCTTCAGCGGGGCCCCCCAGGTGGCCATCACCGCGTCGCCGACGTACTTGATGATGGTCCCGTGGTTGTCGAGGATCCCCTCGGTGGCGCGCTCGAAGTAGCGGATCAGCGCCTTCGACACCGACTCGGGCGGGAGGCCCTCGGACATCGAGGTGAAGCCGGCGAGGTCGCTGAACAGGATGGTCGCCTCGACCTCCTTTCCACCGAGCTCAAGGCTCACCTCGTCCTCGTCGATCTGCCGCGCCTGCTCGTCGGACATGTACGACTTGAATGCCCGGCGGAGCTTCCAGCGGGCGGCGTACTCGATCCAGTAGTGGGCACCCAGGGCCAGGGCTGCCACCAGCGGGAACTGCCCCAGCGCGGGAATCGTCCACAGGAAGTGGATGCCATCGCGCCACTGCAGGACCACCGCCAGCACCATCACACCGGCCGCGAGCCCCAGCGCGAGCAGGAAGCCCCGAATCGGTGGCAACAGGCAGGTGGCCGTGGCGAGCACCACCGCGGCAATGCCGAAGCGAACGGGCTCCCGCGCGTCGCTGAGCGAGCGGATGTGGCGGCCCTCGATCAGATTGGCGATCGCGGTGGCCTGGATCTCCATCCCCGGGGTGAGCCTGCGCTCGGAGCGTCCGCCCGGACCGGCCACTTCCTCATACAGGTAGGGCGTAGGAAAAACGTCCTTGCCCGCCATCAGCAACGAGGCCTGCTGCCGGGCGCCCACCACCACGACCTTGTCACGGAAGGCGTCAGCCGGAATTCCCCGGTCCAGCAGGACCCCCGCCAGTGAATAGGCGGGAAAGGTCCCGGCGGGACCGTAGAAGGACAGCAGGGTGGCCTCGGTGCCGGTGGGCGGCGACCGGTCCGCGCCACCCCTCCAGGCGGCAAGGCTCAGACTCGGCTTGTCGCCGAAAGTGGTCGGAATGAGATACTGGACCCGGCGGACCACGCCATCGACATCGATCGGGACCACCGTGAGTCCCCATGAAGCACCCGCGCGCCTCAGCGAAGGTGCGGGAATCAGGAGCGACTCGGTGCTGGCCATCTCGGCCTGGTTGCGCACCCGCTCGCCGGCGAGCACCACCTGGCCGTGGTTCCCGATGGCCTCGCCGAGCATCTCGTCCTGTCCGGGGCGCTCGTCGTGGAACAGGATATCGAAGACAAGCGTGCGGGCACCCTGGCGGCGCAGGCGCTCGATCAGCTCGGCATGGATGCGGCGGTCGAGGGCCTCGGAGAGCGGTTGCCCGAGCTCACGCTGGGACTCCTCGTCGAGGTAAACCATCACCACCTCCGGCGGGGGAACGTGGCGGGCGAAGCGGAATGGCAGGTCGAAGCTCGCCGTCCGGAGACCCTGGCCGAGGTTGAGCTGCCACAGCATCCAACCCCAGCCGAATCCGACCAGGGCAATCAGCAGGGCGGCGAGGATTCGCTTGTGGGTTCGGGTCAGCTTCCTCACGGCGCGGTGGAAAGGCTGCGGTCGTGGGTGATGACCACCCGGGCGAAGCGGGTCGTCGTCGCGCTCATCGCCTGCGGGTCGGTCACCAC
>JAUIJB010000124.1 GCA_030430455.1 Verrucomicrobiia bacterium | reverse complement strand
AGGCTACTCGGCCTAGGAGGCGCGCTTGCGGAGGAAGGGAACGAGCAGGCCGACGACGACGCCCAGCAGGAAGGTGACGGCGAGGAGGACGGCCCGCGGCATCGAGATCGTGGCGAAGAAGATCTTCGTATCGACCGTCTCCCGGTTCTGGAGCACCAGCACCAGGGAAAGCAGGGCGAGGACGCCGACGACGATGAGCCGCACCGGAGGCCGGCGCTTGGCGGGGGTGGAGGAGGTTTCCTTGTCTGAGTTCACGATGGGACCAAGGAGGCTAACGGCAATTCCGGCCGAGACCAACGTCCGAATTCGCAAGCGCCGCGGAGGAGCGTGCCCCGGGGCTCAGAGGCGGCGGCGCGAAACGCGTCCGGCCGGGCGCCGGCGAGCCAGGAGGCCAAGCACCACGAGGCCGCCGACGAGCGTCGCGGCGGAAGGTTCGGGCACCGAGGTCAGGCCACCGTCGCCGTCTTCGTAGAGGGTCAGCACGCTTCCCGTGTCGTCGGTGACCTTGCTGGCGTAGGAGGAGGGATTCGTCCAGTTGCCCACGTTGAAGACGCCGCCGTCAGCGACGACCACGCGGCCGTCGGGGTTGCTGCCACTGATGAAGATGCCGTTGAGGGAAACGCTGCCATCGGTGAGGTTCAGGATCCCGTTGGTGACGTTGAAGTCGGTGACCGTTCCGCCAGCCCCGTCACCGAAGTCGCCGAGCGACAGGAACCGGGTGGTGAGCGTCCCGCCACCGGTGATCTCCCCGGTGTTTCCGGTGCGGACCTTCATCTCGCCGCTGCCGGTGTGGAGGAGGGTGCCGCCGTCGATGAGGAGGTTGGCGCTGTCGGAGCCGTTGAGGCCGAACTCCACGTTGGAGGCGTTGGTGGTCACCGTCCCCGAGACGGTCAGGGTGCCGCTGCCGTTGAAGCGCCACCAGTTGGTGGCGGTCTGGTTGAGTCCGCCGTCGCCGGCCACGGTGAGGTCGGTGGCTCCCCAGTTGAAGCCGAGGTCGCCGCCCGGCGTGTAGGTCACCGTGCCTCCGGTGATGGTGATGTCGTCGTCGTTCGTCGTCTGGTCCGGGAGGGTCTGCCCGGCGACGCCATCGACGACCCAGTTGGCATCGCTCCACAGGCCGTCGCCACCGCCCCAGACCACCGTCGCGGCCCGGCAGGGAGCCAGCGTCAGCAGCAGGCAGGTCAGGGCGAGAAACGGAGTGAGCGCGGGCTTCAGAGGAATCATGTCGGGAGTGCTCGGCGTCTTGCGGCCTCGGGGAGAGGAAGCGCGGTCCGTGCCAGGTCGGGCATCGGATCCGCCGGGGACCCCTTAACCCGGCATCAGGCTGGGGTCGAGCCCGAGAGTTCCGGCGTAGCGTTCGGCCGGGCCGGCGGCCTCGAGTTGGCGGAGCTCGTCCTCGGTCCGGCGCAGCTTCTCGGCGACCTCCTCGCGCTCGGAGGCCTGCAGGCGCGAGCGGCGCTCGAGGAAGTCCGAGAGGTCGGCGACGTGCCGTTTCCAGAGTCGGCGGTCGAAGCGCAGCTTCGCCTCGAGCCGCTCCGCGTACCAGTCGCTGGCGAGCATCGCGTCGCGCGAGAACAGGTCGCGCACCGCCGGGTCGTGGACGTCCTTCCCCTCCCATTCGCCCTTGGCCATGATGGTCAGCAGGGCGCGCAGCGGGGGGATCGCGAGGTCGATCGAGCCGTCCTCGAAGTAGCCGGCGGCGACCCGCTGGTGGGCCTCGGCGATGTGCTCGATGCCGTCGACGAATTCGTCGAGGTTCTGCAGTTCGGGCCGCAGCATGTCGGCGGGGAACACGCTGGCGGGGTCGCTGAAGATGCGGCCGAAGAAGCGCTGCACGAACTCACGGGTGATGCGCCAGCCGAGCCGGCTCCCGGGGATCCGGCGGCCGTCGTGGTCGAAGTCCCGGACTTCCTCGAGCCCGCCGACCTCGGCCAGCCACGCCGGGTCCCGTTCCTTGAGGTGCATGCGGCTCCAGACCTCGGGAACGACCAGGCTGATGTCGTGGTCGACCCGGTAGCGGCGGCCGATGTGCCCGGCCGCGCTGCAGAACGCGCCCGCGCGGGTCAGCAGCATCGAGATCAGGGCGTTGTTGAGGTCGTGGATCGGCAGCAGGCAGTTGAAGGGGCCCTTGGTCAGGGCGCCCTCGGAGCCGGCGCCGGTCGTCGAGGGCGACTTGCCGGTGAGGCTCGCCGTGTAGTCCATGAAGAGCTCGGGAAGCTCCTGGTAGTGGATCGGCCCGAAGACCGCCAGCGGCCGGATCCCGGCCCCGGGGTCGGCGGGGTTGTTGCGTCGTCCGGGCAGCACCGCATGCACTGGGTTGAGCACCGGCTTGCCGGGCTCGAGCTGGCGCGACAGGCGGGCGCCGACCTCGGCGAGGTGCTCCCCCCGCGGGTTGTCGAGGTCGGGCCGGTTCTGCAGGTAGCGCGGGTTCTTCGTCGGCTTGCCGTCGACCAGGCGCGGATTCGCCGTGCACACGAACCAGTCCGGTGAGTCCGCCGCCGCGACCTCGCGGATCATGTCCCTGGCGGCCTCGGTGAACTGCTCGAAGCGGATCGCGTCGTCGATCATCTCGCGGGCCTCCTCGCGTGGCAGCGGCTCGTAGTTGGAAAAGAACATCCCGCGGCGGGCGAAGTCGGCCTCGGTGGCGCGGTCGTAGCCGCGGATGACGGCGTCGTCCGGGCGCTGGAAAAGCCGGTACTCGCAGTTCCAGGCGAACTTGTAGGCCGGCTCGTCGAGGTCCGGGTGGAGTCCGTCGAGCCATCCGCCGGGCACCACCACCGAGGCGGTGATGTCGTCCTCGCGCTGCAGCTTCACCGACGCGGCGAAGTCCTTGCGCAGGCCGAAGGTGCGCCACGCGCCGCCCTCGGTGAAGCCGACCCGCAGGTAGCGGGTGATGAGCAGCTGGTTGCGGAACTTGAGCTCGATCCCCGGCTGGCCGTCGATGATGTCGACGCTGAAGCGCGACGCCCAGTCGTCGCCCCAGTCCGGCTTGTAGCGGCGCTTGAGCACCAGCACCATCCCGCGGACCTCGCGCGGGATGCTCTCCAGCCAGGCATTGTAGTCGTCGGTGAAGAGCACGCTGGGCGTCATCATCCGGACCACCGAGCCGAAGCTCCGGTCGGGGTCGAGGATCGGCCGGCTCGGCAGCTGCGGCTGGCGCGGCTCGCGGAAGCGCGCGGTGTAGAAGTCGACCCCCATGTCGAGGATCCGCTGCACCTGGATCAGCACCGACTCGAAGTTCGGCACCGTCACCGGGCCGGTGAGCATGGCGTCGGCCAGCGACTTCGAGATCTCCGACTTGCCGCCGCCGGAGACGGTGCAGGGTTTGTGGCAGAAGGTGCCCTCGGCCATGGTCCCCATCAGGCGCCAGCGCTGGCCCTTCACCCCCTGCCTCATCTCGACCTTGTAGCCGGAGGGCAGGACGTAGGTCTCGCCGGCGCGCAGCTTGCGCCCGGCCTCGCTGCCGTCGGGGCGGGTCCAGTGGATCCACTGGCGGCGCAGGTCGAGGCGGGCGGTTTCCGGCAGGTAGATGATGTCCGGCCAGCGCTTGTCGATGCCGAAGCCCTCGGGTTGGGGATCCATCCGGTCGCCGATGAGCCGGACGACGTCCTCCCAGGTCTGGCCGCCGCCGCCGCGTGAGCCGAGCTGGGCGAAGGACAGGTCCTCGCCGTGGTCGAAGGAGGGAAACGCCAGCGCTCCCCCGGCGTGTTCCTCCTCGCACAGCCCGAAGAGGTTGGCGGAGAAGCCGATCTGGGTCTTCACCTCCTTTTTACAGTAACCGTAGTAGCTGTCGGCGATGAGCGTGACGCAGCACCCCGAGGCGTCGCGGCAGGCGACCTTGAAGGCGCCGCCGTCGTTGTAGAGTTCCCCCTCGTCCTCCCAGCACATCCCGTCGGCGAGCTGGCGCGGGGTGGCCTCGGACACGTGCGGCAGGCCGAGGTCCTTCTTCTTCAGGCCGGTCAGGTGCGGGGCGAGGATCACGGCGCCGCTGTGGCCGGTCCAGCCGCCGGCATCGAGCCGGGCGTCGTTCTCGGGCATCGACGGGTCGCCGGCGTTGCCGAAGATGCTCTCGACGAAGTCGAGGTTGCTGACCAGGGCGCCGGGGGCGAAGAAGCGGATCTCCATCGTCCGCCGCGGCATCACCCCGGGAACCTCCGGGCACACCACCGGGCGCAGCAGCAGGCTGACGAAGGTGTCGGCCCGCTCGTCCTCGGGGCGGGTCGAGGTGTAGGGCAGGCGGAGGTACTCCTGCGGCGGATGGAGGGCCGCCTTGAGCAGGCGGGCGAAGGCCGCGCGCGGCACGCCCTTCTTGTCGGCCGGGATCGGCAGACCGTCCTCGACGACGTGGAACACCCCCTCGGTCGTGCGCCGGTCCTTGGCGGGGTTGTGGCAGACGCCCTGGTGGACGCGGAAGGACGAGAGGATGTCCGAGCGCAGCGTGTCGCTGTCGGCCGGCACCGAAAGCACCCGCGCCAGCCCGTGCCGCTCGAGTGCCAGCGACGAGGCCGGCACCAGCGGCTCGCCGTCATCGAAGACGCCGTCGAGGTGCTCGCCGAGGTAGCGTCTCAGGAAGTCGTCGATCGCCTGGTCGGCCGGGCACAGCGGCTCGCCGAAGATCCGCAGCTTCTCCTCGAAGTTCGCCAGCAGCGAGCGCCCGAGCGCCATCAGCGGCGAGACCTCGGCCCGTTCCGGGGTGGCGAAGCCCCGCGAGGCCAGCTTGACCTCGGCCAGCTCGCCGAGCCGGGCGCGTGCCTCTTCTCCCTCTTCGCGGGTGGTGAAATAGCCGATCGCTTCCTGCAGCCTGCGTTCCATGGGGCCCGCAGTAGCAAATCACCTGCCAGCGGGCCAGAAGTCCCTCGTGACCGTGTCGAGCTCCGAAGGCCGCGGCGAGGCTCGGGCCGGGCATTCAGCGGAGGGAATCCCCGAGGTCGAAGAAGGCGGCGTCCTCATCCGGAGCGCCTGGCACCTCTCAGAAGGTGGCGCCCATTGCCGCATTTTCGGGGGGCGGACGGGTCAGGCCCCGACCGGCACGCGGTTGGCCGAGACCTCCACCGCCACCACGCAGACGTCGTCCTCGTACTGCTCACTTTCCTGGAATGCGGAGGCCAGGCAGACGATCTGGGCCGGCATCGCCGCCAGCGGGCCGTCGAGCGCGTCGTCGAAGGCCCGGACCAGGCGTTCCGATCCGAACATGTCGCCGGAGGCATCCTCCGCCTCGACCAGGCCGTCGGTGTAGAGGAGGAAGACGTCGCGCGGTCGCAGCCGTTCCTCGTGGGACTCGTAGTCGGCCCGGGGGACCAGTCCGAGCGCCGGCTGGTGCCGGGCTCCCGTCCACAGCGGCTTCGGTGGGCGACCGCTGCCGCGGCGGGCCCACAGGGGTGCCGGGTGACCGGCCACCGCCCAGCGGAACCGCTCCCGCGCCGGGTCGAGCACCATGAAGAAGGCCGAGACGAAGAGCGTCTGCCCGCTGCGCGAAATCACCTCGTGGAGCTGGCGGTTCACG
>JAUIJB010000050.1 GCA_030430455.1 Verrucomicrobiia bacterium | reverse complement strand
CCGCCTCATCCACCGGGCATGCGGAATGACCAACCTCAAGCATCTCTTCCTCAAAATGCGCGCTCAATCACTCAAGCAAATCTGACGGAGCGCCACAAATGCTTCTCCCTTCAAAAAATGCCTGTCCCTTAATGAAAAGTGCTTGGGTTTGGGTCCGGGGAGGGTGAGGAATGGGGCATGAGGAGACCGCGATTGAAGGCGCCGGCGAGTCTGCGGGTGGCCTATTACCACTGCGTTTCGAGGATCGTGAATCGGGACTTCGTCCTGGGGATGGAGGAGAAGGACAAGCTGGTGGAACTGATGCGGATCTACGAGCAGCTCTACGGGCTTCGCGTGCTGTCCTACTGCATGATGTCCAATCACTTCCACATCCTGGTGGAGGTTCCCCAGCGGCCCGGCGAGGAGGACCTGCCCGATGACGAGGGCCTGGTGGGGCTGGTTCGCCGGACGCTCGGCGAGAAGCGCGCCGGAGACCTCGCCGGGGAACTCCGGCACTTCAGGGAGATCGGGGCGGAAGCCGGCGCCGAGGCGCTGCGCGAGAAGTGGTTCTCCCGCATGTGGGACGTGAGTTCCTTCATGAAGGTCCTCAAGCAACGCTTTTCCCAGTGGTTCAACGGCCGCCACAAGCGTCGCGGAACGCTGTGGGAGGACCGCTTCCGCTCGGTGCTCGTCGAGGGTGAATGCGAGGCGCTCAAGGCGATGGCCGCCTACATCGACCTCAATCCGGTGCGCGCCGGGATCTGCGAGGACCCGAAGGACTACCGCTGGTGCTGCTATGGTGAAGCCGTGGCCGGAGGCGCGCGAGCCCGCCAGGCGCTGCGCTGGCTGGAAAGCCTGCGCCCCCACGGCGCCAGGGTGAAGAACCCTCCCGCGAGCCATGAAGCCCTGCGGCGCTGGCGCTGCTGGCTCTTCGGCCTGCCGGAATCGGAGTCGGCCCGAAGGGAACTCGAGGCCGGGACGATGAATCCCGGGACCGGTGAAGCGAGTTTCCGAAGGGGCCTTTCGAGGGAAAAGGCGCTCGAGGTGCTGGCCAAGGGCGGGCGGTTGCCACGCGCGGACTACCTCCGCTGCCGGGTGCGGTATTTCACGGACGGGGCGGTGATCGGAGGACGGGATTTCGTCGATCAGCTGTTCCGGGAATTCCGCGAGCGCTTCGGTCCGAAGCGCAGGGACGGCGCCCGCGAATTGCGGGGCCTAATTGGTGGCGAGGGACCTGCTGGCGGTGTCAATCGCCTCTTCTCGCTCAGACGATTGCAGAAGCAGGTGTTTTCCTGAGTCACCTCGAAGGCCAGCGGGAGGCCTGAAATCCCCGTCTCAAGTGTGGTTCCCGCCCTCCGGCCGTGGCTGCCGCGGAGACGAAAGGAACCCGGGAGGGTCGCCCCCGGTTGGCCCTTGGCACGGGAGCCACCTCCTTCCCGGGCCATTTTCCGCCCCCGCCGGCCGAGAATCGGCTTTACATGCCCCGCCGGATCCGTAGTTTTCGCGGCCCCACGGAGGGCAAGCCCGTCCCCGCCAACCTTTTCCCGCCATGAAAGTCCTTTCCTCGCTCAGCTCCGCCAAGCGCCGCCACACCGATTGCCAGGTGGTGACCCGCAAGGGCACGACCTACGTGATCTGCAAGACGAACCCGAAGTTCAAGGCCCGCCAGGGTGCGACCAAGGGAACCCGCCTCTCCAAGAAGGGCGTGAAGTCCTGACACGGGCGCTTGCCTCCAGCATTTTTCGAGGGCGGCCTACGGGTCGCCCTTTGCTTTCCCTCTGGGCGCCGCCTCCGCCAGCCACTCAAGCACCCGGCCGGCGGCGGCGAGGCCGAAGCTGGCGGTGACGTGGGTGACGCTGCCGTATCCCGCGTCGCACCTGAGCCCGGAGGGCAAATCCTCGGGCCTTTCGCGGCTGACGCCACCGTCGCAGGTCGGATACACGGCCGGCTCGTCGGAGAACACCGCCTCGATGCCGAAGCGCCTCGCGGCACCCTTCTCCGGGGCCTTGGGAAAGCCGTGCTCGCCACGCAGGCGCTTGCGCACCGCAAGGAGCAGGGCGTCGTTGGAACTGCGCGCGAGGTCATCGATGCGGATCCGCGTCGGGTCCCGTCGCCCCCCGGCGGCGCCACAGGTGATCACCGGGATGTCGCCCTGGCGGCAGGTTGCCAGCAGGTGGCACTTGGCACGGACCGAGTCGATCGCATCGACCACGGCATCGAGTCCCGGTCCCAGCAGCTCGGCGGCATTGCGCTCGGAGTAGAAGACCGCCTCCTCGCGCAGCTCGATCGCGGGGTTGATCGCGCGCAGGCGCTCGGCGAGCGCGCGGGTCTTCGGCTTGCCGAAGGTCCCGTCGAGGGCGTGGAGCTGGCGGTTGGTGTTGGTCACGCAGAGATCGTCGGGATCAATCAGGTCGATCCGACCGATCCCCGAGCGCGCGAGTCCCTCGGCCGTCCAGGAGCCGACGCCACCGAGCCCGACCACCGCGACCCGGGCGGCGAGGAATCGCCCGAGCGCCGCCTCACCATACAGGCGGGCGATTCCGGAAAAGCGGTCGAGTCGGCTGCTCACGGCGGGAGCTTTGCGCCCGGCGGGACGCCTGTCCATGGCTGAGCCGCGCCGTGCCGGGACGCCCCCGGCGGGGAAATCCAAGCCAGCGGATCCGATTTGGTATGGCCTTTGCTTCCTAGGGTATGAAGACGCGAGGAAATCCTCATACTTCCTCATTTCGTCACAATCGAGCAACCAATCCCAAGCACCGATGAAGATCCGCAACCATTTTGCACGCGCCGTGATGGCGCTGACCGCCACGCTCGCGACCGTGCAGGCCGAGCCGCTGAAAATCGCCTACTCCGACTGGCCCGGCTGGGTCGCCTGGGAGATCGGAATCCAGAAGGGCTGGTTCAAGGAGGCCGGCGTCGAGGTCGAGTTCGCCTGGATGGACTACGTCGAGTCGATGGATGCCTACGTCGCCGGCAAGGTCGACGCGGTGAGCATGACCAACGGGGACGCGCTCGTCACGGGCGGCACCGGCAAGCCCTCGGTCGGGATCATCATCAACGACTTTTCCAACGGCAACGACATGATCGTCGCGGCGCCGGGGATCGAGAAGATCGAGGACCTCAAGGGCAAGAAGGTCGGCGTCGAGGAGGGCTTCGTCTGCCACCTTCTCCTGCTCAAGGGGCTCGAGATGAACGGCATGAAGGCCGAGGACGTCACGGTGGTCAACACCCCGACCAACGAGACCCCGCAGGTGCTCGAGGCCAAGGCGGTCGACGCGATCGGCGCCTGGCAGCCGAACTCCGGCCAGGCCCTCAAGGCGGTTCCCGGCTCGAAGCCGGTGTTCACCTCGGCCGATGCGCCGGGCATCATCTACGACCTCCTCTACGTCTCGCCGGAGAGCCTCGAGGCACGCCGCGACGACTGGGCCAAGGTGGTTTCGGTGTGGTACAAGATCGTCGACTTCATCAAGGACGAGGAGAACATCGACGAGGCCCTCGGCATCCTCTCGGCCCGCGTCAACCTCAAGCCCGAGGAGTATGAGCCCTTCTTCAAGGGGACCTACATCCTCAGCCTCGACGAGGCGCTCGAGAAGTGGAAGGACGTCGAGGGGCTGGGATCGGTCTACGGTTCCTCGAAGGTCGTCGACGAGTTCAACGTCAAGTTCGAGGTCTACGACAAGCCGCTCGACACCAAGAAGTATCTCGATCCCTCGCTGACCAAGGAGTACGCCGAATCGAAGAAGTAATCCCGGTTCCGGGCGGGGAGGCCAGGGGTTTCCCCGCCCGACTTGTGTCCACACGCAACGAACACCCCGAGGGCAGGACATGGCGGCGCCATCCATTCTCAGCGGTTGGTTCCGGGTCCGCCAGGACCTGGGGCATCATCGACGCCTCCTGCTCACGCTGCTGTCGTTCCTCTTTCCCCTCGTGTTGTGGTGCGTGGTGTCCTACGTGCCGTGGATCTGGCACCCGGACGTGAAGATCGAGGTGGCCGCCGAGCGGGAGGACGTCACGACCGTGTTCACCGCCGGGGACCACGTCAGCAAGGAATACTTCCCGACCTACCAGGAGGCCGTCCGCGAGGAGAACCGCGGCGTGCTCGCGGCGCGCGAGGCGGGTGAGTCCGAGGGCGGCTTCAAGCGCAAGAACCAGAAGCTGCTCCGCCAGCTGGCGCCGGTCCTCATCGAGAACGGCTGGCTGCCCTACGAGGAGGCGCAGAATGACGAGGCGATCTACCACCTCTGGCGCGACCTGGCGGCCGGCACCAAGGTCGCCGAGAGTCCCGAACTGAGCGACGAGAACCTCGAGATCGTCCGCCGCAACTGGGAGGTGATGTCCGCCCTGTCGCCGGACTTCAGCTTCCGCCAGCTTCCCGACACCCGGCTGCTCAAGCTGGTGCCCCAGGGCAAGCCGGCCAACCCGGCCTACCTGCCGGCGCCGGGCGAGGTGATCAAGACCGGCTGGCGCGACTTCACGGCGACGCCCGCCAACGAGGCGGCGACGATGAAGGAGCGCTACCTGGAATCGCTCGGCGTCATCTTCCGCGGCTTCCTCTGGGCCTGCGTGATCGGTGTCCCGATCGGGATCCTCTGTGGCACCTACGACGTCTTCGCCAGGCTCTTCGAGCCCTTCACCGACTTCTTCCGCTACATGCCGGCGCCGACCTTCAGCACCCTGCTGGTCGCGGTGCTGGCGGCCGACGACGCGCCGAAGATCGCCCTCGTCTTCATCGGCACGCTTCCGCACATGGTGCTGATGATCGCCAAGACGACGCGCCTGCTCGACCCGGCGCTGCTCGAGGCGGCGCAGACGCTCGGCGCGAACTCGCGACAGATGGTCACCAGGGTCGTCATTCCCGGCATCCTGCCCAACCTCTACAACGACCTGCGCATCCTGCTCGGCTGGGCCTGGACCTGGCTCGTCATCGCCGAGTTGATCGGGGTGAAGAGCGGGCTCACCGAGTTCATCGAGACCCAGGGCCGCTTCCGCAACTTCGACCGGGTCTTCCCGATCATCATCCTGATCGGCGTGACCGGCTTCGTGACCGACCAGGTCCTCGCCTGGCTGCATGGCCTGCTGTTTCCCTGGGAGGGCAAGAGCGGGAGGATGTCGCGGGCGGTGGCCGCGGTGGTCACCTGGCCGGCGCGGATCGTCGCCGAGGGCGCCCGCGAGCGGGTGGCGTCGGCCGAGGCCGAGCGCGAGGCCCGGGCCAAACTCACCAAGGCTGAAGCATCATGAGCCCGACGACCGCCATTCCCTCCTACCGCGAGCAGTCCCCCGAGGTGGCGGCACGCTTCGAGCGCCTGCGCCAGCGCGAGGTGACCCTCGAGGTGCGCCGACTGGGCAAGGTCTTCGACTCCTCGCGCGGCCGCGTCACCGCGCTCGAGGACGTCTCCTTCTCGGTGCACCACCGCGAATTCACCTGCGTCATCGGACCGTCGGGCTGCGGCAAGTCGACCCTGGTCCGCATCCTCGCCGGTCTCGAGACCAAGACTTCCGGCGAGGTGCTGGTCAACGGCGAGTCGGTGTCCGGCCCCGGGCCCGACCGCGGCATGGTGTTCCAGGGCTACACGCTGTTCCCGTGGCTGTCGGTGAAGCAGAACGTGATGTTCGGCCTCAGGATGTCGCGCCACTCCGAGTTCGCGGCCGAGCGCGAGGCGCGCGAGTGGATCGCGCTGGTCGGCCTATCAAAGTTCGAGAATGCCTACCCGCACCAGCTCTCCGGCGGCATGAAGCAGCGCGTCGCGATCGCCCGCGCGCTGGCCAACCAGCCGCGCGTCCTGTTCATGGACGAGCCCTTCGGGGCGCTCGACGCGCAGACCCGCGGGCAGATGCAGAGCTACCTGCTGGACATCTGGAAGAACGTCGACATCACCATCGTGTTCATCACCCATGACCTCGACGAGGCGGTGTTCCTGTCCGACCGGATTCTGGTGCTCGACGCCAACCCGGGGCGCTTCCGCGAGATGGTCGAGGTCCCGGTGCCCCGGCCGCGCAGCATGGAGCAGATGTTCGACCCGACCTTCCTCGCCGCGCGCAAGCACATCGAGAGCCTGATCCACCCGCCCGCGAAGGACGGAGGGGAGTCGCGTGAGGCGCCGGTGATGCGACTGGCGAAGCCGGATCCGGACGTGGTGTGACGAATGCCGGATGGAGACTGGAGATTTGAGAAGGATGATTGCCGATTGATGAAGGAGGACAAGGTCAGGGAACTGGGCGCTTCGCTCAAGGAGCGGGGCGTGAAGTACTGCATCGGTGCCTACGTGGACATCCACGGCGTGCCGAAGGGCAAGGTGGTGCCGATCGACCACTTCGAACACTTCGCCGGGGGCAGCGAGCTCTACACGGGCTACGCCCTCGACGGGCTGGGCCAGAGCCCGAATGACGACGAGATCGCCTCGCTGCCGGACCTCGACGGCTGCGTGGTGCTGCCGTGGAACCCGGAGATCGCGTGGTTTCCGGCCGACAACACCTTCCATGGCGAGCCGTACGAGATCAACACGCGGGTCGCCCTGAAGAAGCAGCTGGCCAAGGCCGCGGAGATGGGCTTCGGCATGAACCTGGGGATCGAGTGCGAGCTCTTCGTGGTGAGGCGTGGCGAGGACGGTCGGCTGGAGATTCCCAACGACGACGACAACCTGGTCAAGTCGTGCTACGACGTGAAGCGGTTCATGGACCGCTACACCTGGCTCGACAGGATGGCCACGACCATCAACGAGCTCGGCTGGGACCTCTACTCCTTCGACCACGAGGACGCCAACTCGCAGTTCGAGTTCGACTTCCGCCACGCCGACGCGCTGACGATGTGCGACCGCTACATCTTCTTCCGGATGATGGCGAAGCACTACGCCGCCGAGGAGGGCCTGCTGGCGACCTTCATGCCCAAGCCCTTCGCCGACAAGACCGGCAGCGGCGCGCACTTCAACATGTCGCTCTACGATCCGGAGAGCGGCGCCAACCTGTTCGCCCGGCCGGCGGCGGAGGACCCGCGCGGCCTCGGGCTGAGCGAGCTCGGCTACCAGTTCATCGCCGGCATCCTGCGCCACGGCCCGGCGCTGTGCGCGGCCTTCGCGCCGACGGTGAACAGCTACAAGCGGCTCGTCCGCCGCGGCCTGATGGCCTACTACTCCTGGGCGCCGGTGTTCAACAGCTTCGGCCGCAACAACCGCACCAACTCGGTGCGGGTGCCGATGGCGGGCGGCCGCTGCGAGAGCCGCAATGCCGACGCCTCGTGCAACCCCTACCTCGCCGCCACCCTGGTGCTGGCGGCCGGCCTCGAGGGAATCCGCGAGGGCCTCGACCCGGGCGAGGCGCAGGAGGACAACCTCTACGAGCTCACGCCCGACCAGCTGGCCGCGCGCGGCATCGCCGAGCTGCCGCGGACCCTCGACGAGGCGGTGCATGCCTTCGCCGGGGACCCCTTCGTCGAGGAGGTGCTCGGCAAGGGACTGCGCGACGAGTTCGTCACCTACAAGAGCGAGGAGTGGCGCCAGTACCACCAGCGCGTCAGCCAGTGGGAGATCGATCACTATGCCCGGCTTTACTGATGGGCCGGAGGGGGCGGCGACCGGCGTGGCCGGGGCGGTGAACCTCGAGGAGCTGGCGTGGCCGGAGATCGCCGCGCTGCGCGGGGAGAACGGTGGCCTGCTGCTGTTGCCGCTCGGCGCGACCGAGCAGCATGGTCCGCACCTGCCGGTGGCGATGGACACCCTGCTGGCCGAGCGCGTCTGCGCCGCGGCCTCGGCTCGAACCGGCGTGCCGGTGATGTCGGCGCTGCGCTTCACCGCCTCGCAGGGTCACACCGCGAAGTGGCCGGGGACCTTTTCGCTGCGCCACGAAACCTTCATCGCGGTGCTCCGCGAGCTGGCGGAGTGGGCGGCGGCAACCGGGTGGAAGCGGCTGCTGATGGTGAACGCCCACTTCGGCAACGACGCGCCCGCCCGGGTTGCCCTCGACCAGGTCCGCCTCGCCCAGCTCGGCAGGCTTCAGGTCGGCCTGGTCCACGTCTTCCAGCTCGGCGAGGGGACCTGGCAGGCCTACACCGACGACGCCGCCGACCTCCATGCCAACCGGGCGGAGACCTCGCTGATGCTCCACCTGTGCCCGCAGCTGGTTCATCGCGACCGCCTCGACACGGCCGACGACCCCGACCGCACGGCGGGAACGGTGTTTTCCCATCCGGTGGCGCAGACCAGCCTCAACGGGGTGACCGGAAAGCCGTCGGGCGCGACGGCGGAGGAGGGCGCGGCCCTATTCGGGGCGATGGTCGAGGACCTGGTGGAACGTATCCGGAAGGGCTGCGGCGAGGAGCCGCCGCTGCCGCCGGAGGAGTGGGAGGGGCTCGGGCGGATGCGCTTCGACTGAGGACTGAAGGACGACGAACGACGAACGAGGAACGACGAACGACGAACGAGGAACGACGGCCGACGACTGAACAATGGCGGATCCGATCCATGCCGGGGGATGCCTGTGCGGCGCCGTGCGCTACGAGGTGCGCGGGCCCGCCCTGCAGACGACGCTGTGTCACTGCGAGGACTGTCGCCGCGCAAGCGGGGCGCCGGTCGTGGCGTGGACCTTCTTTCGTGGCGGTGCGCTGGAATGGACGCGGGGGGAGCCGGCGAGCATCGGGCATGCCGAGCGCTTGCGGTGGTTCTGTGCGGGCTGCGGCACGCCGCTCCTGTTTGTCGACCCCTCGCTGCCCGGGTTCACCGAGGTCAACACCTGCTCGCTGGATGATCCGGGGCGGTTTGCGCCGGCCGACGAATGCTGGCTGGCCGACCGCCTCGGCTGGATGGCGCGGAGTGGCGGGATTCCCGGCTATGAGCACGCCTCGCCGCTCCCGGAGGAATGAAGTTGGAGCTGTTCAGGACCTTGTGGGGTCACGACGGGACGGTCGCGGCGGCCGTCGAGGCGGCGCGGGAGGACGGCTTCGACGGCATCGAGGGGCCGGTGTCGGTGTCGGGGGAGGACGGGTTCTTCGCCGCGCTCGGCGGCATGCCGTGGATCGCGGAGGTCTGCACCTGCACGCCGCCGGGTCGCTACGTGCCCGAGCCCGGGCGGACGCCGGAGGATCACCTCGAGTCGCTGCGGCGGGGCCTGGATCGGGCCGTGCCCGGCGGGCCGCGCTTCGTCACGGCGATGGCCGGGTGGGACGGCTGGGAGTTGCCCGCGGTGATCCGCTTTCACGAGGGCGTGCTGGCGCTGCAGGAATCGTCCGGCGTGCCGATCCGGGTCGAGACCCACCGTGCCCGCTGCACCTACAGCCCGTGGGTCACGCTGGCCTTGCTACGGGAGTTGCCCGAGTTGCGCCTGACCGTGGACTTCAGTCACTGGTGCGTGGTGTGCGAACGGCTGGTTCCCGACGAGTCGCCCGAGCTGCTGGAGGCGGTGGCGGCCTGCTGCGGGCACCTGCATGCGCGGGTCGGCTACGACCAAGGGCCGCAGGTTCCGGATCCGAGGGTGGCGCGCTTCGAGGCCGAGCGCGCGGCCCACGAGCGCTGGTGGCGGCGGGTGTGGGATGCGATGGCGGAGCGGGGCATCGGAACGGTCACGATGACCCCGGAGGCGGGCTTCGACGGCTACCAGCAGGGCGACCCGTCGAGCGGCCGCCTGGCGGCGGATCCCACCGAGGTGAACCGCTGGATGGCGGCACGCCTGAATCAGGTCTTCGCCGCATGGGTGGCGTCTCGCGGGCCGCGGCGGGGGCGCTGAAGCCGCTTCCGCCCCGGGAAGCTTCGCCGCCTTCCCCGATGGCCGGTCTCAGGGCTCCTCGGTGACGGAGCCGGGGTAGATGTTCTGGTGGGCCTCGCCGCCGTGGCGCCGGACGATGCGGTGAAAGGCGGCGGAGAGGGTTTCCGCCTCGCTGGCGCTGAGCGCCGGGGTGAAGCACTCCTCGATGATCGCGCGGTAGACCGGCCAGAAGTCGTGCAGCGTGCGACGGCCCTTGGGAGTGAGGCTGAGGAAGACGCTGCGCTTGTCCGCGGGGTGACGCTGGCGGCGGACCAGACCGGCGTGGGTCATGCGGTCGACCCGGCGGGAGATCCCGGCGCGGCTCAGCAGGACGGCCTCGGCGAGGTCGGTGGGCCGCAGTCGCCCGTCCGGCGCCTCATGCAGCGCCATCAGCACGTCGTGCCAGTCGAAGGGGATCATCCCGGCCGCCTGCAGCATGGCCTCGGTGCGGCGGAGCAGCAGCGCGTGGGTGGTGAGCAGCATCCGCCAGGCGACGTGCTTCTTCTTCAGGGCCCCGGCAAGCGGCGCGGTGGGAAGCGCGACCCGGCGGCTGTCACGGCCGCCCGGGTCCGGCCGGTCGCCGCCGCTGCCCGGCCCATCGCCGTCTCGTCCCGGTCGCTTGCCCCCGAGCGCCGGCGGGTGGTCGCTGCGGCCGGGTCGCTTGTCATCCCGTCCAGTTCCCGCGCTCCCGCCGGAACCCGGCCTCGTGGTGCCTCCCGCCATGCCCGGAGTGCATACCAGACCCGCGGCCGCCGTCAAAGGTAGTTGCGGACGCAAATACATGGCACGTCGCCTGCTGCCGTCGGATGGATGAACCGGGATGCGATGCTTGGCAGCGAAAGCGGGCGAGGTGGCGGCCGCGGTGGCGGCCACGGAAGTGGGGCGAACGTGGATGCTGCTTGGGGCGGGGCTGTCGGCGAGGCTTTGGGCGGGGCTGTCGGCGGGGCTTCGGGCGGGACAACCGGCGGGGCTGCGGCTGCGAGCGGGACGAGCGCGGAAGCGACTGCCGGTGGGGTTGCAGCTTCCGGTGGGGCCGAGGGCGGTGCGGCCATGGGCGAAGGAGCCGGTGGTTGCGGATCGGCGGGATCGGCGGAGGAGGCCCGGGTGGTGCGCGGCTGTGCGGAGAACGCGCGCCTGCAGGAGCAGCGTCGCGCCGGACTGCGGGCGGCGCGGGAGGGCCGCACGCTGGAAAGCCTGCTGGAGGAATTGCAGCGGGTCGCGACGCTGCCGCTGGAGCGGAGCGAGACGCTGCCGCGAGAGATCTACACCTCGGATGCCTTCTATGCCTGGGAGGTGGACGAGGTGTTTTCCAAGGAGTGGTTCTGCGTGGCCCACGTCTCCCAGGTCCCGGCGAACGGCGACTTCGTCAACCTGGACCTCTTCGGCGACCCGCTGGTGGTGGTGCGGGACAAGAGCGGTGGGGTCCGGGTGCTCTCGCGGGTCTGCCCGCATCGCGGCATGGACATCATGCCGCCGGGCTTCGGCCACGACGGCCATGGCCCGGCGGAGCGCCGCGACGGCGGCGAGGGCCGCGGCTCGACCCGTCTGTTCCTGTGCCCCTACCACTCGTGGACCTTCGAGCTCGACGGCCGCCTGAAGGCCTGCCCGGAGATGCAGCAGGCGGAGGGTTTCCGCCGCGATGAGTGGGGGCTGAAGGAGTTCCGCTGCGAGGTCTGGCAGGGCTTCGTCTTCGTGAACCTCGACGGCAAGGCGCCGATGACGGTGGCGGAGCAGTACGCCGAACTGGGGGAGCACGTCTCGAAGTGGCGCATCGGCGGGATGGAGATCGTGGTCGAGCGCGAGTGGGACATCCCCTGCAACTGGAAGGTGCTGACGGAGAACTTCATGGAGTCGTACCACCACGCCGGGGCGCACGCGAAGACGCTGCAGACGATCATGCCGGCGAAGCAGACCTGGACGGAACGGGAGCGCCCGCACTTCATCCGCTGCCACCTTCCCTACAAGCCGAAGGTCCGCGAGGAGATCGCGGCGACCGAGGCGGACGGCGGGCAATGGGACACCTTCCCGGTGGTCGCGGGGCTCGAGGGCGAGGACCGCCACGAGTGGGGCCTGATGCTGGGTCATCCGCTGTTCACCTTCGCGGTCACGCCGGACCAGGTGGTGTGGTACCGGATCCTGCCGCTGGGTCCCGACGCGGTGAAGCTGACCACGACGGTGCTGGTGCCGAAGGCGACCCGCGAGCATCCCGGCTTCGACCGGATGCTGGAGCGAGCCGAGCAGGAGGCGGCTGCGTTCCACCTCGAGGACATGGAGGTCATCGCCGCGGTGCAGCGCAGCCTGCACGCGAACGGCTACCAGCGCGGCCGGCTGAGCCACCTGGAGATGCCGATCTGGCTGATGCAGCGTTACCTGGCGGCGCGGGCGCACGGAACCTGGCCGGGACTCGATCACCCTCCGGCCCCCGGCCAACGCTGAGGCGATGTTCTTCTCCCTCCAGGGCAAGGTGGCGATCGTGACCGGCGGGGCGTCGGGCATCGGG
Organism: Verrucomicrobiia bacterium; assembly: GCA_030430455.1. Classification (GTDB taxonomy): domain Bacteria; phylum Verrucomicrobiota; class Verrucomicrobiia; order Verrucomicrobiales; family Akkermansiaceae; genus Haloferula. The sequence continues at coordinate 19,956 of JAUIJB010000050.1, read as the reverse complement.
CTGGCGATCGCGCGTCGCTTAGCGGCGGCGGGGGCGAGGGTGGCGATCGCCGACCGCAACGACGCCGCACCGGTGGCCGCGGAGATCGGCGGGATGGCGCTGCGTGTCGACGTCGCGGTGGAGGATCAGGTCGCGGCGCTGGTGGCGACGGTGGTCGAGCGACTCGGCGCCCCCGACATCCTCGTCAACAACGCCGCGATCCAGCCGCTGGGCGTGGGCTTCGACGACCTGACGCCGGCGCTGGTCGAGCGGGCCTTCGCGGTGAACGTCCACGGGGTCGCCTACGGCATCAAGCACGCCGCGCGGGCGATGCGGGACGGCGGGCGGATCCTCAACACGGCGTCCTTCATCGGCCTGATCGGCGCGCCGCGCGCGGCGGTGTACGGACCGACGCGGGCCGCGGTGGTGCAGCAGACACGGTTGGCGGCGATGGAGCTGGCGCCGCGCGCGATCACGGTGAACTGCGTGTGTCCGGGGACGGTGGCGACACCGGCGGTCACCGGCATCCCCGACAACCCGGAGATCCCCTTCCTCGAGAAGATGACGCCGCTCGGGCGCCTGGCGCAGCCGGACGAGGTCGCGGCGGTGTTTCATTTCCTGGCCTCGCCGGAGGCCGCCTACCTGACCGGCGCGGTGATCCCGGTCGACGGCGGCATCACCGCGGGGTGGCGGGAGCACGACGTGATCGCGCCGCCGCAGGTGCGGGAAGGGAGGTGGGTGGAGTGAAGGCGGTTCCCGACCTGGGCTGGGTCGCGGTGCCCGGCGGCGTCTTCGCGATGGGCGGGGTGGCGGGGGACCGCTTCGTCAACCCGACCGAGCTGCCGGTGCGCGAGCACGAGGTGGGCGGGTTTGAAATGATGGCCTGCCCGGTGAGCGAGGTGCAGTGGGCGGCGGTCACGGGAGCGGGGGCCGAAAGCGACCTGCCCGTGGTGCGGGTGAGCTGGCTGGAGGCGGTCGAGTTCGCCGCGCAGCTGGGCGGCGGCTGCCGGCTGCCGAGCGAGGTCGAGTGGGAGCACGCCTGCCGGGCCGGCTCGCGGACGCCCTTCTCGGGGCGCTCGATGATTTCCCCCGCCGAGGCGAACTTCCTCTACGACGAGGGCGGGACGCCGGTCGGCGTGGGGGCGCGGACCCCGGTGGGCAGCTACCCGCCGAACGCCTTCGGCCTGCACGACCTGCAGGGGAACGTGTGCGAGTGGACGGCCGACCGCTGGCGCGAGAGCCACGATGGCCCGGAGCTCGCGGGCCGGGTGATCCGCGGCGGGGCCTGGGACCACCTGCCCCGCCTGCTGCGCTGCTCGTGGCGCGACGGCGCGCCCGAGTCGACCCGCCGCGACAACCTCGGCTTCCGCCTGGTCCGCTCATGATCCCGCCCGAGTTCCAACCCGCGAAGCGCGCCGAGTGGCCCGGTGGGGCGGCCTGCGCGGTGATGCTCTGCTTCGACGTCGATGGCGAGACCGTGGCGCTGAGCGAGGGGGCGACGTATGGCAGTCACCGGAGCTTCCTGTCGATGTGCCGCTACGGCCCCGAGGTGGGTGCGCCGCGCCTGCTCGACCTGTTCGCGCACTACCGGCTGCCGGCGACCTTCTTCGTGCCGGCCCACGTCGCCGGAGGCCACCCCGGGCTGGTCCGGCGGATCGTCGCGGAGGGGCACGAGTTGGGCCTCCACGGCGACCGGCACGAGAAGCTCACCGCGCTGTCGCGGCCGCGGGAGGAGGCGGTGCTCGATCGCTCGCTGGAAGTGCTGGAGCGCGTCGCCGGCGTGCGCCCGTCCGGCCACCGCGCGCCGTGGTTCGCGACCAACCCGTGGACGCCGGAGGTGCTTGTGTCGCGCGGGCTGGACTACAGCGCGAGCGAGATGGGCGACGACGTGCCCTACCTCCACGACAACGGCCTGGTCGAGATCCCCGGACAGTGGGCGATGGAGGACTGGGAGCAGTTCGCCTTCCACCCCGAGCCGGCGATCGGCTTCCAGCCGGCCGGTCACGACAAGGTGCTGCGGATGTGGTGGGACGAGTACCTGGCGGCCAAGCGGGTCGGCGGCTGCTACGTGCTGACGATGCACCCCTTCCTGATGGGGCGGCCGGCCAAGGTTCGGCTACTCGAGGACCTGCTGCGCCGGATCCTCGAGGATGGCGGCGCGTGGATCGCGCGGGGGCGGGAGATCGCCGACTGGGCGCGGAGGGGGACGGGGACGCCGACGGGAGAGTCGGTGTGAAAAAAAAGAAAATTCCTCATACTCGGCCCGCGGGCTGCTCAGTCGCTGGCACGATGGCTCATGAGGAAACCAGCGAAGGCGTCCGGCGCATCACGGTGTCGATGCCGGAGGAGACCTTCCGCTCGCTCGACCGGCTGGTGAAGGAGCGCGGTTTCGACAGCCGTTCGCAGGCCATCGCCGAGATGATCCACGGCCAGGCGGCGACCCACCTGGGCGAGGTCGGCACCGAGGTCGTCGCCGCGACCCTGACGCTGGTCTACGACGAGTCGAAGGGGACGCTGCTGCGCGACCTCGCGCGGATTTGCCGCGACCACATCGCCGAGGTCATCTCCTCCCAGCACGTCTTGCTCGAGGACGAACACGTCATGGAAATGATCCTGATGCAGGGACCGGTACGGAAGCTGCGCTGCATTGCCGACGAGCTGGTGACCTGCAAGGGGGTCAAGACGGCGCACCTGACCCCGACGACCTACCTGATCCCGCAGGTGCACATGAAGCGCGACGAGCTTTCCCGATGAACACGACCTACGAGAAGAACCTGAGCGGCGCGGGCATGTGGTCGGCGGTGGTCGGCCGCGGCAGGCGCCTGCGGCTCACCGACCGCCGCGGCGGCGCCAACGTCGGCATGCTGCTCTACAACGCGCTCGAGCGCCACGAGCGCTACAACATGCCGGACACGCTCAAGGGCCAGTACATCTTCCACCTCAAGCAGCCCTACTGCCTTCACTCCGACATGGGCCGGCTGCTGGCTTCGATCACCGCCGACAGCCTCGGCTGGCACGACACCGTCTGCGGGCACTCCGATGCGTCGCTGGTCCTCCGGAAATACGGCGAGAGGAACTACCAGCAGGCCGGCAACGACTGGTTCCGCAACGCCCGCGACTGCTTCCTGATCGAGCTGGCCAAGTGGGGCCTCGGCAAGAAGGACCTGGTGCCGAACCTGAACTGGTTCAGCAAGGTGACCAGCGACGCGGAGGGCCGGCTGTCCTTCGTCGAAGGCCATTCGAAGGCCGGCGACCAGGTCGAGATCCGCCTCGAGATGGACACCCTGGTGGTGCTCAACACCTGCCAGCACCCACTCGATCCGGCCGCGGAGTACCGCGAGAACGAGGTGCTGCTCGAGCTGTTCGACGGCGAGCCGGCGGCGTTCGGCGACCCCTGCCTGGAGGTTCGCGAGGAGAACCGGCGGGCGTGGGAGAACAACCGCGACTACCACGCCCTGCGCTTCTGAATCCCGAGCCCCCGAGACCGCGAAACCCTGAACCGACAAAGACCATGATCACGGAAAGCCAACGAGCGCCGGAGTCGGCGGGATACCGCCGGGTGATCCCCGCCGGGGACTGGTGGGTGCACGAGGTGAAGAAGGGCCAGGTGCTGCGCATCCTCGACCTCGAGGGCAACCAGGCGGCGGACACCCTGTTCTTCGACGCCGCGGACCCGACCGACCGCTACAGCGCCGACCGCACGATCCAGGCGCAGCAGGCGCTCTACCTGACGACCGGATCGCAGCTGATGAGCACCGGCGGGAACGTGATGCTCGAGATCGTCGCCGACACCTGCGGGCGCCACGACACCCTTGGCGGCGCCTGCTCGCGCGAGTCGAACACGATGCGCTACGCCCACGACAAGGAGTGCATGCACGCCTGCCGCGACAGCTTCATCCGCGGGGCCCAGGAGTGGCGCGAGGAGCTCACCAAGCGCGACATCACCTGCAACATCAACTTCTTCATGAACGTGCCGGTGACGCCGGAGGGCAAGCTGAGCTTCGAGGACGGCATCTCGGCGCCGGGGCGCTACGTCGAGCTCGAGGCGAAGCGCGACGTGGTCTGCCTGATCTCGAACTGCCCCCAGCTCAACAACCCCTGCAACGGCTGGAACCCGACCCCGGTGGAGGTCCTGATTTTCGACTAGTGCCGGTTGGTGGATGAATTTGAAACCGCGAATGAACGCGAATGGACGCCAATCGAGACTTCAGTGCCGGGACCTCTTGCGGAAGACGGAGGCATCATCATGTGACGAAGAGTGTTTGGAGCCGTGCCATTCCGAATCCGCGTCCATTCGCGTCCATTCGCGGTTCCCAATCGCGATTTGATGTCTGAGAGCACGAAAGCCCGTCCCATGCCGTCATCCACCATCCACCATCCACCATCCACGATCCTGGTCGCCAACCGGGGGGAGATCGCGGTGCGGGCGATCCGCACGATCCACGCCCTCGGCATGCGCGCGGTGGCGGTGTACTCGGATCCGGACTTTGCGGCGCCGCACGTCGAGATGGCGGACGAGGCGCACCGGCTCGGACCGGGGCCGGTGGCGGAGAGCTACCTGCTGATGGACCGCCTGCTCGAGGTGGCGCGCGGGTCGGGGGCGGACGCCGTCTTTCCCGGCTACGGCCTGCTCAGCGAGAACACGGAGTTCGCGCGGCGCTGCGAGGAGGCCGGCATCGCCTGGCTCGGGCCCACGGCGGCACAGATCGAGGCCTTCGGCCTGAAGCACGAGGCGCGGCGGCTGGCCGGTGAGGCCGGGGTGCCGCTGGTGCCGGGGACCGGCTTGCTTGACGGGCCGCGGGAGGCCCTCGAGGCGGCCGCGGAGATCGGCTATCCGGTGATGTTGAAGAGCACCGCCGGGGGTGGCGGGATCGGCATGAAGGTGGTGCGCGACGCCGCCGAGCTGGAGAAGGAGTTCGCCGCGGTGGTGGGCCTGAGCGAGCGCAGCTTCGGCTCGGGTGCGGTCTTCCTCGAGCGCTTCATCGAGCGCGGCCGCCATGTCGAGGTGCAGATCTTCGGCGATGGCAGGGGGCGGGTGCTGGCGCTCGGCGAGCGCGACTGCTCGGTGCAGCGGCGCAACCAGAAGGTCTTCGAGGAAACCCCGGCGCCCGGGCTCGACAACGCGACCCGCGCCTCGCTGCACGCCGCGGCCGTGCGGCTGGGCGAAAGGGTCGACTACCGCTCGGCCGGCACCGTCGAGTTCATCTACGATTCCGAGCGCGGCGACTTCTTCTTCCTCGAGGTCAACACCCGCCTGCAGGTCGAGCACGGCGTGACCGAGCTGGTGACCGGCGTCGACCTGGTCGAGTGGATGCTGCGGCTCGCGCTCGACCCGGACTGGACGCTGCCCGGCGAGGCGCCGTCGCCGCGAGGCTGCGCGATCCAGGCGCGGGTGTATGCCGAGGACCCGATGCGCGACTTCCGCCCCAGCGCCGGCATGCTGACCGAGGCGAGCTTCCCCGAGTGGGCCCGCTGCGACGGCTGGGTCGGGGCGGGCAACGAGGTGAGTCCCTTCTACGACCCGCTGCTGTGCAAGGTGATGGTCACCGGCGGCGACCGCGACGACGCCGTGGCGAATCTCCAGCGGGCGCTGGCGGAGAGCTCGATCCACGGCATCGAGACCAACCTGCGCTACCTTCGCCAGGTCGCCGCGTGGGAGCCCTTCCTGAACGGCGGGGTGGCGATGCGCGACATGGCGTCGTTCCGCTACCAGCCGCGCACGATCGAGGTGGTGGCCCCCGGCACCATGACCACGGTGCAGGATTTCCCCGGCCGGCTCGGCTACTGGGAGGTCGGGGTGCCGCCGAGCGGCCCCTTCGACCCGCTGTCGTTCCGCCGCGCCAACCGCCTGGTGGGCAACCCGGAGGGAACGCCGGGGCTCGAGTTGACGATGACCGGGCCCTCGCTGCGCTTTCATGCCGCGACGACGGTCGCGGTGTGCGGGGCGCCGGTCCTGATCCTGAGGAACGGCGACGCCGTCGGCGAGGTCTTCGAGGTGGCGCCCGGCGACGTCGTGCGGGTCGGTCGCATCGAGGCGACCGGGGTGCGCGCCTACTTCGCGGTGCGCGGCGGCATCGAGAGTCCCGACTATCTCGGCAGCGCCTCCACCTTCACCCTCGGGCGCTTCGGCGGTCCCTTCGGCCGCGCCCTGCTCACCGGCGACGTGCTCGGGATCGGTGAGGCGGCGGAGGAGGAGCCCGGCAAGCCGCCGCCGCTGCCCCCGCTGGGGCCCTCGTGGGAGATCGCCGTGGCCTACGGCCCGCACGGCGCGCCCGACTTCTTCACCGACGAGGACATCGCGATGTTCTTCGCGACCGACTGGGAGGTCCACTACAACTCGGCGCGCACCGGCGTGCGGCTGATCGGGCCGAAGCCGAAGTGGGCCCGCCCGGACGGCGGCGAGGCCGGGCTGCATCCGTCGAACCTTCACGACAACGCCTACGCGATCGGCGCGGTCGACTTCACCGGCGACATGCCCGTGATCCTCGGACCGGACGGGCCCAGCCTCGGCGGCTTCGTCTGCCCGGCGGTGGTCGTCGAGGCCGAGCTGTGGAAGCTCGGCCAGCTGCGACCGGGGGACACCGTGCGCTTCGTGCCGGTCGACGACCTCTGGGCCGAGGCCCAGCGCGACGCGGTCGATGACTTCCTGCGCGGCGAACTGCCCTGCCTGCCGGCGCCGGTGCCGGCCGAGATCGGCGAGGCCGTCACCGAGGCCTTCGGCGAGGGCGACGATCGGGTGGTGCTGCGCCGGGCGGGCGACCGTTACCTGCTGATCGAGTTCGGCCCGCACCTGCTCGACCTCAAGCTGCGCTTCAAGGTTCACGTCGTCTACGAGTGGCTGCGCGGGCAGGAGCTCGCGGGAATCATCGACCTGACCCCGGGGATCCGCTCCTTGCAGGTCCACTTCGAGCCGCGCACGATCGGCTGGGAGCCGCTGTGGAAGGTCATCCGCGGGGGCATCGAGTCGCTGCCGCCGCTGGAGGAGATCGAGGTGCCGGCGCGGGTCGTCCACCTGCCGATCAGCTGGGACGACCCGAGCACGCGCGAGGCGATCCAGCGCTACATGCAGAGCGTCAACCCGGACGCGCCGTGGTGCCCGAGCAACCTCGAGTTCATCCGCCGGATCAACGGCCTGGAGTCGATCGACGAGGTGCGGCGGATCTTCTTCGAGGCCTCCTACCTGGTGATGGGGCTGGGCGACGTCTACCTCGGCGCCCCGGTGGCGACCCCGCTCGACCCGCGCCACCGCCTGGTGACCACGAAGTACAACCCGGCGCGCACCTGGACGCCGGAGAACGCGGTGGGCATCGGCGGCGCCTACCTGTGCATCTACGGCATGGAGGGACCGGGCGGCTACCAGTTCACCGGCCGGACGATCCCGGTGTGGAACCGCTGGCGGCGGACCGGCGACTTCAGCCAGCCGTGGCTGCTGCGCTTCTTCGACCAGCTGCGCTTTTATCCGGTGGATGCCGACGAGCTCATGAAGCTGCGCGAGGCCGTCCCGCTCGGGCGCCACCGTCTGCGGATCGAGGAGACGGTCTTCAAGCTGGCCGACTACGAAGCCTTCCTCGACGACCACGCCGACGAGATCGCGGCCTTCCGCGAGACCCAGCGCCGGGCCTTCCGCGAGGAGCGCGAACGCTGGGAGGCGGCCGGGCTGAACATGAAGGAAACGGTCGAGGTGGAGGCCGAGGACGACGAGGAACACGAGATCCCGGAGGGGTGCCAGCGGATCGACAGCCCGGTCACCGGCAGCGTCTGGAAGATGGTCGCCGCGACGGGCGACCCGGTCGATGGCGGGGCGCCGCTGATGGTGCTCGAGGCGATGAAGATGGAGATCGCCGTGGAGGCCGAGGAGGCCATCGAGCTGGTCCAGTTCCTGGTCAAGGAAGGCGACTCGGTGAGGGCCGGGCAGGCGCTCGCGGTGGTGCGGGGGCGAGTGATTCAAGATTGACGATTGCCGATTGGAGAAGATGAGGACGACGCTGGATGACTTGAAGGCGCGCTATGCGGATGGCGCGACGGTGGTGGAGGTGGTCGGGGAACTGCTCGACCGGATCGCGGAGTGGGATGACCCGGCGATGTTCATTCACCTGCCGGCGGGGGACGAGCTGCTGGCGATGGCGGCGCAGGTCGACGCGATGGACCGCTCGCTGCCGTTGTGGGGGGTCCCCTTCGTGGTGAAGGACAACATCGACGTCGCCGGCTGGCCGACGACCGCCGCCTGCCCGGACTTTGCCTACGTGCCGGAGGAGGATGCCACGGTCGTCCGCCTGCTGCGCGCGGCCGGTGCGATCCCGCTCGGCAAGACCAACCTCGACCAGTTCGCGACCGGCCTGGTCGGGACCCGCTCGCCCCACGGCGTGGCGCGCAATGCGGTGGCTCCCGGCTGGCTGCCCGGCGGGTCGAGTTCCGGCAGCGCCTCCGCGGTGGCGGCGGGACTGGCGTGCTTTTCCCTCGGCACCGACACGGCCGGATCGGGTCGCGTGCCGGCGGCCTTCCAGGAGCTGGTCGGCTGGAAGCCGACGCGCGGACGCGTGAGCACCAAGGGGGTGGTGCCGGCCTGCCGCTCGCTCGACTGCGTCTCGGTCTTCGCCAACTCGGCGGCCGACGCGGCGGCGGTGATGCGGGTGGCGGGCGCCTTCGACCCGGCCGATCCCTGGTCGCGGGCGGTCCAGGGACGCGAGCTGGACGGGCTCCGCGTGGGTGTGCCGGAGGAGCTGGACTTCTCGGGGGACCCCGACACCCCCGGCCTGTTCGCGGCGGCGGCCGAGAAGCTCGCCGGGCTCGGCGCGGAACGGGTCCCGGTCGACCTGACGCCCTTCGTCGAGGCGGCCAAGCTGCTCTACGAGGGCCCCTGGGTGGCCGCGCGCTGGGCGGCGGTCGGGGACTTTGTCGCCGGGCACCCGGACTCCGTGCACCCGGTGACGCGCGGCATCCTCGAGGCCTCGCAGGGCTGGCAGGCGGCCGAACTCTTCAAGGCGCAGGACCAGTTGAGGGCCTTCGCCCGCCAGGCCGAGGCGGTGTGGAGGGAAGTGGACGTCCTGCTGCTGCCGACCACCCCCTGCCTCTACCGGGTCGAGGAGGTCCTGCAGGAACCGTTGACCACCAACGCGACCCTCGGCCGCTACACCAACTTCATGAACCTGCTCGACCTCTGTGCGGTCGCGCTTCCCGCCGGGCGGGCGCGCGGTGGCGAGGTGCCCTGGGGGGTGACCCTGGCGGCGCCGGCGGGACGCGACGAGGGCCTGCTGCGCCTGGCGGCGCGGATGGCCGGGGAGGGCTTCCCCGAGCCGGAGGAATCACGAATTCCGGTGGTCGTCTGCGGCGCGCACCTCGAGGGCCTGCCGCTGCACTTCCAGCTCGCCGATCGCGGCGCGCGGCTGGTCCGGCGGGGACACACGGCGGCTCACTACCGCATGTTCGCGATGCCGGCGGGCGATGGATTTCCCGAGCGCCCGGCCCTGGTTGCCGACGAGGCTGGCGGTGCGGCGATCGAGGTCGAGGTGTGGTCGCTGGAGCCGGCGGCCTTCGGCGACTTCGTCGCGGCGATCCCGGGACCTCTCGGGATCGGCAAGGTGACGCTGGACGACGGCACGGAGCTGCCCGGCTTCATCGCCGAGCCGCGGGCGACCGCGGGCGCCGAGGAGATCACCCGCTTCGGCGGCTGGAAGGGGTGGATGGCGGGCCGAGGCTGAGGGCTGGCCGGGCGCGACCGGGGTCGCGCGGTCCTTCGGTGCTCCCGCCTAGCCGCTGGTCTCCTCCTTGTGCTTCTTGAAGATCGCGAGGGTGCGCTCGCGCTCCTCCTTGTGGTCGACGCAGGGCAGCGGGTAGTCGTCGGCGATCGGCTGGCCGTCCTCGGGCGGGTCGTGGAGCCGGGCGACGTCGACATCGGCCAGCTCGGGCACCCAGCGCTTGATGTACTTTCCTTCGGGGTCGTGGCGCTTCGACTGCGACCACGGGTTCTGGATGCGGAAATACGGGGCGGCGTCGGCGCCGGTGCCGGCACTCCACTGCCAGCCGCCGTTGTTCGAGGCGATCTCTCCGTCGACCAGCTGCTGCATGAAGAACGACTCGCCGAGCCGCCAGTCGAGGTGGAGGTCCTTGGTGAGGAACATCGCGGTGATCATGCGCAGGCGGTTGTGCATGTGGCCGGTGGCCAGCAGCTCGCGCATCCCGGCGTCGACCAGGGGAAATCCGGTGCGTCCCGTCTTCCAGGCCTCGAACTTCGCGTCGGGCTCGTCCCAGGGCAGGCCGCGCCAGTTCGGGTTGAACTCATGCTCGAGGACCTCGGGGTAGTGGTGGAGGATCGCCATGTAGAACTCGCGCCAGGCGAGCTCCTTGACGAGCGTGTCGACCCCGTCCCGCACGCCGCGGTGGTCGGCGGCGTGTTCGACCAGCATCTGGTGAAGGGTGCGGATCGAGATCAGGCCGTGGCGCAGGTCCTGCGACAGCCGGCTGGTGCCCCGGACCGAGGGGCAATCGCGCAGCTTGGCGTAGTCGCCGGAGCGCTTGACCGCCTCGCGCATCCGCTTGCGGGCGGCCTTTTCGCCGCCCTCGAGGATGTCGGCCGGGTCGTCGAGGCCCCAGTGGGACAGCTCGGGGAGCTCCTCCGAGTCGATCCCTTCCGGGACCGGGACTTCCCGCGGGGTGGGCACCGGCTCCGGCTTGTCCAGCGCCAGCCAGGACTTGGAGTAGGGGGTGTAGACGCGGTACGGTTCATCGGACTGGGTCAGCACCTCGCCGGGGGCGTGGAGCGTGGCGTCGTGGAAGCCGTGACACTCGATGCCGAGCTCGTCGGCGACCGAGCGGACCTCGGATTCGGTCTCCCGGCCGAAGGGGTCGGGGTCGAGGTTGAAGTAGATCGCCTCGGCGCCGGTCTCGCGGGCGAGCTTGCCGAGCACCCCGGGGGCAGTGCCGGAGCGGACCACCAGCCGCCCCGAGCGCGTCCGCAGGTTGGCATCGAGCGACGCGAGCGACTGGCACAGAAAGGCTTGGCGATTGGGCCCCGTCCACGCGTGCTCGTCGGTCCAGGTCGAGGGGACGTAGACCGGGATGAGCGCCTCGGCAGCGCGGGAGGCCTCGTGGAGGGCGCGGTTGTCGGAGATCCGGAGGTCGCGGCGGAACCAGTGGATGACCCGCTTGAAGCGCTTGGCCATGAGCGAGTTGCGAGGGGGCGTCGGGAGTGCGGCGGTGCGGCGGTGCGTCGGTGCGGGGGAATCAGGCCTGCTTGAGGAACTTCTCCACCTTGCGGGCGACCGAGTCGTTCAACTTGCCGTCGACGACCTTGCCCTGTGAGAGCAGGGATTTCACCTCGGCGAGGGCGGCCTCGGCCGCGTTGAGCGCCTTGCGGCCTCCCCCGTACTGCTTGTCGGAGAAGTACTTGGTGAAGGTCCTGCCGCCCCGGCTGATGCACAATCGCCAGCCCTGGAAGGCGGTGTGCTCATACGTGAACCGGGTGAGATTCCTCTTCGACTTCATCGCGGGCTGCTTGCGTGAGGAAAGGGCATTCATGCCTGAGCATGACACGGAAGCAGGAATCTGGCCATGGAATTTTTGTTTGGGAGTCCTTGGTTTTCCCTGATTCCAAGCGGTCTGCAGCCGCCCGGGGAAGTGACGTTTTGGTGAGATTTCCATTGCCAGCCCCGGGGGGATCCACTTTAGTCCCCGCCCGCGCGAGCCCACCGAACCGCCGTTGGTCCTCCGGGCAGCTCCTTCAGGGGCCTGTCATTGCTCGCCGGAGGGAAACCCGGCAATCCGATCCAACACATGTCCACCGTCAAACTGTCTCGTTTCGAGATCCCGAACCGGCTCGTCCGCGACGAGGAAACCGCCTCCGACACCTACGCCCAGTTCGTCGCCGAGCCCTTCGAGCGCGGCTACGGCCACACGCTCGGCAACTCGCTCCGCCGCGTGCTCCTCGGCTCCCTCGAGGGCGCCGCGATCACCTCGGTCCGCATCGCCGGCGTGCAGCATGAATTCTCCAGCCTTCCCGGCGTCGTCGAGGATGTCACCGACATCATCCTCAACCTCAAGAAGGTGAAGTTCAAACACAAGTCGGAGGACAAGGAGTCGCGCATCCTGACCATCAAGGTCGAGAAGGACGGCCAGGTCACCGCCGGCGACATCAACGACGACAACAACTTCGAGGTCGTCAACAGGGACCAGGTCATCTGCCACCTCGACAAGAAGGTGAAGTTCGACTGCGAGTTCGAGGTCCGCGTCGGCCGCGGCTTCTCGACCGGCGACGAGAACAAGCGCAAGGAACAGCCGATCGGCGTGATCGCGATCGACTCGATCTTCTCCCCGGTGACCCGCGTGAAGTACGCGGTCGAGAGCACCCGGGTCGGCCAGATGACCGACTTCGACAAGCTCGTCCTCGACATCTGGACCGACGGCCGCGTCACCCCGCAGGACGCCCTCCTGCAGGCCTCGGCGATCCTCCGCCACCACCTCGACGTGTTCGTCAACTACGACGAGAACGCCGTCGAGTTCGAGGAGGCCCCGGCCGAGACCAGCGAGGAGAACGCCGCGCTGAAGAAGCTCCTCAACATGTCGGTCAACGAGATCGAGCTCTCGGTCCGCGCCGCCAACTGCCTCAACAACGCGAACATCACCACCGTCGGCCAGCTGGCCATGAAGACGGAGGCCGAGATGCTCAAGTACCGCAACTTCGGCAAGAAGTCGCTCAACGAGATCAAGGACAAGCTTTCCGAGCTGGGTCTTGGCCTCGGCATGTCCCTCGACCCCTCGCTGCTCACCGGTCCAGTGGCGGCGGCCCCGGCCCCGCGCCTCGGCGCCGAGGAGGAGGCTCCGGTGGGGCTTGCCGACCTGATCGCCCAGAACCTCGACGACTGAAACCAATCAACCACCCCGTAGCGGGCCCCACCCGATGAGACATCGACGTAAAATGAACAAGCTCCAGCGCACGGCGGAACACCGCCGCTCGCTGCTGGCGAACCTGGCGTGCAGCCTGATCGAGCACGGCCGCATCCGCACCACCGTGGCCAAGGCCAAGGCGCTGCGCCCGGTCGCCGAGAAGATGGTCACGCTCGGCAAGCGCGGCGACCTCCACGCGCGGCGCCAGGCGGTTGCCTTCCTGCGCCAGAAGGATGCCGTGAAGAAGCTCTTCGACGAGGTGGCGGAAGCCGCCAAGGAGCGCCAGGGCGGCTACTGCCGGATCACCAAGCTCGGCGTGCGCATGACCGACTCCGCGCCGATGGCGATCATCGAGTGGGTCGACCAGCCGGCCGGCGACGAGGAGGAACCCGAGACCGTCGCCGAAGCCGAGGAAACCCCCGAGGCGGAAGCGAAGGAAGAGAAGCCGAAGGCCGAAGCGGCCGCGGAGTAAGCTTCCCGTCCATCCAGATTCACACGCCCGCGGGGAAACCCGCGGGCGTTTTCTTTTCCCGGCGGTGGGTTGATTCAACCGCAGATGGACGCCGATGCGGGAGTGGCGATCGACACCGGAGCGCCACAACCCGGGTGATACCGTGTCCGTGAAACCACCTGACTCTCCTGTTCGGGTGAGAAGGCCGCAGATTTCGCAGATTAGCGCAGATGGATTTTGAAATCTGCGTCCATCTGCGAACCGGAGTGCAGCGGAGATGGCCCTTAGGCAAATCTGCGGCCTCCCTTTCGTGGAACCTCAAAGCGTCGGATTGATTCTAAGAGCTCGTACGGCTTCTTTTCTCTGCTTGGCACTGCGCTGGAAGCGCCCCCATCGGACCGCAGGCTTCCTTGGGCGCCGGAGCCTTGGCCGAAGGAGGCAGCCTGCCGAGTCGCCCTTGCAGTTCGCCTTCCCACCTCTCTGCCGACTGAGGTCGGTACTCCGTTCCCCTGACCCTTCCTGCTTTTTACTCGGCACTGCGGCGCAGCCGCCGCTCCGCGGGGCAAGTGCCTCACTCGCCCGCGCAGTGGTCGCAGCGGACCCAGCCGCTGGTGCCGTCGGTGAAGTGCTCCTTCTTCCAGATCGGCACGCGGGACTTCACCTCGTCGATGATGTAGCGGCAGGCGCCGAAGGCCGGGTCGCGATGGACGGCGGAGACGGCGACGACCACCGCGAGGCCGCCGATCTGGATCGGGCCGACGCGGTGGATGCAGGCGGCGTGGAGGATGTCGAAGCGCTCGCGGGCCTCGTCGAGAATCCGCCGGCCCTCCTTTTCCGCGAGCGGGGCGTAGGCTTCGTACTCGAGCCGCTCGACAGCGCGACCCTTGTGATGGTTGCGCACCCAGCCCTCGAAGGAACAGAAGCCCCCGGCGGCGGGGTCGAGTACGGCCGCGCGCAGGGCGGCGGGTTCGATGGCGGTGGAGTGGATGGCGAAGGACATGGGGCGGAAGGGAGCCGAGACTTCAACCGCCGGCAACCGGCGGGATGAAGACGATCTCGTCGCCGGCCTCGAGCGGGGTCGTCCACTCGCAGAAGTCGCCGTTGCGGGCGCAGCGGAGGGCGTCGATGGCGAGCGGTAGCCGGTGCCGGAAACGAAGTTCCTCGTAGAGGCCGGCGGCGGTGCAGGCGAGGGTTTCGACCTCCTCCTCGTCGCTGCCGCGGGCCTCGCGCAGCTTGGCGAAGTAGAGGACCTCGACGGTCTTCGGAACCGCGCCGTGCCGCAGCTTGGCGAAGACCTCGTCCAGCTCCGCCGGGGTGTTGGCATTGTCGAGGGCCGCGGGGACCGGCAACTCGAGCAGGGCCGGCTCGAGCGACTCGAGGAAGCGCCGCGCGCAGCGCTGGTCGGCGGCGATCGCGGCGGCGACGCGGGCGAGCGCGGCGGGCTCGTAGATCGTGCAGAGCGGCTCGGCGCGCCGGTCGATGCGGTTGCGGAAGGCGGTGGCGGGGCGAGACGTGTCGTGGCTGTCGACCAGGTGCTGCAGCGTCGGCTGGTCGACGAGGAACAGGTCACCACCCAGGAGCAGCACGGGCTCGCCGGGGTGGGCGGCGTGGAAGGCCTCGAGCGCGGCGAGCGGGCCGGCCGACGGCGTCCGGTCGGGCAGGGCGGTGGTGCCGGCCGGGGCGATCGACGGGTCGTTGGTGGAGACCAGGACCTCGGCGGCGACGCTGCGGGCCAGCGCGACGAGGTGGTCGAGCTGGCGGGTGCCGTCGGGGCGCTCGATGGTGAGCTTGTCACGGCCCATCCGCTGGCTGCGGCCACCGGCGAGGATGAGGGCGGTCATGTTTTGAAAAGCTGAAAAGCTGAAAAGCTGAAAGGCTGAAAGGCTGAAAGGCTGGGACGGTAGGATCTGATTTCAGAATCTCAGCTATTCAGTGTTTCAGCTTTTTCTTCATAGTCGGATTTGCCGCCGGTTTTCTCGAGCAGCCGCAGCTCGCTGATGCGGATCGCCGGGTCGAGCGCCTTGCACATGTCGTGCAGGGTGAGGGCGGCGATCGAGGCGCCGGTGAGGGCCTCCATCTCGACGCCGGTCCGGCCGGTGGTCTTGGCGGTGCAGCGGATGGTGGCGGTGCCCGCGGCGAAGGTGATGTCGATGCCGACCTGGTCGAGCGGCAGCGGGTGGCACAGCGGGATGAGCTCGCTGGTCCGCTTGGCACCCATCACCCCGGCGAGGATCGCGGTCTGGAACACCGGGCCCTTCTTCGACACGAGCTCGCTGCCGTCGAACTGCGCGGCAACCGCCTCGTTGACGTGGACGAGGGCCTCGGCCGTGGCGCGGCGCTCGGTCACCGGCTTGCCGGAGACGTCGACCATGGCGGCGCGGTTGGAGTCGTCGATGTGGGAGAGGGACATGAGTGGCAAGTGAGCAGTGATCAGTGAGCAGTGGAAGAGTAGAAACGCAGTGGCTGGCTGGGAGCGAGCTCCGCGGCGGGAGGGATCTCGAGGAAGCCGGCGGTCCCGGAGATCGAGACGAAGTCGCCGGAGTTGCCGGGAGGGAGTGGCTTTCCGGAGCGGTCGAGCGGGAGAAGCCAGGTGAGCTTGGGCAGGGGTTCGATGCCGTCGGGGATGTCGAGGGTCCGCTGCGGGGGCTCGCGGCCCTCGAGCCGGGCGAGGGTGGGCAGCATGTAGCGGGTGAAGGTGGCGAGGACCGAGACCGGGTTGCCGGGGAGGGCGAAGACCAGCGGCGGCCCGGGCCAGAAGGCCAGCGGCTTGCCGGGCCGCTGCAGGACCCCGTGGAAGGCGGGTGCGCCGAGGCGTTCCTCGAGCAGTGGGCGGATCAGGTCGCGCTTGCCCTTGGAGATCCCGCCGCAGAGGACGACGAGGTCGGAGCTGTCGAGCGCCGCGTGAAGGGTCCGGCGGGCGGGCCCGGCTTCGTCCGGGATGTGGTGGAGGATGGCTACATGGCCGTGGTGGCGCAGCAGGGCCTCGAGCATGGGGCCGTTCGAGCGGCGGATCTGCCAGGGTTGCGGGGTGGCGTCGACGGGGATGGCCTCGTCGCCGGTGGAGATCAGGGTGATGCGCGGGCGGGCCCGGACCTCGAGTTCGCCAAGCCCCACCGACGCGGCGATGGCGACCTCGGCGGGACCGATGCGGACGCCGGCGGGCACGAGGGAGTCGCCGGCTTTCGCATCGCTGCCGGCGGGGTGGATGAACTGCCCGGGGGTGGCTTCGCCGGTGATCGAAACCTGCGCCGGGCCGCTGCCATCACCGCCAGCACCGGACCGGCGCCGCCACTCGAATTCCTCGTAGGGAATGATGGTGTCGCAGTCGGCCGGAACGCAGGCGCCGGTCATGATTTCCCAGGCCTGTCCGGGAGGAAGGGGAGGAGGCGGCGGGTCGCCGGCGGCGTGGAGGCCGTGGATCGGGATGGTGGTCGCCCCGTGGATCGACTCCGCCGCCACGGCGATGCCATCCATCATCGCGCGGGAGTAGGGCGGCAGGTCGCGGTCGGCGTGGATCGGGCTGGCGAGGGTCCGCCCGATGGCGCGCGCGAGTGGCACCGACTCGGTTCCGAAGCGGCGCAGCGAGCCCGCCACGATGGTGTCGGCTGCGGAGGGTGGGATGAGCGCGTCCACGGTGGGATCAGGGCTTGGCTTGGCGGCTGGAAGCCACCGCCACGGTGACGGGGCCGGTGCGCAGCGAACCGGACTCGAGGATCCGGCAGCGCAGGCCGCCGCGGCCCTTCATGAGCTCCTCGGTGCCCGGCTTGCCGCAGGCCTCGTCCATCCAGTAGCACGGGCTGCATTCCTCGCTGCCCTCGAGGAGCACCCCGCCGAGGCGGAAGCGGCGGCCGACCAGGGCGTTGAGGTCGATGCCGGAGACCACCACGTTGCGGCGGAAGGCGGAGGCCGGGAGCGCGGGGTTGCCGGCATGTCCGCGGACCGCATCGACCACCGCGAGGTCGATGAAGGTGACCTGCCCCTTGTAGTCCTCCTTCCAGTCGAAGAAGCGGTCGCCGCGGATGCCGCGGCCGGCGACGAGCTCGATCGACTCGTGCTCCTCGATCGGGTGCCCGCCCGGCGGCTTGCCGTGGTGGCCGACGTAATTGTGGCCGGGCGAGGTGAACAGGTGGTGGATGGTCGCGGTCACGCGGAAGTCTCGGCTGGCAGCGCGGCGGGTTCAATCGCGGGTTCGCCGACGAGGCCGCGGTGGACGAGCTTGGCCGAGGCGACCAGCAGCACCGCCGCGAGCAGGCGCCGGATCGCTGCGGGGCTGAAGTGGTAGCTGCCCATTCGCGAGCCGGCGAACCCACCGGCGAGGGCGAAGGGCAGCAGCGAGGCGTGGTGCCACGGCAGCGGTTCGCCGCCGGCGGCGAAGCCGGCGAGTCCGGCGAGCGAGTTGCCGGCGATGAAGACGATCGAGGCCGCCGCCGCCGTCTTCGGCGTCGCCCAGCCGGCCAGCAGCAGCAGCGGGGTGAGGAAGATGCCGCCGCCGGTGCCGGTGAGGCCGGCGAGGAAGCCGAGCGCGGCGCCCACCGGAACGGCCAGGCGCCAGGCGGGGGGCTCGGGTTCGCCGGCGGCGCGGGGCAAGGGCAGCAGGAAGCGGATCGCGGAGAACAGCAGCACCGCGCCGAGGACCAGCGAGACGAGCTGGACCGGCAGCTCGAGCCGGGCGCCGAGCCAGGCGGCCGGCAGGGCGGGAAGCAGGAAGGGCCAGGCGAGCCCGCCGCGGAAGTGCCCGCCACGGACAAAGTGCCAGATCCCGAAGCCCGCCACGCCGAGGTTCAGAACCAGGGCAGCCGGGCGGATCTCGGGAACCGCCACCCCGGCCAGCGACATCGCCGCGATGTAGCCGGACGCCCCGGCATGGCCGACGCTGGAATAAAGGAAGGCGAGGACGATGATCGCGGCGTGGAGGAGAGGGTCGGGCACGGATGGATCGCTGGGAGGAGACGCGGCCGCCGCGGGGCTCACCCGGGCCGCTTGGCATGGCCGACGAAGGCGTCGAAGGTGATGTTCTTGAGGGTTTCGGCCGCGCTCTCGTTGAGCCCGACGAGGGTGTCATGCAGCGGGCAGGGTTCACCGACCCCGCACCAGCCGGGGCCGAAGGGACAGGCGCTGGTTTCGCGATGGCCCTCGAAGATATCGACGACGTCGTAGATGCTGATCCGGGCCGGGTCGCGTGCCAGCCGGTAGCCGCCACCCGGGCCCCGGGTGCCATGGACCAAGCCCTGCTGGGAGAGCGCCGTGAGGACCTTGGCGACCAGCGGTTGCGACAGGTTGCGGTTCTCCGCGATCTGCAGCGAACTCAGCGCGGTGCCGTCGCCGTGCTTCTCCGCCAGGGCACTCATCGAGGCCACCGCGCAGGCGCTCATTTTTCCGTATCCGAACATCGCTCAGCGTGGCTGTTGTCTGGCCTCACCCGTAAAGACCGGGATGGCGACCTTGAGAAGCAGGGTGTAGACCATCAGGCCTCCCGCCCAGATGCCGGCGGTGATCTTCCACTCGGCGGCGCTGGGGAGATACTCGACCCATTCGTGCAGGGTCGAGGGAATAAAGCCGGGAATGATCAGGCCCATGCCCTTCTCGATCCAGATCCCGGCAAAGGCGAGCACGCAGGCGATGTCGAGGGTCCACAGGTGCTCGTGGACCTTCGGCCGCATCAGCAGGACCGCCGCGACGATGCTGAAGACCACCGAGGTCCACATCCAGGGAACCAACGCGTCGTGGCCATGGTGGCCGAAGAACAGGTACTTCGCCGAGACGCCGTGCGAGCCGCCGGTGTAGAAGGAGGTGAAGATCTCCGAGACCAGCATGACGAGGTTGATCAGGATCGTGATCCGCATGATGCCGACCAGGGTGCGGATCGAGCCCTCGCCCACCTTGATCCGGGTCAATCGCCGGATGATCTGCAGGACCACGATGATGAACGCCGGGCCGGCGACGAAGGCCGAGGTCAGGAATCGCGGAGCCAGCAGGGCGGTGTTCCAGAACGGGCGGCCGCCGAGGCCGCAGTAGAGGAAGGCGGTGACGGTGTGGATCGAGATCGCCCAGGCGATGCTCAGGAACACGAAGGGGACGTACCAGCGCTTGTCGGGGGGCTCGCCGAGGAAGCGCTTGTAGAGCAGGTAGCCGCAGATGTGGAGGTTGAGCAGGAGGTAGCCGTTCAGGACGATCACGTCCCAGGTGAGCATCGAGATCGGCCAGTTGAACTTTCCGACGAAGGGCATGATGTGCCAGAAGCGGTCGGGCCGGCCGAGGTCGACGACGACGAACAGCAGGCACATGATGATCGACGCGATCGCCAGCAGTTCGCCGATGATGACCGTGTCGTGCATGTCGCGGTCGTGGTAGATGTAGGCCGGGATGACCATCATCACGCCCCCGGCGGCGAGGCCGACGATGAAGGTGAAGTTGGCGATGTAGAGCCCCCAGGAGACGTGGTCGGTCATGGCGGTGACGGCCATGCCGTCGCGGACCTGCACGGCCCAGGCGTGGGTCCCGACCAGCGCGATGCAGGTCAGCACGAACATCCAGGCGTAGAACAGCCAGCTGCCCTCGGTGGCCAGGCGGAAGGCCAGGCGGAGGAACTTCAGGTAGCTGGTCGCGTGGAAGCGCGCGTCGTGGTGGGGCGCGTCCGCGGTCTCGGC
>JAUIJB010000049.1 GCA_030430455.1 Verrucomicrobiia bacterium | reverse complement strand
CTCTGGATCGACTTGACCGGCTGCTCGGTCAGGTTGACGACGTCGAAGCGGGCCTGGCGCTCCTCGGACTCGTAGCGCAGGCCGCCGCGGACGAAGGTGTCGCTGAAGAACAGGTTCCCCGAGACGAACATACCGTCGAAGTCGTGGGTCGAGTCGGCGTTGTTGGCGATCAGGCCGAGGAAGTTGTCGGTGCCGATCGAGCCGTCCTGGTAGAAGGGCCCGGTCTGCGAGGTGCCGGTGAAGAAGGGATTGACGCCGAAGGTGTCGCCGAAGAGCGCCTCACTCAGGTTGCTGAAGCCGTCGCCGTCGGCGTCGTTGCCGGGGTAGAAGTCGTCGAGCTCGAAGCCGCGCTGGCGCTCACCCGAGGCACTGAGGTCCTCGTAGACCAGCTCGTAGAGGCTGCCGCGGTTCTTCCGTTCGCGCTCGATGCGCGAGGCGCCGAGGCCGAGCTCGAACCCGTCGTCCTCGTCCTCCTCGGAGAAGTAGTAGGGCAGGGTGAAGTGGATGTTGCTGTCGGTCGTCGACTCCTCGACCGACTGGATCGCGCGGGTCAGGATGTTGCCGGGCCCGGCGGCGCCGGCGTATGCGGCCACGGCGAGGGTGTCGATGCGGCCCAGCGAGGGGTCGCGGACGGGGAAGCGCTGCTCCTTGAAGAGGTTGAGGAGGTCCCCGGCGCCGTTGTCGATGAAGGCCTGCTCGGCCTCGTCGTAGGTCAGGCTGCCCGAGGGGATCCCGAGCGCTTGCTCGGCGAAGTCGATGATGAAGGCCTCGCCGGCCTCCTCGGCGACGTCGAGGGCGGGCGAGTCGAAGTCGAGGGTGGTGTACTCCTGGAAGGTGGAGTTCGGGCGGTTCTCCTTGGCATCCGACTGGGTGAAGGACCAGGTCACCCTCGGGCCGCGGTCGCCCATCCGGTTCTTGCCGTTGAGCTGGAGGATCCGGAGGTCGCGCTCGAGCGGCTCGAGTTCGTTGAAGCCGCCGAGCAGCTCGGCGTCGGCGCCGTAGTACTCGCGGGTCCCCTGGAGGTTCTGGATCGCCGCGTTGCCGTAGCCGAAGCGGCCGTCGGGGTCGCGGACGTCGGTTCCCACCGAGACGTTGTGCTCGCCGATGTGCTTGCGGAAGAAGACGGCGCCGATCTCGTGGTCGTCGTTGAGGCGGGCCGATGCGGCGAAGTAGAGGTCCCACTCGGTGAACTTGCCGTAGTCCTCCTGGTACCAGCTGCGTCCCCCCGCCCGGCTCTGCTCGCTCTCGTTGTAGTCGCTGCCCTTCTTCCAGCTGTGGCTGGCGAGGAAGCCGAGGTCGAGGTAGTCGGTCACCTCGAAGGTGTCGCCGAATCCGACGCCGTAGGAATACTCGTCGTCGGGCCCGGAGATCACCGGGTAGGACTGGCGGGTGAGGTTCAGGGTGCTCCAGGTGTCGAGGGCCTCGGCCTGGGGCGAGACGATCAGCCGGACGGCCCCGGTATTGGGGTCGGTGCGGGTGTATTCGAGCGGGTTGAGGTGGTTCGAGGTGGTGCCGAGGAAGCCGAGCTTCTTGCCCGGCACGGTCAGGAAGTTGTCCGGGAGGTCCGGGTTGAACTTCGCCTTGACCTTGGCGAAGGCGATCGGCTCGTTGGGGAAGAAGCGCGACTGGATGTCGATCGCCGCCCCGCCGAAGTCGCCGAGGAGCGAGGGACGGTAGGTCTTGGCGACCTCGATGGCCTGGATGGTCGAGGTCGGAAAGAGGTCCAGCTCGATCGCCTTGCGGTCGGAGACCGCCGAGGAGACCTGGCCTCCATTGAAGGTGGTGCTGATGTAGCGGTCGGCGAGGCCGCGGACGACGGCGAACTTGCCGCCCACGACGTTGGCTCCCGAGATCTTGGCGAGCGCCTCACCGGCATCGCTGACGTTTTCCTTGGCGAAGTCCTCGGCACTCAGGCCGCTGCTGAGCGACATCGACTCGGTGATGTCGAGGTTGAAGTCGCCCTGGCTCGACTCGGTGTACTCGCCGACGACGGCGACCTCCTCGAGGACGTACTCGCTGTCGTCGCCCGAGCTCGGCTTGACCTTGAGGCCGAAGCGCAGGGTCACGACCGCGCCGGGGCGCGGGCTGGCCGAGGCCGTGGCGGTCGAGTAGTTGAGCTTGAAGGCCTCGACCGTGAAGTCGCCGGCCGGCAGGCCGGTGATGCGGAAGCGGCCCTCGGCATCGGTCTCGTCCTCGCGTCCGGTTCCCACCACCCGGACCACCGCCTGGGGGATCGGGTCGAGGGTCGCCTGGTCGTAGACCTCGCCCTCGATGGCACCCTCGCCGAACTCCTGCTCGACGGGGAGGATCTCGCGCTCCGCGGGCGCCCCACCGGTGGCGCCCGACCCGTCGGCGGGTGCATCCTCCGGCATGTCGTCCTCGCTCGGTGGCGCGATCCCCGGCTGCCAGGGTCCGTCCTCATCGGCGGGCTCGCGCGGCCCGTCGGCAGCGGGCCCGCCGCCATCCGGAAGCTGCTCCTCGGTGTCGCCCTCGGCAGGTGAACCGGCAGGGGCTCCCGGGGCGGAGTCCGCGGGATCGGTGGCGTCGGCGGGGGCATCCGGCGCGCCTTCCTCGTCCGCCATCAGGCGGATCCCGGATCCGCTGCCGAAGTGGGGGGTCCAGAACTGGTTGAAGTCGCGGCTGCTCACATCATTGCCGCCTGAAACCGGCGACCAGAAGGTCGTGGGCACCCCCCGTTCCCGCGGCGACGCGTCGGCGGGGGCCGCCGGTTTTCTCGCGACCTTCTCCGGCAGGACGCTGGCGCCCGCCACCGCCGAGCCGGCCGACGGCAGGGGCAGCGGATCAACGCCACCGCAAGGCGCGATGATCAGGCCGGAACAAACCAGGCCGCTGACCAGGGCGCGCAGCAGCGGATGGCGGCCCGGGATGTCGCATGGATCGCCCGCGACTTCCACCGGCCGGGCCTGCCGGACGATGGGTCGGGGGACGAAGAGCGAGGGAAAGTACATCGGCGCCGGAAGCGGCGAGGACTTAGCCGTCGTCTTGCAGTCGGGCGAAGGAAGCCGGCGTGACGGTTTTGTCACCCACCCCTCTCGCCCACCCCCGTCCGGTCGGAGCGAATTTCAGGCTGCCAGAGAGCGCAGGTAGTCGAAGGAGTAGATCCCGCTCGAATGCCCGTCGCCCCAGTACAACTGCAGCGCGTAGCCGCCGACGGGCACCCATTTCCGCAGGGTGGTTCCCCCCGCCCCCACCTGGCGCTGCGGGCGGACGACCCGGCCGAGGGCATCCGGCTCGCCCTGGCAGGCGGCACAGGGGCAGGCGGCGCGGAGCTGGTCGAGTGGCAGGTAGAGCTCGACGCCGTCGTCGAAGGCCAGCGCCAGCTCGGCCTGGATCAGGGTGCACTGGAGGAGCTTCGCCATGTCAGTCCGGTCGCTCGCCGAAGATTGCGGTTCCGACGCGGACCACGGTGGCCCCCTCGAGGATGGCGAGCTCGAAGTCGCCGCTCATTCCCATGCTCAGGTCGGGCAGCGCCATCCCCGAGCTCGCGGCCAGCTGGTCGCGGAGCTCCCGCGCCCTGGAAAACCAGCGACGCGTGCGGCCCGCATCCTCCTCCTGCGGAGGAATCACCATCACGCCCCTGAAATCGACGTGATCCAGGCCGGCAAGCTGGTTCCCGGCGGCGAGGAGATCGTCGGCCCGGAAGCCGCCCTTGCTCTCCTCCCCGCCCAGGTTCACCTCGAGGAAACAGGCCGGGCGCAGGGCGAGCTCGCCGGCCACCCGGTCGACGGCCTGCGCCAGCTTGAGCGCGCCGATCCCATGGAGGGTGCCGAACTCGGGCAGGATCTTGCGGACCTTGTTGCGCTGGACCTTGCCGATGAAGTGCCAGTCGATGTCGTCGGGCAACTCGGCGACCTTCGGCGAGGCCTCCTGCTGGCGGCTCTCGCCAAAGACCCGCTGCCCGGCCTCGTAAGCGCCGAGGATGCGCGCGGCGGCGATCCGCTTGGAAACGGCCACCAGCGTCACCCCGGACGGGTCGCGGCCCGCCGACCGGCAGGCCTCCCCGACCTGCGCCCGGACCGCGGACAGTCGCTCGCCCAGTGCCCCGGACATCAACGGATCTCCGGCTGCTTGAGCAGGCCCGCCATCCTCGCGGTGCGGGTGATGTCGACGAGGTCGCCGAGGATCATGAGGCCCTCGCGCTTGACCGGGTCGAGGCCGCTCGGCCAATCGGGGGTGTCGTCGAGCTCCTCGGTCTTGTTCTTGGCGCGGCGCATGTACTCGTCCGACTGGTCCGCGGGATCGACCTCGCGGAGCGGGTCACCCGCCTCGGCCTCGTCCAGCGACAGCTTGAAGAAGCTCATCTCGCGACTGTCCGACTCGGCCAGCTTGGCGAAGCGCTGGCGCATCTCCTCGTTGCGGCGGTCCTCCTTCTCCTCGGCCTTGCGGAGCTCGCGGCGCCGCTCGTCGATGTTGAGCGAGACCCGGTTCGCCCTCAGGCGGGCCTTGGCCTCGGTGACGTCCTCGATGACGTAGGAGAAATCCTTGGACTCGCGGACGCGCCCGCTGCTGCGGTCACGCAGCTCGGCGATGAAGAGGTCGGTCCGGTCGAGCGGCTCGAAGTCGGGAGCCGGGCGGATGATGTCGTGGTCGAGCGCGTGGTCGAGGTAGGACTCGCCGATCTCGAGCGCGTCGCTGAGGCTCGGAATCAGGATGTCGGGGACCACGCCGCGGTTCTGGGTCGAGGAACCCGACGGGCGGTAGAACTTCTGGATGGTCACCTTGAGCGTCCCGGCGCGGTTGCGGGCGGCGAAGAATGGCAGCTGGCGGCCGATGTCCATCGGCTGCTGGACGGTCCCCTTGCCGAAGGTCGACGACTCGCCGACGACCACGGCCCGGTTCAGGTCCTGCAGCGCCCCGGCGAGGATCTCGCTGGCGGAGGCGCTGCTCTTGTCGGTGAGGACCACCATCGGGCCGTCGTAAATCGGGCGCCTCGCCTCGGTGCCCTTCACCTGGATCTGTCCGATCGTGTTCTTGACCTGGACGACCGGCTGACGACGGGTGAAGAAGCCGGTCATCAGACGGACCTCCTCAAGGGCCCCACCGCCGTTGTTGCGCAGGTCGAGGACGAGGCCGTCGATCTTCTCCTTCATCAGGCGGCGCAGAAGCACCTCGACATCCGCCGAGCAGCGCGTCTCACCCTTGTCGAAGTCGGCGTAGAACGAGGGCAGCACGATGACGCCGAGGCGCATCGGGTCGCCGTCGGGCCCCTTGCGCTCGATCAGTTCGGCCGAGGCCTGCTCGTCCTTGAGCTCGACCTTGCCGCGTTCGATCACGACGTAGTCGAACTCGCCCGCCGGGGCGCCGGCCGGCTCGACCTTGAGGCGGACGGAGGTGTCGACCTTGCCGCGGATCAGGTCGACGACCTTGTCGATCTTCATGAACATGATGTCGACCATGTCCTCGGGGCGGCCGGTGTTGAGCGAGTCGACGCCGACGATCCGGTCGTTGAGGTGGAGCTGGCCCTGGCGGTCGGCCGGGCCGTTGACCACGATGCCCATGATCTTGGTCGCGCCGTCCTCCTCGGCCTGGAGCAGCGCGCCGATGCCGACCAGCTGGTTGCGCATGCTGTCCTTGAAGCGCTCCATCTCGCGGTAGCTGAGGTAGTCGGTGTGCGGGTCGAAGGTCTGGGCGACGGCGCTCAGGAAGTAGGCGGCGATGTCGGCCTCGTCGACGTCGCTGACCGAGTGCAGGAAGCGCTCGTAGCGCAGGGCGATCTTCTCGCGCGGGTCGGCCTCGTCCTTGAGCGGGTCCTCCTTGCCCTGTTCCTTGGCGATCTTGGCGACCATTTCTCGCCGCAGCCGCTCGGAAAGCAGCGCCTCCTTTATCTGCTTGCGCCAGATCATGCGGGCCTCGGCCTCGTTCTCGGGCCACGGGGCGTTCTTGCGGCTGCGCATGACCTCCTCCTCGCCGGAAAAGTCGAACTCCTCCTCCTCCAGCATCCGCTGGGCGTCCTTGACCCGGGTGGTCACCCGCTCGACGAAGGTCTCGTAGATGTCGGTGGCCGCCCGCATGCTGTCCTGCTCGAGGAGCATCCGGTGAAGGCGGTCGCCATACTCCGCCTCGAAGCGGTCGACGTCCTCCTGGGTGAAGTAGACCCTGCCGAAGTCGAGGTCGCGGAGATAGCTGCCGAGAAAGTCCTCGCTGAGCTTGTTGAAGGGCAGGCGCGCGAAGTGGCTGTTCTGCAGCATGATCGACATCTGCCGACCAACCTCGTTGAAATCCGCCTGCTGCGCGCAGGCACCCAGCGTGGTGGCCGCCGCCACGGCGAGGGCGGTGGCACGAAATCCTCTGCAATTCATCATGATCATCAAGACTCGGGGGGAGGGTCGATTCGCGGGCTGTAGAGTCGCACAGGGGGGCGAAAAGTCGATTTTTTAAACCCTAGCGGGCGGGCCCGGACCCGAGCTGGCCCTGCAACCAATCCCGGAAGACCTGCTGTCGCGCCTGCTCCTCGGCCTCCCCGGAGGAAAGCTCCGCGGGGGGCGGCGTCGAAGGCTTGCCCCACTCCCCCAGCGACCATGGTCGCGGCGCGAGGGTCAGCTCGACCTCGCGCTCCTCGCCCTTGGGATTCCTCAGCTTGAGGCGCACCTGGGTGCCAGGCTTCCGGGCTGCAATGGCGTTGCCGAAGTCCTCACGAGGGTCGCCCGGGAAGCTCCAGGTCTCACCATCGAGCTCGACGATCAGGTCGCCGACCTTGAGGCCGGCGCGTTCCGCCGGGGTGTCCGGGTTGACCCGGTCGACGGTGATCCCCAGGCCACCAGGATCGTCGCCAAGGCGCACGGGACGCATCAAGATCCCCACGTAGGCCGGGCGATCATTCGCGAGGCGCTTCAGGACGATCCCCTCGAGCGCCCGCTCCACGCCCTTGCGGAGTTCGGGGTCGGTGCTGGACTGCATCAGGTCGACGAGGACCTTCTCCGGTCCCTCCGCCTGCCGGCGGGCCCAATCGGCGAGGGCCGAGGAGGCCCGGACCCGCTCCGGGAAGGACTCCGAGAGAAGCTTCTCGAGCAGCCCGGCCGGAGGGGGATCCGCACCCGCCGGGCCCACCGGCCCGGCGACCAGCAGGCAGACCAGCCAAGCCAATGCTGGCCGAAGACTGCCCCGAATCGGGATCATCCGGCGTGCGGGGGCGGAGCTGCCGCTCAGCGGCCCCAGAGGTTCTTCTGCGGCACCTCGATCGTGTCGTTCGGCTCGACGAGGATTCCCTTGTTCTGGGTCCTGGTCAGGTCGAGCTCCCTCAGCCGCCCGTTGCGGATGAGCTTCACCCGGTACATGCTGCCGAACTCGGTGGCTCCGCCGCCGGCCTGGACCGCATTGTAGATGGTCAGGCCGCGGATGTACTTCACCGGGCCGGGCCGCCGGACCTGGCCACCGACCGTGACGATGTACTCCTCGAGCGTCTCGTCACTGGACTTGATCACCTGGATCGTCGGGTTGGTGTAGATCTTGTCGGCGCGGTAGCGGGCCTCGATGCTGGAGGCGAGGGCGTGGGCCGACAGGCCGGACGCCTTCACGTTGCCGATGAAGGGCATGCGGATGTAGCCCTGCTCGGAAACCGTGTAGGTGTTGTTGATCCGGGTCATTTCCTCGGTGGGAACTCCCTGGATCCGGATCTCGATCGCTCGGCCGGCGTTGATGGTCGTCTGGGCGGACGCCGGAATCACCAGCGCCCACAGCAGGGCAAAGAGGAGGAAAACAGGTTTCATGGCGTTCAATGGAGTCGCTCCGATCGGCGGAGGTGTCAATAGAGGTCTTCCTTCGAACCCGGCTTCGACGGCTGCTGCGGCGCGGGGGCCGGGCCGTCGGACTTCTTGCCGGCCGAGGGAGCCGGCTGGTTCTCCGCCGGGGCGTAGTAGGTGTAGTAGGAGGTGTAATACTGGTACTGGCTGTCGCTGCGGACGTCGACGTTGTTGAGGACCACCCCGATCACGTGGCCGCCGACGGACTCGACCGCCTGCTTGACCCGCATCAGCATGTTGCGCGGCAGCTTGCGGTGCTGGACGACCACCATCGTCAGGTCGACCTCGCTGGCGAGCACCGAGGCGTCGCTGACCCCGAGGATCGGCGGGGAGTCGACCAGGACGAGGTCGAAGCGTTGCTTCACGTCCTGGATCAGCTCCGACATCCGGCGGGAGTTGAGGATGCCGGCCGCGTCGGCGGGCAGGATGCCCGACGGCATGAAGTAGAGGTTGTCGACCGGGGTCTGGAGGATCACGTCCTCGAGCATCAGGTCGGTGGTCAGGTAGTTCGTCAGGCCGACCGAGTTGTTGATGTCGAAGAAGGTGTGGAGCCGCGGACGACGAAGGTCGGCGTCGATCATGAGGGTGGTGTAGCCACCCTGCGCGCAGATGTAGGCGAGGTTGACCAGGGTGGTCGACTTGCCTTCACCCGCGCCGCCCGAGACCACCGTGATGGCGTTGTCCTCGGGGTTCTTGCGGTTGAACTCGATGTTGGTTCTTAGGATCCGGTAGGCCTCCGCGTCGGGACTCATGCCGCTCTGCTTGTAGAGCACGCCGACGTCGCGGGGAATGACCGCCAGGACGGGAACCTGGAGGTAGCGCTCGACGTCCTCGAGCGTCTTCACCGAGGTGTCGAGGTACTCGAGGAAGAAGGCGATGCCGACGCCGAAGATCAGGCCGACGACGGCGCCGAGGGCGAGGTTCAGAGTCACGTTCGGACTGACCGGGATGTTCGACTCGACCGGGTCGGCGTGGACGATGATCGGGTCCTCGGTGATGCGCTTCTGCATCTCCTCGCTGACCTGCTTGACCTTGAGCTGCTCGAGGAGCCGCTGGGCGGTCTCGAACTCGGCGCGGGCGTCCTCAAAGGCCTGCCTCGCAACGCTCTGCTCGACGGCCTTGTCCTCGGTGTCGTCCTTGCGCAGGCCGAGGCGCTCGAGTTGCTCCTTGGAGAGCTCGAGCTGGGCACGGAGGGTCTCGCGCAGGGCGTCGACGCCCTCGGCGAGGTCACGCTTCATTCCGGCGACGATGTTCGCCTGCTGCTTCACCAGCGGGTGGTTCTGGCCGAGGCCGCTCTGGGTCAACGACTCGAACTGGCGCTTCGCCTCGAGGTACTGCGGGTGGAGCGTGCGGATGATGTTCTCGGGGAGTTGCAGGCCGGCGGCGTAGGTCATCAGCTGCTCGCCGTCGTAGCGCAGCAGGGTCTCGATCATGCTCTCCAGCTTGATCTTCTCGCTCGATAGCCGGGTGTATTCCTCGGCGGCCACCGTGGCTTCATCGGCGTCGCTCCAGCCGGCGGCACCGCGGCCCATCTGGAAGGACCCCTCGTAGATGACCCCCTCGTTGCGGATGATCATGGTGAGCACCTTGCGCTTCTCCTCCACGGCGTCCTCCTGTGCCCGGACCGCTTCGCGAAGCTCATCGAGCGCGACGTTGATGCGATCTCCCTCGAGCTCAGTACGACGCTTGCGGTAGGCCTCGGAGATCTTCTCGGCGACCATCTGCGCGTCGGACGGGGTCGACGCGCGCACGCGGATCTCGATGAGGTCGGTCCCGCGGATGTTCTCCGCGCTGATCATGTTCTCGAGCTCCTTGCGGACCTTCTCGCGGTCCATGCCCCAGCGGTTGACCAGGTCGAGGTCCTCGATCGCGATGTCGAGGGTCTTCTGTGCCTTGATGACCTCGAACTCGGTGGGGAAGAAGGTCATGCTGTTGGAGGAGTAGTTCCGGGTCACCATCCCGGGGATCACCTCGACCGTGGGCGTCCTGCCCTGGACCTGGACGACCGAGGTCGACTCGTACTTCTTCGGCATCACCGAGGTGATGACGAGCGCCGTCATGAAGACGAGCAGGAAGGTCAGCAGGATGATGCCGTAGCGGTTCTTGATGACCTGCCAATAGTCGACCGCGTGAAGGGCTGCCTCCGATGAGGAACTGGATTCGGGGTTCATGGATGGATACGGGGCGGAATTAATCGGTCAGGGACCGTTGGGGTTCAAACGAAAAACTCCCGCAATGGAGACATTGCGGGAGTTCCGTTGAGAAGCTTCTTGGTTTCTCTGTTAAGGTATTCCTGAAGCGGTCCGTTGCCGGGTCGTGGATTACTCGAACTCGGCGCGGATTCCGAGGCTGATCCGATTCCGGTCGTAGGAGAAGCCGGGGAAGTCGGAGCTGCTGTCGGTGAAGTTGTAGGACAGGCTGCCGTAGAGGAAGTCGGTCATCTGGACGGAGACCCCGATGTAGGCATTGAAGAGGTCCTCGTCGATGCCGCCGGCAGTCAGCGGGGGCACGCCACCGGTGGCGGCTACCAAGCGGCCGTCGTCGAAGCTCGCCGGGATGTAGTCGACACCGCCGAACAGGCTGAAGCGATCCGAGAAGGCATACTCGGAGGAGATGCCGAGGCGGAAGGTGCGGCGGTCGTCGAAGTCGTAGAGACCGGCGCCGCCCGGGCTGACGACCGCACGGGTCGTGTCATAGACTTCCGAGCCGTAGCGAGCGAAGCCGCGAACCGAGAAGTTCTGGTTGATCTGCGAGCGCAGTGCCAGTTCGAGGTAGGGGGCCGTGGTGTCCGTACCGAGTGCGGCATCCGTCTTCTTGAACTGGGCACCGGCGCGGGCGACCAGGATCGTGTTCGGGCTGAAGCGATGCTCCACACCGAGCAGCAGGAAGTGCGACTCCGAATCCGCGGCGAGGCCATCGGCATCGGTCTGGGCGTAGCGGTAATCCAGCGTTCCGACCGTCTGGGGCGTGAACTGGTAGCGGAACTGGTTGT
Organism: Verrucomicrobiia bacterium; assembly: GCA_030430455.1. Taxonomy (GTDB): domain Bacteria; phylum Verrucomicrobiota; class Verrucomicrobiia; order Verrucomicrobiales; family Akkermansiaceae; genus Haloferula. The sequence continues at coordinate 21,664 of JAUIJB010000049.1, read as the reverse complement.
AGATCTCCCAGGTGAAGCGGTCGCCGTTGGTGACGGCGCTGTCGTAGTCGAGACCCGTCAGGCGGAAGCCGGTGTAGGTCGCGAAGCGCTCGGTCCAGCGATAACCGATCGAGTTGTCGGTCTGCCAGTAGAGGTAGGCATCGAGCTGGCGGGTGGTCGCGAAGCCGTAGGAGTAGTCCGGCTCGAGCTCGTAGGCGACGAAGTTGCGGGTGCTGAAGCGGAGGCGCTCGCTGAAGCGGCGGGTCCAGTTCAAGCCAACGCGGACCTGCGGGTAGAGGTCGTCGCTGCCGAAGCCGGCCGGTTCGTCGAAGTAGTAGACCAGGCCGAATCGCGCGTAGACATCGAGGGTCGACTGCGGCGTCATGTTGACGAAGGAAACGCCGGCGTAGGGATTGATCGACAGCGTCTCGTCATTGGCGCCCGGTCCGACGGCCACCGTCGGGGTGGTGTTGTCGTCGTAGATCAGGTTGGCACCGACGACCCACTTGAGGGGCAGGCTTTCCTGGGCTTCGGAGCCGATGTAATAGAGACCCTCTTGCGCAGTGGCAGCTCCAAGAAGGGGACTGAGGGCGGCGGCCAGAATGAGTTTTCGTTTCATGCGATGGTGATGAATGGATGGGGAGGTTTGCCTCGGCCGGGGCCGGGCAGCGGCCTGGGGGTTCAGAGCGAAGCGGTGCGCGGATCGTAGAAGGGCGGGTAGTAGTCGCCGTTGCCCGGACGCGGATCAACCGGGGTGCCTTCCGGCGGATTGATCACCGGCGGCACGGTCGGCGGGAGACCCGGAGGAATGACGGGGTAGCCACCCGGGCCACCCGGGTTCGGGCCCACCGGTCCCTGACCGGGGAAGTCGAGCGGGTTCCAAGCCGGCTTCACCTCGATGGGATCCTTCGGCGACTTGGCGTCCTTCGAGCTGTAGGTGACCTCGCCCTTGTTCGGGTCGAGGCGGCCGAGCACGGCCTGAACCTGGCTGAGCGAGTCGGGAGCGACGGCGACCGCGCACTGCGAGATGAGGCGCATCTGGTCGGGAGAGATCGAAATCGCGGTCTCGACGATGTTGGCGACGAGGGCCGCATCCGCCTCCGCAGCCTCGATGGCCGCCTTCACCACCTCGCACTCGCAACCAGGATTGGCGGACAGTTGCTTCTCGACGATCTCGAGAACGTTGGCGGGCTGGGCCGTCACGGCGTGCTTCACGCTGACGGCAACCTCGAGGCAATTGCTCTCGGCGGCACTGAGCGGCAGCGAGAATGCTGCCGCCAGGAGGGCGAATCGGAAGGTGGCTTTCATAGGATTGGTCTTTCGGGAAGTTGAACCGGCGTCAACCGGATCGCGAGGAAAAAATGAGGTGGAGGGAGGCGGGTGTGTGGCTGGGTTGTTGCGGTGGTTTTTCGCGCTTCAAATCGGCTTGGAGCTGCTTTTTACGCGGGTTCGGGTCGGGTCTTTCCGTACTGGGTTGGTGGTGAGTCCGTCGGCAGTTCGGTCAGTATTTCTGTCAGCGCTTGGGTCAGGCTTTGATCAAGGCTTGGGCAGATCAAGGTTTGGGCAGGCGTTTGGCAGGCGTTGAGCAGAATTTCGATCGGCAGTCGGACTCGCAAAGCGGGTAGCGGGAATCGAACCCGCCTAGCTAGCTTGGAAGGCTAGAGCTTTACCACTAAGCTATACCCGCGCTGATGATGGCTCTAACTACCAGCCATCGAAGGTCCCCGGCAAGGCTTTTTTATTGATTTCTCAGGGCTTCCCGGAGGTTTTTTTCTTTCCTCCAGCGGGAATTGAGTTGTCTTCGCCGCGCCATTCCCCTAACCCCGGCGCGGCTGAACGGGCGGGTGTAGTTCAATGGCAGAACGCGAGCTTCCCAAGCTCGATACGTGGGTTCGATTCCCATCACCCGTACCAGCCTGAACCTCAGCGAGTTCCTCCCGGAGCCGGGGCGCTCAGGAAGGGGCTGTCGCGGAGCGTGAAGCGCCACTCGAGCTCGCGGGCCCGTGAGATTCCGATCCGCGGACTCGCTTGGATTCCGCCCGCCGGGTCCTCGCGCCACAAGCCGCAGCGGCCGCCGCCGAGGAATTCCCGCCCGTGGGCTTCCTCGCGGATCGCCAGCGCCTGGGTGAGCTTTCCGGGTCCCGAACAGAGCTCGCGGAGGTCCCGGCGGGCACGCCGGCGGCGCATCGCCGCCACCCCGGTGAGCGGCTCGAGCGCGCGGAACAGCACGAAACCAGCCCCCTCCGGCCCGGCAACCAGGATGTTGAACAACCAGTGGACCCCGTAGTTCAGGTAGACATAGGCGGTTCCCGGTGGATGCGCGGCCACGAAGCGCCGCGCACTCGGACGGGAGAAGGTGTGGCAGGCCGGGTCGCCCTCGGCCGCGTAGGCCTCGACCTCGACGACCCGCCCGCTGCAGCCGTTCCAGCGAAACCGCGCGCCGACCAGCCCGCGGGCGCAGTCCACCGGGCTGCGGGTGAAATCGTCGGCAGTCAGTCGCTCGCCCGGCATCGCCGCGCAACATGCCCCGCCGCGGGGCCCGAGGCCAGCGCCGACCGCCTCACAGCCTCTCGATCCGGAACACCACCGGTGCGCTGTTGATGCAGTCGAGGGCCTCGATCTTTTCCAGCGTGCGGCTCAATTGGCCGAAGGGGCAGCTGTGCAGGAGGAAGACCATGTCGACGAACTCGGCGTCGGGGCTCTCCGGGTCGACCGGCGAGTGGGTGCCGGAAATGCCGATCCCGGCGTCGGCAAGGAGCTGCGCGATCTGGGCGATCACCCCGGGCCGGTCGGTGACGTCGAAACGCACGTAGTAGGCCGTGGAAGTGTCCTCGACCGGCATCAGCCGGCCGTCCTCGCGGTAGGGCAGGAAACCGCGGTGGCCGTGCTCCGAGTGCAGCCCGCGGGCCGCCTCGACCAGGTCGCCGACGACCGACGAGGCGGTCGGGTCCTGGCCCGCTCCACGGCCGTAGAAGAGCGACTCCCCGGCGGCGTCGCCGTGCACCGCCACCGCGTTGAAGACACCGTGGACGCTCGCCAGGATGTGGCTCTTCGGGATGAAGGACGGCTGCAGCCGCAACTCGACCTCGCCACCCGGGTGCTCGCGCACCACCGCCAAAAGCTTGACCACGTAGCCGAGGCGGGTCGCGAACTCGATGTCGGTCGGCCTGACCTGCTCGATCCCGGCGACGTGGACCCGCTCCGGGTCGATGGCGAAGCCGTAGGCCAGCGAGGCGAGCAGGATCGCCTTGTGGGCGGCATCCCAGCCGTTGACGTCGAGCGCCGGGTCGGCCTCGGCATAGCCCAGCTCCTGCGCCTCCCTGAGGGCCTCGGCGAAGTCCAGGCCGGCCTCGGTCATGCGCTCGAGGATGTAGTTGGAGGTGCCGTTGATGATGCCGATCATCGAGTGAATCCGGTTGCCGACGAAGCTTTCCTGGACCGTCTTGATGATCGGGATCCCCCCGGCGACCGCCGCCTCGAAGTGGATCGGCGTGTCGTGTTCGCGCGACAACGCGAACAGCTCGACCCCGCGTTCGGCGAGCAGCGCCTTGTTGCCGGTGACCACCGGCTTGCCCGCCTTCAGCGCCGCCGCGACGATCTCGAAGGCCGTGTCGGTGCCGCCGATCAGCTCGACCACGATGGCCACCGCCGGGTCGTCAACGACCTCGCGCCAGTCGGTGGTCAGCTTGGCGGCATCGATCGTCACCGGCCGCGGCTTCGCCGGGTCGCGCACCAGCACCTTCTCGACCGCCATGCGGACGTTGCCGCCCGTGCGGTCGGAGATCAGGTCGGCATTGCGCTCCAGGGCGATCACGACCCCGGAACCGACGGTGCCGAGGCCGGCCAGTCCGAGGCCGATGGTCTGCTGCTTCGATTGCTGCTTCACGCGGCGGAGTCTCAACAGGGCGACTCGCCGCGAAAAGCGCAAAGGTCGGGCAGGCTCAGGAGCCGCGGTGACGGCGCTCGGCGTCGAGCCAGTCGCCCATCTCGTCACCCGCTTCGCCCTTCTCGAGGCGCGAGCGGAAGTTGAGGTAGGCAGAGTGGCGCACGGCGTCGGGGTCGGCGGCCGTCGTTCGGCCCATCGCCTTGGCGGCCTGCTTGAGGGCCACCTGCGGCTTCTCGGGCTTGGCCGCCGCCTTCGGCGTGGCCTTGCCCTTGTCCTTGTCCTTCTTCTTGCCGTCCTTGGGCTTCTTGTCCGGCTTGCCGGCGGCTTTCTTGGCCCCCTTCCGGGCGGCCTTGGCGGCCGGCTTCTTCGGGGCCTTCTTGGCGGCTTTCTTGGCGGCTTTCTTGGCCGGATTCTTGGAAACTTTCTTGGCAGGCATGTCGCTTCAGGGATGAGCAGCGCCAGTGCCAACACCGGTCACGCTTGTAAAGCCCAAGATTGTCACATTCATCCCCCCGAACTACCCTTAGTCCATGGCGGAAAGCTACAGCTGGCGGGACCGTCAATTCGACCGTCCGACGCGCCTCCCGGGACCCGACCATCTGGGCTGGTGGGTCGCCGTGGCGTTCCTGCTCGCCGTCCTGATCCACATCGCCGCCTTCCTGACCCTCGGCCACGTCCGGGTCGCCCTCGGCTTCGAGGCCGCCGAGGAGCTGCGCACCGCACCGCTCGACATTCAGCGCGTCGAGGTCCTGCCGCCGGACCTCCGCCTGATCCCCGACACCCCCGAGCCGGTCCAGCCCGAGGACGCCGCCGCCCTGCTCGATGAAATCGACCTCCTCGCCCAGCTCCCCGAGAACACCGAGCTCGACCTGAGCACCGAGGTGGTCGACCCGAGCTTCGCGCTGCAGGCCGGCGCGCCGGCCACCGCCGAGGGTTCGCCGGAGGCCGCCGGCGAGGTCACCGAGCTGGACTTCGAGTTGCCCACCGACCTCGACGAGATGGGCAGCACCGAGGATCCGCTGCCGCCCGCCGCGGAGGGCCAGATCACCGTGGACCCGGGGGCCGTCGAGGACCCCGATGCCTCGCTCGACGAGGTCACCGAGGAAATCATCCGCCGCGGCAACGACGGCAACAGCGACGAGGGCGCCCTCGACGGCGCGGTCAGCCTGGACGAGTTGATCGGGCTTCCCGAGGACGTCCTGCTCGGCAGCAAGACGATGCTGCCGAGCGACCTGCTCTTCGAATACAACAGCGCGGAGCTGCGCGAGAGCGCGCGCGTGGGGCTGATGAAGCTCGCTCTCCTCGTCGAGCGCAACCCGCAGCTGTTCTGCTGGATCGAGGGTCACACCGACCTGCACGGCGGCGACGCCTTCAACCTCGACCTGTCGCAGCGGCGCGCGGCCGCGGTGAAGAGCTACCTCGTCGACTCGCTGCGGCTCGACCCGACCCGCATCATCACCCGCGGCTTCGGCGAGTCGCAGCCGATCGTCGCCGGTGGCAGCGTCGACGAGCAGGCGCCGAACCGCCGCGTCGAGATCAAGATGCGTCGCGAGCGACCGCCCGCCGGACCCGCGGTGTCCATCGAGCAGAAGCCGCAGCGGGTCCGCCCGACGATTCCCCCGCCGGGCCGGGACAAGCCCGCCGGAACCCCGCCCCGCCGGGAGGAGAGCACTCCCCCTGCGGTCGCGGCGGAGGACCCGCCGCCGCGCGCCACCCCGGTGGCGGAGCCGGAGCCCGCGGCACCACGGGCCCGGGTGGTTGAGGAGCCCCCGCCCGCCCGGCCTGTTGAGGAGCCCGCCGCCCGGCCCGTTGAGGAGCCCCCACCCGCCCGGGTGGTCGAGGAGCCCGCCGCCCCGCCCCGGGCGATTCCCATTCCCGAATGATCCGACTCATCCGAGTGATCCGTCACCGTCGAGGACCGGCCTCCCCTGCTCCCGGCAGGACACCGGACTGGCCGGCCGCCACCAGCCGTGCTAACGCCCGGCCGTGAACCCGCTCGCGCCCCCGCCCACGCCGCGCCACGTGTTGTCGTTCGACTTCGATGGCAGCCTGCACGATCCGGCGACGGATCCGCCGGTCGATCCGGCCGTCTTCGACTGCCTGCGCCGCCTGCGCGAGGACCACGGCGCGGTCTGGGGCATCAACACCGGCCGCTCGATCGAGCACCTCGCCGAGGGGCTCGAGGAAAGCGGCTTCCCCTTCGCCCCGGACTGGGTCGTCGCCCGCGAGCGCGAGGTCTGGCTGCCCGCCCCCGGCGCCCGCTGGACCCCCCACGAACCGTGGATGAGCCGCCTCGAGGAGGAACACCGGCGCTTCTTCGTCGAGGTCGCCGCGACCCTCGAGGTGATCCGCCGCGAGGTCGAAGAGCACACCGGGGCGACCTGGATCGTCCAGCAGGGCGAGCCCGCCGGGCTGGTCGCCCGCACCGAGGAGGAAATGGAGTGGATCGCCGCGCGGGTCATGGAGCTCGCCGCCGGCGAACCGCTGCTCGGCTGGCAGCGCAACTCGATCTGGCTGCGCTTCGGCCACCGGAACTACCACAAAGGCAGTAGTCTGGGCGAGGTCGCCCGCCACTTCGGGGTCGCCCCGGCGTCCTGCTTCGCCGTCGGCGACAGCCACAACGACCTCGGCATGCTCCACCCCGACGCCGCCGCCATGTTCGCCTGCCCGGCCAACGCCGTGGCCGAGGTGCGCGCCCACGTCGCCGCCCTCGGCGGCTACCAGGCGACCGCCGCGCACGCCGCCGGCTGCCTCGAGGCACTGCGGCACTTCTTCCCCGCCTAGTCAACGTCCCACCGCCTCACTGGCTCACTGGCTCACTGGCTCACTGGCTCACTGGCTCACTAGAAGCGCTCATCGACGAAGTTGCGCTCCTTGAGCATCACCTCGTCCGAGCAGCCGTTGCGGTCCTGCAGCGGCGGCAACTCGACGTCGATCGGCTCGAATCCCTCGTAGGGGATCTGTGCGAGGAGGTGGTTGATGCAGTTGAGCCGGGCGCGCTTCTTGTCGTCCGAGCGCACCAGGTTCCACGGCGCGTGGGTGGTGTCGGTGGCGGTGAACATCCGGTCGTAGGCCCTCGAGTAGTCGTACCACTTATCGCGCGCGTGGAGATCCATGGGACTCAACTTCCACTGCTTGGTCGGCTCCTCGATGCGCGACTCGAAGCGCTTCAGCTGCTCCTCGGGGCTGACCACCAGGAAATACTTGATCAGGCGGATCTCGGAGCGGATGAGCGCCATCTCCCAGGCCGGGCACATCAGCAGGAACTCCTCGTACTCCTCCTCGCTGCAGAAGCCCATCACCGGCTCGACGCCGGCGCGGTTGTACCAGCTGCGGTCGAAGATGACGACCTCGCCCGCGGCGGGCAGGTGGGCGGCGTAGCGCTGGAAGTAGAACTGCGACTTCTCGCGGTCGTTGGGCGCCGGCAGGGCGACGACCCGGAACACCCGCGGGCTGACCTTCTCGACGATGCGCTTGATCACGCCACCCTTGCCCGCGGTGTCGCGGCCCTCGAAGATCACCGCGACCTTGGCACCGGTGCGGACCACCCACGACTGCAGCTTGCACAACTCGACCTGCAGCCGCTCGAGCTCCTTGCGGTAGGTCTTCTTGTCGAGCTTGTCGATCTTCTCGATCTTCTCGATCTTGGCGTCCTTGTCCCCGGCCTTGCCCTTGTCCTTCTTGCCCATGATCCGGCCAACATAGGCCCGCGGTGGGCGATGTCAGCCCGGATCTCCCTCAAATCAGGGTTTCCGCCTGGGCGAGGACGTCCTCGAAGGGCAGCCGCTCGAGCAGGCCGAAGGCGTCGTGGCGGGTTAGCCGGGCGCGGGTTGCCGCCGGGCTGGTGATGCCGCAGAGGAAGCGCGCCAGCTGGCGCGGCGAGGCGAGCGCGGCGTGGCCCTCGCCGCGCAGGGCCTGCACCATCGCCAGCTCGTCGCCACGGACCGCTTCGGGCACGCGGCGCGGCAGCGGCTCCGGCGCCACGCCGCGGCAGCGTTCGCAGTGGCCGCAGCCCGCGCCCAGGTCCTCGCCGAAATGGCGCGCGACGAAGCGCGTCAGGCAGCCGTCGTGGGTGGCCAGGGCGACGACCTGGCCGAGCCGCCTGAGGTCGGCCTCCTCGCGGCGCCGGAAGCGCTCGTCGAGCCGGCTGGCGATGGCGCCGATGTCGACCGCGTCGCGCTTCATCCGGTAGCCCTGGCGGCGCCCCATGCGCTTCAGGATCACGTCGCCGGCCTCCTCGAGGTGGCCCAGCGCGGTGGCGATCCGCATGCGGTCCTCGCCGGTCTCGAGCGCCACCGCGGCGAGGTCGAAGGTCGTCCAGCTGCGCCCCTCCCGGGCGGCGGCGAAGATCCGCCGCAGGAAGTCGCGGCGGGCCGGGTCGTAGCCGGCGAGCACCCGGTCGAGCTCGCGCAGCAGGCGGACCTGGAAGGTGGCGTGGAACGGCCGCGTCGCCTCGATCACCCCCTCGAGCTCGAGGTAGGTCAGCAGGGTGCCCACCACCAGCGGGCGGATGTCGTTGACCACCGAGAGCTCGTACGGCGAGACGTCGAACTCGTCGCCGAGCCGCAGCACGTGGTCGACCAGGTTGCGCACCGCGCGCGGCGTCGGCGTGTCGCCGTAGATGAAGTTCTCCAGCGTCACCAGGTCGTCGCCGCAGGCGAGCAGCTCGCAGACCGAGGGCTCCCCGTCGCGCCCGGCACGGCCGGTCTCCTGGGTGTAGTTCTCGAGCGACTTCGGCAGGTTGTAGTGGAACACGGCGCGGATGTCGGCCTTGTCGATGCCCATGCCGAAGGCGATCGTGGCGACGATGATCCTCGTATTTCCCGCCATGAAGCCCTCCTGCGCGGCGGCGCGGAACTCGTCCGGCAGCCCGGCGTGGTAGGCCTGCGCCGCGAGGCCGTTGCGCTTGAGGAAGGTGGCGACCCGCTCGGCGGTGTGCTGGAGCGTGACGTAGACCACCACGGGGCCGCCGACCTCGCGCAGCCGCCCGAGCAGGTGCTCGTCGCGCCGCGCGGCCGCCACCGCCGCCACCCGCAGGTCGAGATTCGGCCGGTGGAAGCTCAGCTGGACCTGGTCGCCCTCCGCGATTCCGAACTCGCGGCGGATGTCCCCGGCCACCGAGGGGGTGGCGGTGGCCGTGAGGGCGAGGACGCGCGACACCCCGAGCTCGCGGCAGGTGCGCGCCAGCTTGAGGTAGTCGGGGCGGAAGTTGTGGCCCCACTCGGAGATGCAGTGGGCCTCGTCGACGGCGACCATGGCGATGCGCAGGCGTCCGAGGCGGCGGCGGAAGCCCTCGTTGGCAAGGCGCTCCGGGGCGACGAAGAGCAGGCGCATGGTGCCCTGCTCGAGCGCGTCCATCACCGCCTCGTAGCCGCCGCGGTCGAGGGTCGAGTCGAGCCGCGCCGCCGCGATCCCGCGCGCGGCGAGGCCCTCGACCTGGTCCTTCATCAGCGCGATCAGCGGCGAGACCACCAGCGTGAGTCCCTCGAGCATCAGCGCCGGGAGCTGGTAGCAAAGCGACTTCCCTCCGCCGGTCGGGAACACCGCCAGCATCGGCCGCCCGTCCAGCAGGCCGTCGATCACCTCGCGCTGCCCCGGGCGAAACGAGCGCAGCCCAAACCTTTCCCGCAAGAGCTCCTCCGGCACCGGCCGAGCATGACCGCCCCCGGTCGGCTGGCAAGGCACGAGCCAAGACGCGGGCCAAGACGCGGGCCATTCCCGCAAGAACGTGATTCAGCGTTGCGGTCGGGCGCCACCGGCGTCAGTTGTATCGGGAAGTCTCGATGCAGGATCGCTACGAAATCCGGGGAAAGCTGGGCGAGGGCGGGGCAGGTGCCGTCTATCGCGCCTGGGACCGCAGCCTGAACCGCGAGGTCGCCCTGAAGCGGATCGTCACCGAGGAGGGCCAGGAGGAGGAGGCGACCCGCCAGCTGACCAAGGAGAGCGCCACGCTCGCCGCGATGCAGCATCCCAACATCGTCACCGTCTACGATGTCGACGGCGACGAGGACGGTCCCTTCGTCGTGATGGAGCTCATCACCGGCCGGACGCTCGACGAGATCGTCGAGGATGCCCCGCTGACCTGGGAGGACTTCCGCGAGCTGTGCCTGCAGATCCAGGAGGGCATGATCGCCGCCCAGGACCTCGGGCTGATCCACCAGGACCTGAAGACCTCGAACGTGATGCTCAACTGGCTGCCCTCGGGGAAGTTCCAGGCCAAGATCGTCGACTTCGGCCTCGCCCGCTTCAGCCCCACGCCGAGCCTGCAGGAGACCGACGAGAACGACGCCGTGCTCGGGTCGATCTTCTTCATGGCGCCGGAGCAATTCGAGCGCAAGCCGGTCGACGCGCGGACCGACATGTATGCCATCGGCTGCGTCTACTACACGGCGCTGGCCGGCGAGATGCCCTTCCAGGGCGAGACCGGCCCGCAGGTGATGGCGGCCCACCTCGAGCATCGCATCACCCCGCTCAGTGAGATTCGCAAGGACATCCCGAAGTGGATCGACGAGTGGATCATGTGGCACGTCAACCGCGACCCCGACGACCGGCCGGCGAACGCCCGCGAGGCGCTGCAGAGCTTCATCACCCTCGACCAGCCGAACACCCAGACGATCCAGCAGACCGAGGAATCCGCCCCGAGGCGTCCCCGCCTGGTGATTCCCGGCTCGGAGCCCGAACCGGAGCCCGAGCCGGCCGCGACCCTCGCGAGGCCGCCCAAGCCGCTGGCACCGCCGTCCGGCGCCCCGCCGAGCCTGCACACCACCTCGCTGCACCCCCACGAGAACCCCGAGGCGGCGCCCGGCGCGCCCGACCCGGCCGCCACGGCGCCGATTCCGGTGGCGGTGCCGGAGGCCGGCGGATCCGTTCCCATCCCGACCACCCCGCTGGCCACCGCCGCCCCGACCCGTTACGATCAGGCACCGGGAGCGCCCGCGGCGGCGGCCCTTCCCACGATGCGGCGCAAGGCCGGGATGAGCCAGGGCGCCAAGATGGCCATCGCCGGCATCGCCGGCGTGCTGCTGATCGTCTTCGCCGTGCTGCTGCTCAACCGGACCGGAAGCAACGAGGCCAACGAGACCTACAACCGCCTGGTCGAGGTCGCCGGCGACCCCGCGGCGACCGAGCTGCCGGTCACCAAGCGCGAACTCGAGGTCCTGCTCTCCTCGGTCAGGATCGGCAGCAACCGGGACCGCCCGGCGGTCTACAAGGCCCTTTCGCTGGCGCAGGCGAAGGACGGCACGCGGATCGACCAGCGGATCCTCGAGTTCGCCACCGGGGAGCCGCTCCCGACGGAGGCCCGCAAGGACCTGATCGGGCGGGTGCTGCTGATGCGCCGCAACCCGCTGATCATCGACGATCTGCTCGACTTCGCCCGCTCGACCGATGACCCCTCCCTCGCCGCCGCGGCCGTCAAGTCGGCCGGCGCCGCGGCCTCGGGTGAGCACCTCGACCCCTTCCTCTCGCTGATCCAGCTGTCGACCGACGAGTCCGTGCGGCGGGCCGCCGAGGACGCCGCGGCGCGGATCCTCGAGGAGAGTCCCAACCCCGAGCGCCACGGCGACAAGCTGGCCGCCGCCCACCGCGGCAGCACCACCCGCGAGGTCCGCCTGGCCATGCTCCGCCTGCTCGGTCGCACGGCCAGCCCGAAGGCCCGCGAGATCGTCACCGAGGCGCTGAATTCCGACGACCAGTTCCAGCAGCTGGCCGCGCTGGAGGCCGCGCGGAACTGGCCGGACGAGTCGATGTTCGAGGTCCTGCTCGGCTTCCTCGGCCCGCTGCCCGACGGCAGCCTGCGGGACCGCAGCTTCGACGCCGCCTACCAGTTCCTCGTCCGGCCGAACCGCGAGGCGAAGCCGGAGGACGACACCCGCCTGTGGGGCCGGCTGGTCGAGGTGGCCAGGAGCGACCCGGAGAAGCTCAAGATCATCAACGGCCTGGCCGGGCGCGAGTCGGCCGACTGGGCGATCGAGCTGATCACCCCGCTGACCGCGGAGGAGCACGGCGACGACGTCGCCGACCGCGCCCACAAGGCGATCGACTACATGCGCCGGCGCCAGGAGAACCGATGAGGCCCGCGGTCGCGACGAGATCCGCGGTGGACCTCGGGCGCTCGTTCCGGTAGAGCCTCCCCGCCATGCTCGACATCCGCGAGATCCGCGACAACCCGGACGCCGTCCGCGCCCGCCTCAAGACCCGTGGCGGCGACCACTGGAGCCTGATCGACGAGGTCCTCGCCTGCGACGAGACGCGCCGGCGCGCCGAGACCGACAAGCAGAAGCTGCAGTCCGAGCGCAAGCAGACCTCGAGGCAGATCGGCATGCTCAAGTCGAAGGGCGGGGACACCGCGGCGATCGAGGCCGAGGTCCGCGCCATCAACGAGAAGATCGCCGCCCTCGACAGCGAGTCCGAGCAGGCCACCGGCCGCCAGAACGAGCTCCTCCTCAACATCCCGAACCTGCCGCACGAGGGCTGCCCGGTCGGCGAGGACGAGGAGGCCAACCCGGTGGTGCGCGAGTGGGGGGAAAAGCCGGCGATCGACGGGGCGAGGGACCACCTCGAGCTCGCCGAGGCGCTCGGGCTGATCTCGATCGACGACGCCACCCGCATTTCGGGCTCGGGCTTCGCCGTCTACCGCGGCGCCGGCGCGCGGCTCGAGCGGGCGCTCATCGCCTTCCTCCTCGACCTGCAATCGGGCGAGCACGGCTACGAGGAGGTCAACGTCCCCCACGTCATCCGCCGCGAGTGCATGGAGGGCACCGGCCAGCTGCCGAAGTTCGAGGACGACATGTACGGCACCGACCCCGACGAGGCCGGCTGCAACCAGATGTTCCTGGCCCCGACCGCCGAGGTCCCGGTCACCAACCTCTACCGTGACACCCTCCTCGCCGAGGCCGAGCTGCCGAAGAAGCTGTGCGCCCACACGCCCTGCTTCCGCCGCGAGGCCGGCAGCGCCGGGCGCGACAACCGCGGGATCATCCGGGTGCACCAGTTCGACAAGGTCGAGCTGGTCCAGGTCGTCCACCCCGACCACTCCTTCGAGGTGCTCGAGGAACTCACCGGCCATGCCGAGGCGGCGCTGCAGAAGCTCGGCCTGCACCACCGCACGATCGAGCTGTGCACCGGCGATCTCGGATTTTCCGCGACGCGCACCTACGACATCGAGGTGTGGGCGCCGGGCCAGGGGAAATACCTCGAGGTCTCGAGCTGCTCGAACTTCGCCGACTACCAAGCCCGCCGGATGAAGCTCCGCTTCAAGGATGGCGAGGGCAAGAACCGCTTCTGCCACACCCTCAACGGCTCCGGCACCGCGCTGCCGCGGCTCTACGTCGCGGTGCTCGAGCAGGGCCAGCAGCCCGACGGCTCGATCCGGCTCCCCGAGGCCCTGGTGCCGTATTTCGGCGCCGCGGAGATCCGCTGAGCGGCGCGCGCGTCCCGCCGGTGCGCACCGCCCACCCGCTCCGCTCCCGCCAATACCGCCACGATCACCTCCCGCCGAACGCGCCGGCCAGGCTGGCCAGGGCGTCGCCGCCTGGGCGGTCGGCCTCGAGGATGGCCTGCTTCTGCAGGGTGAACAGCTCGCGGCAACCCTTGCCGGCGAGCTCGAGCATCGCGCTCATCTGCGCGCCGGAGAAGACCGCCTCCTCGCCGCTGCCCTGGACCTCGACGAACTCCTCGCCCTCGGTCATCACGACGTTGAAATCCACCGTGGCGTCCTTGTCCTCGGGGTAGTTCAGGTCGAGCACCGGGGTGTCCGCGAAGACCCCCGACGACACCGCGGAAACGAGCTGGCGCAGCGGGAAGTCCTTGAGCTTGCCCTCGCCCATCAGGCGGTTGAGCGCGATCGCCAGGGCCACGCAGCCCCCGGTGATCGACGCGGTGCGGGTGCCGCCGTCGGCCTGCAGCACGTCGCAGTCGATCCAGATCGTGCGCTGGCCGAGCTTGCCGAGGTCGGTCACCGCGCGCAGCGAGCGGCCGATCAGCCGCTGGATCTCGGAGGAGCGGCCATCGAGGCGACCGCGCGAGATGTCGCGCGGCTTCCGGCTCAGCGTCGAGTAGGGCAGCATCGAGTACTCCGCCGTCAGCCAGCCGCCGGCGACCTTCTGGTGGCGCATCCACCGCGGCACGTCATCCTCGACGCTCGCCGAGCAGATCACCCGGGTGTCGCCAAAGGAGACCAGCACCGAGCCGAGCGCGTGGGGCGCCACGTCGGGAACGAAGGAAATCGGGCGGAGCTGGTCGGGTTGGCGACCGTCGGGGCGCGTGGCGGACATGGCGCGGAGTCAATGGCCCGCGGCGGCAAGATCCAAGCGCCAAGTTTCCCGCCGCCGGCCGGCGGGACCCCTCAGGGCACCCGGAAGACCCCGCCCGATTCGGGATCCCTGACGAGCTGGCCGCTCTCGTAGCCGGAGACGTTGAGCAGCCGGTCCTCGGCGTAGGGGTTTTCCACGAAGCCGACCCGGGTGGTGCGCCGCGCCACCGGGTAGGAGTCCGCGGCCGCCATCGGCCCCTTGGCGGAGTAGCCGTCGGAACCGCCGTCAGGTATGATGCCATAGCGTGCGTAGTCGCGCGGCGGGCCGACCGGGACGAGCTCCTCCGGCCCCCACTCGATCTGGTAGCCCCGGCTCTGGCCCGCCTGGTAGGCGCGGCAGGACGAGAGGACGGGAAAGGCAAGCAGCGAAAGGACAAGGAGGGAGGTCGCTCTCATGGGAGGATGGGTCATTGCTAGGAAACGCACCGCAAGGCCGCGGAATATCACCCGGCTCAGGGCGTGTGCGAGTTGCGCAGCACGAGGTGCTTGGAAAAGATCGCCATTTTGCGGGCTTTGGAAAGTCGATATCGCCGATCGAACACCTGGAAGCGGTCCTCGCGCATCTTGTCGAGCAGGGCCCCGTAGATCTCGCGCATGATCTCCGCCGGCACCATCACCTTGCGGGCCTCCTCCGGCAGCCGCAGGCCGGCCTCGCGGTAGAACTGGTCCGCCCGCCCGGCCTCGAACTCCATCAGCCGCACGAAGCGCTCGTCGTGGACCTTGCCGACAAGCTCCTCCTCGCTGTAGTCGAAGCGCTCGAGGTCATCCAGCGGCAGGTAGATCCGCGAGCCGTTGGCGAGGTCCTCGGAGACGTCGCGGATGATGTTGGTCAGCTGCAGCGCGTGGCCGAGCGCCACCGCGTAGTCCTCGCAGGTCCCGTCGTCGCTGCCGAAGATCCGCACCGCCACCAGGCCGACCGAGCAGGCGACCTTCCAGGTGTAGCCGGAGAGTTCCTCCCAGGTGCGGAATCGCTGCGGCCGGAGGTCCATCCGGCAGCCGTCGATGATCGCGACCAGCAGCTCGGTCGGGATTCCGCGGCGCTGCTGCATCGCGAGCACCTCGCGCTGCAGCTCGTTCGGCTGGTCGAATCCCTCCTCGAGCCCCCTGCGCCAGGCCTCGAGGCCGGCCTCGCGGTGCTCGAGCGAGCGCTCGAGGTCGTCGGCGAGGTCGTCGACCACCCGGCAGAAGGCGTAGAAGACCACGGCATCGTCGCGCCGCTCCTTGGGCAGGATGTGCAACGCGAAGGCGAGGTTGGACTTCGCCTGGCGGGTGATGACGGAAGCTTCGGTCATGCGGATCGGCGGACGGGCGGACGGGCGGGGCGGACGGGCGGGGCGGATCGGACGGAGCGGATCGGACGGAGCGGAATCCTCCCGGATTTCAGCCCCGGAAGCCATGCGTGCTTCTGCGCAGGTCAGCGGATGAAGCCCCAGTGACCGCTGGTGAAGGGCCACAGGGTGATCAGGGCGGGGCCGGCGAGGTTGAACTCGTGGACGGCGCCCCAGTAGCGGGAATCGAGCGAGTTCGCCGTGTTGTCGCCCAGCGCGGCATACTCGCGCAGCCCGACCGGGGCCTCGTCGGCAAGCGTGAAAACCGCGCCTTCCCGCGCCAGCGGGGCAAAGGGGAATTTCTGCTGCTGGCTCGGATCCGCCAGGATGTAGCCCGGCCGCGCCCGGCCGTCGCGGTAGCGGGCGTACTCGCCCTCGCGGCGGATCACCCGCTGGATCCCCGGCTCCTGGACGATGCGGCCGTGGTTGAGCAGGTTGGGCGCATCGATCGACAAGGCGTCGCCGGGCACGCCGCAGAGGCGCTTGATGTAGTGCGTGCCGCCCCCCTGGCCGGCCATCGCCCCGGCGACCGTGCCGTCGGTGGGCAGCGCGCGGGTGTCGAAGACGAAGACCTCGCCGCGCTTCGGCCGGCGGAAATGGTAGCTGACCTTGTCGACCAGCACGAGGTCGCCCGAGTCGAGCCAGCCGCGCAGCACCGAGTCGCCCTTGGCGAAGCGCTTGCGGTCCGGGACCTCGTCGCCATTCGGGTCGTGGTAGACCAGCCGCTGGGCCTCGCCGGCCGCCGCGGGGACCGTGACCACCTGGCCGTTGTCGAAGTAGAGCTTGGTGCGGGTCAGGAGCAGGAAGTTGGCCTCGCGGATGCCCTGGCGGCCGGGCAGGATGCTCATGTCCGACTCGGCCACGATGTCGCGGTAGCTGCGCCCGCGCAGCAGCTTCTCGGCCAGCCGCTGGCCGAACCAGGGCCGCTTGAAGTCGTCGTCCGGGCCATGGTTCACGGCGATGATCCCATTGAGGGTCGGCTGCATCGACCCGGTCGGGATCCGGAACGGCTGGAGCAGGTAGGCGCGGATGCCCAGGGCGACCACCAGCGCGACGAACAGCACCTCGACGTTCTCCTCCCACCAGGTCTGCTTGAGGACCCGCGGAAGGGCCTGCTCGCAGGTCGCCCGCAACTGCTTGCCGGCCTCCTCCGCGCCGGAGCGATCGCCCCGCTTCACCGCTTCCATCAGGTCGGCGCGCCGCGACTCGATCTCGGCGATGCGGTCCGCCGAGAGCAGGTCGCGCTTGTAGTGGATGAACTTCTTGCTGCCCTTGTGGAGGAGCTTGGCATCCTTCTTCCACCGCGGCAGGAGGAACTTGAACATGGCGCGGAGCATCGCCGCCGCCCCTCGGGCTGGCAAGGGCAGACCCGCGGAGCGTCCGCCCCCTCCGGAATCCGCCAAATCCGGCGCGGACCGGGAGGTCGGGAAGTCGGAAAGCCCCTCCCGGCGGGGCCCCCGCGGGGGACTTCCTCCTTGTCCAAGCGCCCGCCCTCGCCTAATCCCCGGCCCACATGAATCCGGCCCAAGCCATGCACGCCTACGAAAAGCTGCCGCTTTTCGGGACCGGAATCGTCCTCGCCCTGTGGCTCATCGGCCTGCACCTCGTCATGCTGCTCCGGCCCGGGCCGGTGCAGCAGTTCCTCAAGCGCTTCCCGCGCAACCAGCAGCTCGGCCAGGTCCTCCTCGGCTTCGGCCTGATCTGGTTCTGGCTGATCGTCGCCCCCAAGGGCGGCTCGCTCGACTTCCTCGCCATGGACCTCGGCGAGTTCGACAAGGCCAAGCCGTTCCTGCGCGTCGCCGTGCCGCTGACGATCGTCTTCGTCGCCCTCGCGGTGAAGGAGTTCCTCGCCGTCCGCGCGCTCGGCCTGCTCGGGCTGATGGTCGCCGCGCCGCTCCTCGAGTCCGCCTTCCTCAAGGACCCGGCGAGCCGGCTGCTCATCCCGCTCCTCGCCTACGCCCTGATCATCAAGTCGCTCTACTGGGTCGGCATGCCCTACCTGTTCCGCGACAGCGTCAACTGGGCCATGGCCACCCCGGGCCGCTGGAAGGCGCTCTCGCTCGGCGGCCTCGCCTACGGCGCCGCCGTGCTCGTCTGCGCCCTGCTGTTCTGGCGCGGCTACTGAACCCGCCGGCGTCCGTCCGGCGCCGGTCGGGCGATCCCGCCAATCCGACCCGTGCGCGTCCTGCTCTTCCTCCCGCTCGCCCTCGCCGCCCAGCAGGCGACCGACACCCTGCCCGCCACCGTCGTCCTCGCCGGCCGCGAGTCCGCGCCGCGGGAAAGCCTGCGCCTGTGGGAGGCCGCGGAGATCGCCGGCTTCGCGCCACGGAGTGTCGACGAGCTCCTCGCCAGCGACCCCGCGTTCTCGCTCTACCGCAACCAGTCCGGCATCTTCGCCAACCCGACGGCCAGCGGCACGAGCCTGCGCCGCACCGGCGCCACCGCCGCCTCGCGCAGCCTGGTGCTGCTCGATGGCATCCCGCAGAACGACCCCTTCGGCGGCTGGATCCCGTGGACCCGCTTCGACCCCGCGACCCTCGACTCGCTCGCCATCGCCCCCGCCGCCGAGTCCGCCGTGTGGGGCAACCTCAGCCCGGCCGGCAGCATCCGCATGACCCGCGGCGCGATCGGCGACGGCGGCTGGGCCGGGATCACCCTGGGCAGCCACGCCACCCACGGCGCCCGCGCCGGGGGCGGCATCGTCGGCGACAGCGGCCGCGTCGCCGTGGCCCTGTCCGGCTTCGGCCTGCGCAGCGAGGGCTTCCAGGTGGTCGACCCCGCCCGGCGCGGCGCCATCGACCGCCGCCTCGACCTGCGCTTCGACGGCGCCGACCTGCGCCTGACCCTGCGCCCGGGCGACCACCTGACGGTCGAGCCGGCCCTCTCCTTCTACGAGGAACATCGTGGCAATGGCACGCCGCTGACCGGCAACGCAACCGAGGCCTTCGACGCCTCGCTCCGCGTCACCGCCGAGGACGGCGACTCCTCGTGGCAGGCGCTGGGCTACTACCAACGCCGTCGCTTTGCCTCCGTCTTCAGCTCGGTCGACCCGGCCCGCGCGGGCGAGCGCCCGGCCCTCGACCAGTTCCACGTCCCCGGCGAGGGCATCGGCGGGGCCCTCGTGGTCCGGCAGCGGGCCGGCGAGGCGCTGCAGCTGACCCTCGGCGGCGACCTGCGCCTGCTCGACGGCGAGACCAACGAGGACGCCGGCGGCTTCCGGCGCCGCCGGGCCGGCGGCACGCAGTCGACCGCCGGCGTGTTCTCCGCGGCGCGCTGGGAACCGGACGCCGCGACCGGGATCGACGCCAGCCTGCGGCTCGACCGCTGGCAGCTCGGCGACGGCAGGCGCCTCGAGTTCTCCATCCCCACCGGAGCGCTGCTGCGGGCCGACTTCCCCGCCGGCCGCGGCGGCTGGGAACCCTCCGCGGCGCTGGCCCTCGAGCGCGAGCTGACCGCCGGGCTCGGCGCCCGCCTCGCGCTTTCCTCCAGCTACCGCCTGCCGACGCTCAACGAGCTGCACCGGCCTTTCCGCGTCCGCAACGACCTGACCGAGGCCAACCCGCGGCTCGACCCCGAGCGCTTCCGCAGCATCGAGGCGGGCCTCAACTGGCGCCCGGCACCCTGCCTCGAACTTGGCGCAACCCTGTTCCACCACTGGATCGACGACGCCATCGCCAACGTCCCGGTCACCGACCCGGCCGAGATCGCCGCCATCTTCGGCACCCTGCCGCCCGGCGGCACCGGTTCCCAGCGGCGCAACGTCGACCGCGCCCGCGTCCTCGGCCTGCAGGCCTCGGCCGATTGGCAGCCGGATCCGCGCTGGGGCCTGCGGCTCGACGGCCTGTGGTCCGAGACCGAGTTCACCGCGTCCTCCACCCAGCCGCTGCTCGAGGGCCGGCCCTTCCCGCAGAGCCCCGACCTGAGCCTGGTCGGCACGCTGCACCTGCGTCCCCACGACGACCTCGCGCTGTTCATCGGCGGCGAATATGGCGCCGCCCGCTTCGACGACCCGCTGGCCACCCGCCGCCTGCCGAGCTATTCCACGCTGCGCCTCGGAGGCAGCTGGAGGGCCACCGAAAGCCTCACGATCCACGCCCGCATCGAGAACCTCCTCGACGCCGAGATCCCCACCGGGGTCGCCTCCAACGGCATCCGCACCTACGGCCAGCCCCGCGCCTTGTGGGTCAACGCCCGCTGGACATTCTGAATCTCTTCGTCGACTCCGGCCCCTTCCCATGCTTGGTAAGCCCGCCACGATGAACCGCCTGACCGCCCTGCTCCTTCCCCTCGCCGCCCTCGGCCCGTCCACCGCCTCCGCCGCCGACGAGCCGGGCGACTTTTCCCGCCTCAAGGTCGACCAGCTCTTCAACACCCTCTGCGCCAGCTGCCACGGCGAGGACCTCAACGGCGGCCAGGGCGGGTCGCTGGTCGACGGCGAGTGGAAATATGGCTCCAGCGACGAGGAGATCACCAAGTCGATCAAGGTCGGCAATCCCGAGCTCGGCATGACCCCCTTCGGCACGGTGCTGGACGACGAGCAGATCCGCTCACTGGTCATCTACATCCGCGAGAAGGAGAACGAGGCCCGGGTGAAGGGCATCGAGTTTCCCAAGCCCGAGCCCGGCAAGGTGACCCGCACCGAGCACGAGGAATACACCATCGAGACCGTGGTCGACGGGGACGCGGGGCTCGAGATCCCCTGGGCCATCGCCTTCCTGCCCGACGGCCGCAAGCTCGTCACCGAGCGGCCCGGCCGGCTCCGCATCATCGATGCCGACGACCGGCTCCTCCCCGATCCGGTCGAGGGAACGCCGCAGGTCATCCACCACGGCCAGGGTGGCCTGATGGAGGTCGCCCTCCACCCCGACTTCGCCGACAACGGCTGGATCTACCTCGGCTACGCCGACGGCTGGTACGAGAACCCGGAGGAACGGGGACGGCGCCGCGGCCCGCGCACGATCACCAAGGTGGTGCGCGGCAAGCTCGACGACGGCCGCTGGGTCGGCCAGCAGACGATCTGGGAAACCAGCCGGGAGTTCTACACCGGCGACGGCGTCCACTTCGGCACCCGCTTCGTGTTCCAGGACGGCTACATCTACATCATCATCGGCGAGCGCAACGGCAAGATGCAGGTCCAGGACCTCGCCAACCCGAAAGGCAAGATCTACCGCCTGCACGACGACGGCCGCGTGCCGGAGGACGGCCCCTTCGCCGGCAACCCGGAGGCCGTTCCCGGCATCTGGAGCTACGGCCACCGCAACCCGCAGGGCCTCGCCATCGACCCGCGCAACGGCGACATCTGGTCGACCGAGCACGGCCCGCGCGGCGGCGACGAGCTCAACCTCATCGAGCCCGGCAACAACTACGGCTGGCCGGTGATCACCCACGGCATGAACTACGATGGCTCGCCGATGACCTCGGAAACCGCCCGCGAGGGAATGGAGCAGCCGGTCATCCACTGGACCCCGAGCATCGCCGTCTGCGGGCTCGACTTCTACGCCGGCGAGCGCTTCCCGGGCTGGAAGAACGACCTCTTTGCCGGCGCCCTGGCGCAGCAGGAAGTCCGTCGCCTGAGGATCCGCGACCGCCAGGTCGTCGAGCAGGAGGTCATCCTCAAGGACCTCGGCCGCGTCCGCGACGTCGCCGCCGGCCCCGATGGCCACCTCTACGTCCTCCTCAACGACCCCCACTCCATCCTGCGCCTGGTCCCGGCGGAGTGAGGGGAGAGCGGAGAGCGGGCCTTTTAGGGATTGACGATCAGTGAGTTGAAATAACTTTTAGAATAATTCTTGATCTCGTTCCATGCCCATCTAGGTTCCGCCGTCACCGATGGTCACGCACGGATCCAACGCCTCTCATGACATTCCCGACCCCACCGGCGAGATGCCGGCGGAAATCTCGGGCCTGCGCATGACCCGCCAGCGCTGGGAAGTCTACCGGCTGCTGATGGGGCAGCGCGACCATCCGACGGCCAACGAGGTGTTCATCCGGATCAAGGAACGCCTGCCGAACATCTCGCTGGCGACGGTCTACAACTGCCTCGAGGCGCTCGTCCAGCACGGCGTCGTCCGCCAAGTCAACTTCGACCGCGACGCCTCGCGCTACTGCCCGAACCTGCAGGAGCACGGCCACTTCCACGACACTTCCACCGGGTCGATC
>JAUIJB010000123.1 GCA_030430455.1 Verrucomicrobiia bacterium | reverse complement strand
ACGTGGATCGCCGTCGGGAAGACGTCGTTGCTGGACTGGCCGAAGTTGACGTGGTCGTTCGGGTGGACCGGCGTCTTCGAGCCGACCTCCCCGCCGAGCAGCTGGATCGCCCGGTTGGAGATCACCTCGTTGGTGTTCATGTTCGACGAGGTGCCGCTGCCGGTCTGGTAGACGTCGACCGGGAAGTGCTCGTCGAGCTTGCCCTCGTAGACCTCCAGGGCGGCCTTCTCGATCAGCTCAGTCTTGTCCTTGGGGACGTGTCCGAGCTCGCCGTTGACGCGCGCGGCGGCCCACTTGATCAGGCCGTAGGCGTGGACCACGCCGGGGTCGACCGGCCGGTCGGAGACGGGGAAATTGAGCACGGCGCGCTGGGTGGAGGCGCCGTAAAGGGCTTCGGCGGGGACCGCCATTTCACCCATCGAGTCACGTTCGGTGCGGCTTGGGGACATGTCCGCAGTTGAAGTCGGGGCCGCGGGTCCGGGAAAGTCGAATCGTTGCGATCGCTGCGCAAATCACCTGCCGGGCGCCGGAAGGGTGGGGCGGCAGGGTGGGCCCAAGTTGAAGAGGTGGGCCGGCCGTCCGGGGGTGGGAAGGGCTTCCGAGGGGAAGCCGGGCGCGACTGGGGTCGCGCGGTCCGGGGCCGCTGGATCAGCGGCGGCGGCGGAACCCGAAGGCGAGGCCGAGCAGGGCGGCCAGGGCGGTCGAGGGTTCCGGGATCGGCTCGATCGTGACCCACAGGCGGTCCTGCTCGCTGCCGGCGTCGGCGTAGTAGTAGTTGAATCCACCCTGGTCCGTCCAGGTGCCGCTCTGGATGTTGCCGAGGTAGGTGCCGGCGAGGGCGATCGCGTTGGCGGTGTTGCCGCCGGCGGAGCCCGCGATGTCGACCGAGAGGATTCCGGCATCGGCGCTGCCCTCGTCGAGGCTCAGCACCGGGTTGCTGTCCTCGACGATCTCCCACAGGGCCATCTGGATGGCGGCACCGACCTCGGCGGCCACGGGATAGCCCAGGTTGTCGCGGGCGAAGATGAAGTCGTTGAGCGCGTTGGAGAACAGTGCGCGGGTGGCGCTCTCCTGGCTGGCATTCAGAGAGCCGAATCCCTCGGTGACGCTGTAGCTCGACGAGCCGGTCGGGCCGGTGAACATGTCGAAGCAGACATCGTAGACCCGGACCTCGGTGCTGTTGTCGAGGGTCACGAAGGTCTCCTTCAGGCTCACCGGATTGACCGCGTAGGGGTCGCTGCCGCCCTTGCCGGTGGCGTTGTTGAAGCTGACCTCGCCGACCGCGTAGTCATTGGTGTGGCGGTAGCTGTTCGGCGCGTAGGGCGCCGAGTCATCGAGGATGAAATTCTGCGCTAGGGCAGGCGAAGCGAGCGCCAGCAGGCTGACGATCGGAAGGGTGGCGGAAAGTCGCATGGGTCGGAAAGGGGAGTCGGTGCCCAGCCGGAAAACCCGGAAGGCGCTTAAAATTATGGATTTCCGAACTAAATGGCAAGGAATATCCCTGCACCCCTAGTGCTGCGTCAAGGGGCTGGCGGGGAGCCGTTCCGGGGCTCCGGGGGGGGGGGGCTGGCGGCAGCCAAAAATGCCGCCTCGAGGGCCGAGAATGGCCTCAGCGGCCCTCGTCGGCGTCGATGTAGTCCATCATCGTCAGGATGTCCTCGCGCTCCGAGAGCCCCGACTCCGCCTTCCGCTCGACCAGGCGCTGGGCGAGGGAGTCGCGGAAGCCGACCGTGGTCATGAAGGCGGTCCACCAGTCGAGTTCCTCTTCGGGGCGCGATTTCCCGTTTTCGCGCGCCCAGGCCAGGGCCTCGGCATCGCTGGCGCCGGAGCGCACCTTCTCCGCCAGCGGCGCGTAGTCGACCCCGAGGAACTGGCAGGTCCACAGGTCCATGCCGCGACCGAGGTTGTCGTGGAGGTCGGCGCGGAGCCGGCCCTCGGCGTGGAGCCGGATCTTGTCGCTCAGGCGGGGGAAGTAGATGACGCCGTCGACTTCCTTCTTCGGGCTGCAGGGGACCTGATCGTTCATGCGGCGGAGTCTGCGGTCGTCGGCGGCGGATGGGCAAATCGAAATGCCGTGGCGCTCGTTTCCGGTTTCGGTGGCGGCGAAACCGGTCTAGGATGCCGCCCATGAGAAAGCGAGGAACCCTCGGGATGCTGGGTGCGGGCGGATTGTCGCTGTGGCTGCTGGCTTCCTGTGGCGGCGGCTCCGCGGTGGTGGTCGATGACGGCGGGTCGACGGCGATCCCGGTGTCGACCTCGGGCATGCACACGGTGACGCCGCCGAGCCGGCCGCGCCTGCCGATGTCGACGGTCTTCAAGGGCGAGTCGAAGTTCCACGCCATGGTCGCCAAGGCCGAGCGCGAGAACTGGCGCCGCCTGCCGCTCGGCCAGCGCACGGTGAAGGCCGCGCGGGAAATGGTCGGCACGCCGTACGTCAACTACACGCTCGAGGTCGACGATCACATCGAGAGTCCGGTGGTCAACTTCCGCGGCATGGACTGCTGGACCTACTACGAGAACGCCCTCGCCTTCGCCCGCATGCTCCGCTACAAGCCCGGGCCGTACCGCCCGGAGGACATGCTCCACATGATCGAGCTGGAGCGCTACCGCGGGGGGCGCTGCACCGGCGGATACCTGAGCCGGATGCACCACCTCGAGGAGGTCTTCCACGACAACCAGAGGCGCGGGCTGGCGACCAACATCACGCCGCGCCTGCCCGGTAACCAGCGGCTGCGGCGCGAGATCCGCGAGATGACCGTGCAGTGGAAGAGCTACCGCTACCTGCGCAACAACCGCTCGCTGGTTCCCAAGATCGGCGAGGTCGAGGCGCAGGTCTCCAAGCTGCCCGTCTGGCACGTGCCGAAGAACAAGGTGCGCTCGATCGAGCACCTGCTCGAGGACGGCGACGTCTGCGCGATCACCACCAACTGGAAGTACGGCTACACCTCGCACGTCGGCCTGATCGTCAAGTTGAAGGGGCGCGCCTACTTCACCCACGCCACCTCGGACCGCAGCAAGGGCCGGATGACCATCATCGACCGCCCGATCACCGACTACCTGAAGGGCTCGTCCAAGCACGCCGGGATCGCGGTGATGCGGCCGAAGGACCTGCCGCCGTCGCGCTACTGGCGCACCGGGGTGGTGAGCCAGTGAGCCAGTGAGCCAGTGAGCCAGTGAGCCAGTGAGCCAGTCTGGCGCGGCGGGGTCCCGGGGTGGGGCGGAGGGGGGTGTTGGGCGTTTTCGGGTCGATTTGGGGGGCTGGGCTCTGGTTTCTGGGCTCTGGAGTCTTTTTCGACTTGCATCGGCCTGTCGATGGGCTATCTCCCGCGCCCCGAATTATGGCTAAGAAGAGCTGGATTGCCCGCAACGAACGCAAAAAGCGCACCGTCGCCAAGTATGCCGACCTCCGTCACAAGTTGAAGAAGGAGAAGGACTACGTGGGCCTCACCATGCTCCCGCGCGACGCCAGCCCGACCCGGGTGGTGAACCGCTGCATGTTCTCCGGCCGCCGCCGCGCCTTCCTGCGCCGCTTCCGGCTTTCGCGGATCAGCTTCCGCGAGCTCGCTTCCCACGGGATGATCCCCGGCGTGACGAAGTCGAGCTGGTAAGCTGGCTCGATCCCTGCTATTGAAGGCAGGATTGACGGGTGGCGGTAACCGCTCGACCACCCGTCCGCCTCGATGCCGATCTACGAATACCTTTCCGAGCAACCCGACGATCCGGAGCGATCGTGCCGGATTTGCCGCCGTGGGTTCGAACTCCGGCGCCCGATCGACCGACCCGCCCTCGAGGTCTGCCCGCTGTGCCGCCACGCGGTGCGCAAGGTCATCTCGAAGGTCAACACGCCGCGGGTCGCCAAGCCACCCTCGGTGAGCGACGCCAAGCAGGCCGGCTTCACCGTGTTGGAGCGCCGCGACCAGGGCGTGTACGAGAAGCTTTGACCCGCGGATGAGTGTCTCGACCCTAGCCCTCTTGCTGGCGTCGTCCGGCGAGCTGCCGGCCGAGTTCCCGGGCACGGTGCGGACGATCCTGTACCTCTTCGGGATCGCCTTCTTTCTGCTGCTCAACGCCTTCTTCGTGGCCTCCGAGTTCGCCATCGTGCGGGTCCGGCCGAGCCAGCTGGAGGCCGCCGAGAAGGAATCGCCCGGGCGTGCCAAGATCGCCTCGGCCGTGGTCGGCCAGCTCGACGGCTACCTGTCGGCCTGCCAGCTGGGCATCACGATCGCCTCGCTGTTCCTCGGCTTCCTCGGCGAGCCCTTCGTCCGCGCGCTGGTCGCACCGAGCCTGAAGATGATCCCGGGCATGCCCGAGCAGGCGATCTACTGGATCTCGCTGGTGCTGGCCATCGCCGCCTTCACCTTCCTCCACGTGGTGATCGGCGAGTTGCTGCCGAAGTCGCTGGCGATCCGCCGCTCGCTGCCGACGACCCTGGTGCTGGCGCGGCCGCTCTTCCTGTTCTCCAAGTTCCTGCGCGGCGCCATCGTGATCCTCAACGGCACCGCGAACTGGCTGCTCAAGAAGTTGTTCAAGATCGACCCCGTGGCCGAGGGCGACGCGGTCCACTCCTCGGAGGAGCTCGCCTTCCTGGTCGCCGAGAGCGGCGCCGCCAAGGAGGTCACCGAGACCGAGCGCGAGATCCTGATCAACGCGCTCGAGCTGAACGAGATCTGGGTGCGCGACGTGATGACGCCGCGCCAGGACGTCGTGGTGCTCGACGCCGACGAGAGCTTCGAGTCCGCCCTCGAGACCGCCCGGCGGACCAAGCACACCCGCTTCCCGTTGGTGAAGGGCGGCCACCTCGACAACTTCCTCGGCCTGATCCACATCAAGGACGTCCTCAAGCTGGTCGGCAAGGAGGACCCCGACCTGATGCGCATCAAGCGCGAACTCAAGATGGTGCCCGACACCATGCCGCTCGACGTGCTGCTGAAGTTCTTCCTCAAGGAGCGGGCGCACCTTGCGATGGTGGTCGACGAGCACGGCACGCCGGCCGGCATCGTCTTCCTCGACAACGTGATCGAGGAGCTGGTCGGCGACATCCAGGACGAGTTCGACAACGAGCATCCCGAGTTCCTGCGCATCAACGACGACGAGTTCGTCATCGAGGGCGCGGTCACGCTCAACGAGCTGTCCGACATCGTCGAGGGCCTCGTGCTGGAGAGTGGCGAGGTCACCACGATCGGTGGCTACGTCACCCAGCAGCTCGGCCGCTTCCCCGAGGTCGGCGAGACCATCGAGGTGATGGGCTGGGATGCCAAGGTGACCAGCACCGACGGCCGCCGGGTCGGCCAGTTCCACTTCACCCGCCTCGTCCCGGTTGCGGTCGACGGCGAGGAGTGAGCCGGCTGCGCCGGAGGTCGGAAGACTTGGGGCAGCAGCAGCGGGAAACCGAAGGGGAGAAATCGGAGCGCCGACTTCAGTCGGCTGGGAGGTGGGGATGAGGAGCGAAAGGGCGCTTCGAGGCGGACTGAAGTCCGCGGTCCGATCGGCGGGCGGTGATCGTGGGCCGGTGGATCGGAGCGCCGACTTCAGTCGGCTGGGAGGTGGGGATGAGGAGCGAAAGG
>JAUIJB010000048.1 GCA_030430455.1 Verrucomicrobiia bacterium | reverse complement strand
CGACGTGGAAGACCCCCTCGGTCGTGCGGCGGTCCTTGGCGGGATTGTGGCAGACGCCCTGGTGGACCCGGTAGGAGGACAGCAGGTCCGATTTCAGCGTGTCGCTGTCGGCCGGGACCGAGAACACCCGCGCCAGGCCGTGGCGCTCGAGCACCAGCGCCGAGCCGGGCACCAGCGGCTCGCCCTCCTCGAAGACGCCCTCGAGGTGCTCGCCGAGGTAGCGGGTGAGGAAGTCGTGGATCGCCTGGTCGGCCGGGCACAGCGGCTCGCCGAAGATGCGCAGCTTCTCCTCGAAGTTGGCCAGCAACGAGCGGCCGAGCGCCATCAGCGGCGACTCCTCGGCGCGCTCCGGCGTGGCGAAGCCGCGCGAGGCCAGCTTGACCTCGGCCAGCTCGCCGAGCCGCGCCCGGGCGGCCTCGCCCTCGTCGCGGGTTGCAAAGTATCCGATGGTTTCCTGGAGCCGGCGGTGCATGGATGAGTGCTAGCAAACGAGCTGCCATCGTGCCAGCGATCGGGCGGCGGATTCCGTCAGCCGCCGCCGGCTCAGGCCCGCACGGCCAGCACGGACACCGGCGCGTCGTGCATCAGCCGCTCGGCATTGGTGCCGAGGAAGCAGGCGCCGAGCTTCGAGTGGCTGCGCGTGCCGAGCACGACCAGGTCGGCGCGGGTGTCGCCGATGTGGCAGGTCAGCTCGACCGACGGCGCGGCCGACTCGAGGATCCGCGCCTGGTGGCTGAGGGGACGGAGTTCGTCGAGGAACCCGCGGGTGACGCGTTGCAGCGCCAGCCTTGTCTCTTCCCGGGATTCCTCGGCGAAGTCCTCCGCGTCCTCGTCGAGCATTCCGCCCCAGACGTCGCGGTCCGGCGGGTACATGACGTGGACGATGTCGAGCGCCGCGCCGCTCCGCGAGGCCTCGATGGCCCGGCCGATGACCGACTCCGAGGTCGTCGAGAGGTCGACGCAGGCGACGACGCGTTGAAAGCGTTCCTCCTTGCGGTCGCGCAGCAGCAGCACGTCGCAGGGCACCGTGCGGACGCAGCGGCACGCGACCGGGCCGAGCTTGCGGGGCCGCTTCGGATGGTTCGCCGAGAGGACCAGCAGGCCGGCCTGCTCGCGCTGGACCAGGCGGTGCAACTGCTCCGCCGGGTTCCCGGCGAGCACGATCGGGCGCACCATGGCGCCCCCGGCGTAGGATTCGACCATCTGCGCCAGCAGGCGGCGGGCCTGGTGGACGGCATCATCGATGCAGCGGGTCGGCGGGCATCCGCCGGGGCGGTGGGGAAGCCGGGCGAAATTGACGACATGCACGGCGAGGAGGGGGACCCCCTCGTCGACGGCGATCCGGGCGGCCTGGCGCAGGACCTGGGCCGAGGCGGGAGAGAAGTCGACGCCCGCGACAACGGGCTTGGAAAAGATCATGGCGCTTGGTGTGTTGGTGATTTCGGCAGCCCGCGGGGCCAGCATCGCGAGCCGACGGAGGGCCCATAGACCAGGTCGGCGTTTGGATGCCACTCCTCGGCAGGATGCACGCAGCGAATCGTCGGATCCGCCGAGCGCGCCCCCGCGACGGCTCCTTGACTTGGCCGCCGTGGACCGCGCCCATTGGATCGCCCTTGCCGTGGCCTGCGTGGTCGTCGTGGCCCACGTCGGCTTGTTCGTCGCCTTCGTCCGGCCGTCGCGCAAGCCGCGGGACGGGAGCGATCATGAGGATCCCGGAGAAGGTTCCTGAAGGGCCGCCGGCAGCGCCCGGCAGCGGGGCGACCGCGGTGGGCGCGGTGAAGCGCGGCGAGCGGGGATTGCTTTCGATCCCGTTCATGGCGATCCAGCCAATGGCGTGATCGCCGCCGATTGCAACTTGCCGTGGGGGTGAAGCCGGCTCATCGTGACAAGCTCCGGATTCCCGGACGCCGGAAACCCCCGATTGCCATGAGTGCCGAAGAACCCACGCCCAAAGCCCCCGACGAAATGACCCTGCGCGCCGCCCTCGAGGAGGACGCGGCGGATTGGGATAGCCGCAAGAAGCTGGCCCGCCTGCTCTACGACCGCGGCGACTTTGCCGCCGCCGCCGAGCTCGTTTGGGAAGCCGACGAGATCCCCGGCATCGACCTGGAGCTCGCCTTCGCCGCCCGGGTGCTGGCCAAGGCGGCGCCGCGCAAAGCGATCCGCCTGCTCACCGCCGTGCTCGAGCTCAACCGCGGCAAGGCGGTGCAGAACCTCGGCCTGGCCAACGCCCTCCTGCACCACGGCATGGTGCTGCAGGCGGCGCGCTTCTACGGCGCGGCGCTCGAGGCCGACCCCGGGCTCGGCAATGCCGAGCTCGAGCACTTCGTGCTGTGGACCGACGACGAGGAAACCTTGTGGGGCGACTTCCGAGACCGCCGTCCCCAGCTCGGCGAGCTGCCGTGGATGAAGCGCGATCCGCGGGAGGCGATGAAGCTGACCAGCAGCATCAGCAAGCACACCACCCCGATCAAGGTCGCCAGCCTCGAGAAGGTCGAGGGCGAGGAACTCGACAACGAGATGTACCGCCAGGAGGCCAAAAGGGGAGCCGAGCCGAGCCCGCCCCCGGCGGTGACCATCCCGGTCGACCGCGTGGCGCCGAAGGATCGCCTGGTCGACTCCGAGAAGGGCGCGCCGGAGAAGCCGGCGGCGGTGACCCCGGAAAAGCCCGCGCCAGGGAGGCCGGGGCCGAAGCCCGCGGGCGTCACGCCAAAGCCGGGGACGCCGCCGCCCGCCCCCGGGCCTGGCGCACCGGTGAAGGTCGCCCCGCCGCCGACGATCCAGCCCGCCGGCGCGGGTGGCAAGGCGGCCGACAATGGGTCCGGCGAGGCGGCCGGTGAGGACCAGCCCGCCGCGCCCACCCAGCGGAAGCTCAACCTGGGTCCCCTGCCGACCCAGAAGGTGCCGCAGAAGTAGCCCGATTCGGAACGACCGATGATCGAACTCTTCCGCGAGCGGGACATGACCCGGGTCGGGCAGTTCCAGTCGCTCCTCGAGTCCGAGGGCATCCGCACCTTCGTGCGCAACGAGTACCTGTCGGTCACCGAGGCCTCCATTCCGGTGTTCTTCCCGGCGCTCTGCATCCTCGACGAAAAGGACCACGCCCGCGCCGTGGAGTTGATCCGCGCCTACGAGGCGGACGTCGGCAACCGGGCCAACGAGAACTGCATCTGCCCGAACTGCGGCGAGGAGTCGCCGGGGACCTTCGCAAGCTGCTGGAACTGCGGCGCCGACATTCCCGATCCCGGGGGCTGAGCCCGGCCGCCGCGCCAGGCGCGGGCATCCGGGCTGGCGACCACGCGCCGGCCCCTCGGGTTCACTGCCACGGCAGCGAGAGCCCGAGCCGCTGGAGCTCGTCGAAGCTGGTGACGCCGGACTCGATCTTGTCGATCGCGTCGCTCCACAGCCCGGCATGCCCGCGCGACTCGAGGCGCTCGCGCATGCGCGATTCGCTGGCGCCGGCCAGCAGCAAGTCGTGATCCGACTCCCTGAGGCTCCACACCTCGAACAGTCCCGTGCGGCCGAAGTAGCCCCGCTTGTCGCATTCGCCGCAGCCCTGCGCCTTCCAAGCACGTGCCGGTGGCTCCATCCCCTCGGACTCGAACCACTCCTGCTGGGCGCGCGACAGGCCGACCTCCTCGCGGCATTCCTCGCACAGCTTCCTCACCAGCCGCTGGTTGACGACCACCCCCAGCGCGGCGGCGATCTGGTGGTTCGCGAGGCCGAAGTTGCGCAGCGCGGTGACCGTGCTGACGGCGTCGCGCGCGTGCAGCGTCGAGAGGATCACATGGCCGGCGATCGCGGCGGTGACCGCCGCCTCGGCCGAGTGCCTCTCGCGCAGCTCGCCCACCATGATGTGATCCGGGTCGAGGCGGAGGATCGTCCTCAGCCCCCCGGCGAAGTCGAGCCCGTGATCGCGGTCGACCTGGATCTGGTTGATCCCGTGGATCTCGTACTCCACCGGGTCCTCGATGGTGGCGACGTGGCGGTTGTCGGAGGCGAGCTCGTGCAACAGGGCGTAGAGCGTCGTGGTCTTGCCGCCACCGGTCGGCCCCGTCACCAGGAACATGCCCTCCAGCTTCCTGAGCCAGTCCTGCAGGCGGCCGAGACCGCCCTCGCTCAGCCCCAGCGTGCCGACCCGGCGCTCGAACCGGCCCGGGTCGAGCAGGCGGATCGCCAGCTTCGGGCCACTCAGGCAGGGTGCCAGGGTGATGCGGCAGTCGACCGGCCGGCCACCCTCGACCTCGAGCTTCCGCCGCGCACCCAGCGGCGTGAAGACGGTGCCCGGCTCGACCCCGGCCGCGGTCTTGAACTGGTTGACCAGCCGCCGCCCATCCTCGCCGCCGAGGGCGAGGTGCGGGACGAGCTGGCCGTCGATCCGCAGGCGCACCTGATAGGAATCCTGCAGTGGATCGAGGTGAATGTCGGTCGCCCGGCGGGACAGGGCGGCCTCGACCAGCCGGACGTGGGCGGCGGGATCGTCGGTGGGGAATTCGGCAACCGTGCTCATGGGAACCGAGTACCTCGCCTTGCACGGCGGCGCCGTCAAATCGGGAAGGGATGGCCTTCCTCAGCGCAGCAGGGCATCCGGTGGGAGCCCCAGCCGGATGCAGGCCCGGGCGGCGGGCGAGGACTCCATCGGCAGCTGGTCGATCGCCCGGCCGAGGCCGCGCAGGACCCCTCCCGAGGCGGGTGCCCCGCGCGAGGCGAGGCCGAGGTCCTCACCCAGGCCATCCGGCAGCAAGCCGATCGCCGCCTCGACGAGCACGGAGTTCAGCGAGCGGGCCGGGCGCGGCAGCAGCGGCAAGCCCCTCATGATCGCGAGGAACTCGTCGAGGACCGCCGAGGGCTCCAGCCGGGGCCTCATGTCCTCGATGACCTCGTCGAGCTGCGCGGCGGTGGCCGGCGGGTCGACGGCGCCATACAGGCGCGCCGCGGGAACCCCCTCGGCGATGAAGCGGTCGCGCTCCTCCGCCGACAGCGGGCGGGCGAAGCGGTGGTAGGCCTCCATGAAGCCGAACAGGGCGGTGGCGTGGACCCAGCGCAGCAGCCCGGGGTCGTCGGCGCGGTAGGGCGTGCCATCCGGCGTGGTGCCCTCGATGCGGGCATGCATCCGGTTGACCCCGGCGATCATCTCCTCGGCAACACTGCGCGCGGCGTAGACCGTGACCATCGCGGCGTAGCCGGTGCGGCGCATCCGCGTCAGCGGGTCGCTGCGGAAGCTGGTGTGCTCCCAAACCCCGCTGCGCACCCGCGGCTCGGCGAGCTCCAGGATCACCGCGGTGATCCCGCCGATGAACAAGGCCAGCGGGTTGCGGAAGATCCGCCACGACACCGAGTCCGGCCCCGCCAGCGCCGCCTCGCCGGCCGGCCGGGTGAAGTCGACCGCATGGGACCCCGCCCCCGCCTCAAGCTGCTCGCGCAGGAAGGCATCGAGTCGCCGGACCAGGAAAGGCGGAACCATCGCGGCCAGCTTTCCCCCGCCCGGCAGGATTGTCCATCGCCGGGGCTGCGAAGCCACCCCACGCGCGGCTTGGCCGGCCGGACAGCGAGCTTGATCGGCCCTCCGAGCAGGATATGCTGACCGATGCGCCGGGCATCCACCCACCGCGACGCTCAAACACCCGTCACCCATGAAACTGCTCCGCTTCCCCGTCCCAACCCTCATTCCCACCGCGTCGCTCCTCGGCCTGGTCCCCGCGGTTTCCATCGGCCAGGCCCTGCAGCCCGCCTTCGTCCAGACCCAGCTCGCCGACCTGGGCGAGGAGAGCTACCGCACGCGTGCCTGGGGCCTCGCGGTGGCCGATTTCAACGAGGACACCTTCGCCGACTTCCTCTCGGGTGACACCGCCGGCGACGTCCACCTCTACCTCGGCGACGGCAGCGGCGCCTTCACCAGCCAGGGCGTGGTGATCAACCAGTCCTACCACGATGCCTACGCCCTCGTGGCGGGCGATTTCAACGAGGACGACCACGCCGACTTCGTGGTCGCACGGACCGGCGGCGACCAGAGCGGCCTGCCTGCCTACGCCGCCGAGGGTGAGCTCCACCTCTACCTCGGCAACGGCGACGGCACCTTCCAGTCGACTGGCTTCCCCCAGCTCGGGACCCTCATCGGCAACGCCGGCACCGACTGCTTCAGCCTCGCCGCTGCGGACGTCGACGGCGACGGCGACCTCGACCTGGTCAGCGGCGAGCGCATCAGCGGAGCCGGCGACACCGCCGACATCCGCCTGTGGCGCAACCGGATGATCCCCGACGCCACCCTCGCCTTCGACCTGGAGACCATCGACTCGTCGGACGGCACGCTGGACCCCGAGGATCCACCGTATTTTCCACCGAGCGCCTATCTGCACGTCCATGGCCTGGCCCTCGGCGACGTCACCGGTGACGCCATCCCCGACCTGCTGGTCAGCGACAAGGCCCATTACCTCTACGTCTACGCCAACGATGGCAACGGCGTGTTCAGCCCGATCCGCTTCGACACGCCGGGCCTCTCGACACGCCCCTATGCCTACCGGCAACTCGACGCCCTGTTCAACGAGGGCATGCCGCTGGCCGTGGCCGACGTCAACGACGACGGCATGACCGACATCCTCACCGGCTACGCCGGCCCCGACGAGGGATCCGTCTCCCTGTGGGTCAACGAGGGCCTCGACGGCGACAACCAGCCGGTCTTCACCGGGGCCGGCGCGATCGGTGCCGCCGGAATCGACGTCCGCGGCCTCGCCGCCGGCCAGCTCGATTCATCCGTCGACGCGGTCGTCGACGTGGTGTTCGGCAACCTCGAGGGCGAGGTCCACGCCCTGTTCCCCGACCTCACCGACAGCGACGGCGACGGCCTGATCGACCTCGTCGACAACGCCCCGGACATCCCCAACGCCCCGCGAATCGACCTCAACACCGACGGCTCGATCAATGTCCTCGACCAGCTGGACAACGACGGCGACGGGGTCGGCGACCCGGCCGACGGGGACGACGACAACGACGGGGTCCCCGACGGGGCAGACAACGCCCCCTTCATCGCCAACGGCGACCAGGCCGACAGCGACGGCGACGGCGCCGGCGACGTCGCCGACCCCTTCAACAACACCGACAGCGACGGCGACGGCGTGGCCGACGGCCCGCTCGACCCCGAACTCTACGCGCTGGCCATCGCCTCCAAGGGCCGGTGGTCGCGCAGCGACACCCACTTCATCATCCGCATCGACGCTCTCGCCCGGGCCTTCCAGAACGAGTTCGTCCAGACCTTCACCGACGCCGCGATCCTGACACCCGGCGAGTGGGAGCTGCACAAGAACGACAGCTACAACGGCATCGGCGACGACCCCGCGGATCCCGGCTACAGCGTGCCCATCGACCTTCCCGGCGGCATGGACTGCCCGGTCACCTTGGCGACCATCCCGCGGCTGATCTGGAACGCCTTCGGCGACCCCGACCCGATCGACTGGATCAACGCCCGCATCGACAACCCGAACCTCGAGATCAGCCAGCACGGGACCTACCACACCAACAACACCCTGCTCGGGGACTGGGCCGAACTGGAGGACCGCAATGTCTACAGCAGCGAATTCGCCGGGCTCACCCTGGAGGAGAACTTCCAGCTGCTTCGGGTCGGCCAGCGCTCGCTCCTCGGCGACTACGCCGCGGACTCGTGGATCCTCGACTCCGGGGTCGAGCCCGCCACCGCGCCGAAGATCGACTGGAGCATCGCGGCCTGGCCGCTGATCAGCTACGCGCCGCCGTTCAACACCGCCGACACCACCAGCCGCGACGCCACCGCCCGCCTCGGCTTCGTCGCCTACAGCGCCTCGATCGCCGAAGAGGAGGGGTTTCTGGCCCCCTTCTTCAGCCCGGAAGGCTCTCACCACGAGGCGATCGACCAGTTCGGCATGTTCCACCCGAGCGCCGACCTCGAGGTCGACCCGGAACCGCCGGCCGGCCAGACCTACCTCGAGTTCCTCGAGTCGATCACCCAGATCGGCCAGCTCAACACCTGGCTGATCGAGGAGGTCTCGTGGAGCACGCGCTACTGCAATGACGTCGACCGCCTCGAGCCCTGCGCCGCGGCGCCCGGGGGGATCAACCGCGAGAACAACATGGTCGACGAGGCCCGCTGGGCGAACTGGCTGACCCTGCTCGGCCACGCCCAGGCCACCGGCGAGGTGATGACGATGGGCGGCTACTCGCTGGCCATGCAGACCGACAACGCGCCGACCGTGCCCAACCCGGACCAGGCCGACAGCGACCACGACGGCATCGGCGACGTGATCGACGGTGCCACCCTGGCGGCGCTCGAGATCCAGCTCGTCGCTCCCGCCGTCGGCGCCGAGGCCGTGCTCACCGCGGTCCTGCTCAACGGCAGCTCGGCCGGCATCCCGGGCCAGACGATCACCTTCTTCATCGACATCGACGGCGACGAGAGCGAGGAGTCGTTCACCGCGGTCACCGGTGCCGACGGCACCGCCACCACCAGCGTCCTGCTCAGCGGAATGGCCGGCGAGAGCTTCTCCTACCGGGCCACCTGGGACGGCGGACCGCTCAACCTCGAGGGGAGCGAGTCGGTCCGCATCGTCGCCCCCGGGTCCCTGCGGGTCACCGATGTCGACCACACGCCCGGTGGTCCGCTCGTGCTCACGGTCGAGGGATTCGACCCCGCCATGAGCTACAGCCTGCTGCGCACCACGGACCTCGCGGTTCCCGGGGCCCCGGTGGTCACCGGCTTCGTCCCCTCTGCCGCGACCGACACCATCAGTGACCCCTCGCCGCCCGACGGCCGGGCATTCTACCAGGTCGCCGAGGAGTGACGGGCGTCAGTTGCCGCGCAGGTCCAGCATCTCGCAGACCGTCACGAAGCTGAACCCCTGCGACAGCAGCCCGTCGAGCACGGTCGGCATCACGTCGATCGTGCGCTGGTGGATGTCGTGGCAAAGGATGATCTCCTGGTGGTCCGACTCGGTGAGGATGGTGTCGATCACCTGCTGGTCGCTCACCGCCGTGTCCCAGTCGCGCGGATCGACGTCCCACAGCACCGTCGGGTAGCCGTACTCGACGAGGAACAGGTCGCGCAGGGTCTGGTTGACCGCGCCGTAGGGCGGCCGCATCGTCGCCGGCGACAAGGTCGCGGCCGCCACGATGGCGTCGCGGCAGCCGTCCATCTCGTCGCGGACCGCGTCGAGCGTCAGGTCGGTGAGCCGGGCATGAGTCTGAGTGTGATTGCCGATCTCATGCCCCTCGTTGAGCATGCGCCGGACGATCGCCGGGTAGGTGCCCGCATTGATCCCGACGACATAGAAGGTCGCGCGGATGTTGCGCTCGGCGAGCAGGTCGAGCAGTGCCGGCGTGCGGGTCGGGTGGGGCCCGTCGTCGAAGGTGATCGCCACGTAGGCCGGCCCGACCGGCATCTTCGGTGTCGCCCGGACGGCGAGGAACTGCCGCGACACCCCGGCCATCGGCTGCATCGAGCGGAAGGTGACCAGCTCGTGCTCGGCGTCGGCATCGGTGACCGAGACCAGCTTCAGGTCGGTCGTGCTCCAGTCGACCAGGTTGCTGCTCTCGACGGCGGCGAAGTGGGTCGTCTGCGCCTCGGTCCGGTTGCGCAGGTAGGCCATGCCGAGCGACTGAGCCTCGCCCTCCCCGAAGACCACCAGCCCCGGCGGCCCGGTGTAGCCGGGGTTGCCACCGTCGGACAGGCGCTCGAACAGGACGCCCGCGGCGCGCATCGAGACGTAGGTGCTCGACTCCGGCGTCTGTGCCACAGTGATCGGACCCGAGGTGTAGTCGACCTCGCCGACCTTCACCCAGGCGTTGCCGCCGGTGTTCTGGTCAACGG
Source organism: Verrucomicrobiia bacterium (assembly GCA_030430455.1). Classification (GTDB taxonomy): domain Bacteria; phylum Verrucomicrobiota; class Verrucomicrobiia; order Verrucomicrobiales; family Akkermansiaceae; genus Haloferula. The sequence goes on along the minus strand of JAUIJB010000048.1, from coordinate 22,789 downwards.
TCGTGGAGTCCGACGAGCCCGCCGTGCTGACCGAGTAGGTCGTCAGGCCCCCGGTGACGTTCGTGCTGGGAAGCCAGCAGGCGTAGACCGCGTAGCGGCCCGGGGCACCGCCCACCGCACCGCTTGCGACATCGCCATTCCCGAGCGGGGTGCCGGCGTCGATCAGCAGGTTGTCGGCCTGGCTCTCCGGCGTGTGGATGTAGACGTAGGTGTCGGGGCTACCGTCGCCGCCGAAGATGCTGTCGCCGCCGGTCAGCCCGAGGGCGCTCGCCGCCGCGCTCTGGCCGGCGCTCGTCGTGCCGCCGCCGAAGGAGAAGTCGGCATTGTAGGTGATCACGCCGTCGTCGGCGCCATCGACGTCGATCTCGATGAGGTAGGCTGCCGGAAGTTGGGCCACCAGGAGCAGGGCCACCACGGCCGTCGAACCGGTTGCGGTTTTCATCACCCGCGACGCTAGCGGGGCAAGCCCGCCGAACAAGGGAGATCACAGGATTTGCGTAGTTTCCCTTTGACTTCGGATGGCCGATGCGAATAAAGGTATCGGTTCGGCTTTCCTTGAAAATCCTTGGGAAACCGGGCCTTCCAAGCATCCAACAACCCTGAACTGCCATGAGCAAAACCCCCTCGCTCGCCCTTGTCATCGCCGCCTCCGGCCTGGTCACCGCGCTGCCTGTGCAGGCGGTCTTCATTATTGAAACCAACGGCACCCTCGGCTCCTCGAACTTCGCCTACACGGGCGGTGCCGGTGGCACCGCCAGAACGTCATCAACCTCATCTTCACCAGGACTCCTTCCCGCCGTCGCCGACGGCACTTTCTTCACCTACGACCATGTTTTCGGAGGGACCGTCGCGCCCCACCAGTACACCTTCACCTACTCGCCGGCGAGCGACCCCGACAACCACTCCTTCACCGTTGGCACCGACTACAACCTTCCCCAGGGGCTTGAGTCTTCAGGTCTGGCCGGCGGCACCGCCGGCATCTACAACGTCTACCGGATCACCCAGGCCAACCCGGGGGTCACTGCCGGCAACACGACCCTGTATGAGGTCTTCGTGAACGGCGGACTGGAGGCCAGTGAGACGGTCGACCAGAATGCCGCGGACCTGGCGGCCGGGGAAAACATCGGCCGCTGGGAACTCATCGGCAGCGTGAGCGTGTTCAACGCCAGCGACACCGTGAGTGTGACCATGACGCCCAGCACCGACGGCTTCGTCTCGATGCGCGCCCACGGGATGATGTTCGAATACGTCGCCCCCATCCCCGAACCGGGAATCACCGCGCTCGCCGGGCTCGGGCTTCTTGGACTCCTTCGCCGCCGGCGCTAGGAGGCTGTTGAACTGCCTCGCCTGGACCCGCGGGGTTTGTGCGACGCCCGCCAAGACCAACACGCAAGCCTCTCGGCGGAAGTGGCGGCATGCACCCCTGCCGGCCGCGCCAGCGGACCGGAATCGTCTGGACCTGCCATCGCCATCCTGCCAGTCTGGGTTGTTCAACCCCCAAGTTCCCCGTGACCCCGCGGCACCCCCCATCGGGCCGGATCCGGGCCCTGTTGTCGGCGCTGCTCCTCGGCGCCGCCGGCACGCTGGCACCCGCCCGCCAGAGCCCCTTCTACCAGTTCACCCCGATCGCCCACGAGGGCATGGCCACCCCGGCCGGCGAGACGCTCGAGTCGATCGAGGGCAAGGTCTCGGTCAACGAGCGCGGCGCGGTCGCCTTCATCGCCGACGTCGACGGCGCCAACCAGTTGTTCGTCGGCTCGATCGAGAACGCCCCGGTGAACCTGTCGCGCTCGCCCAGCGCGCGGAACTTCGATTTCCCCCAGGTCAACAACCACGGCCGCGTGGTCACCCGCGAGCTCGCCGGCGGCAACAGCGTGGTGCGGGTGTGGAACCAGGCCGCCCCCGGCAGCTACGACATCGTCGCCACCACCAGCACCACCGGTTTCGGCCAGCTCACCCTGCCGGTCATCGGCAACACCACCGACCCGACCGACCCGCCGCAGGTCGGCTTCCTCGGCCGCATCGGCGACCTGCCCTTCGAATACTGGGTCAACAACACCGGGTTCGCCAACCAGCAGGAGCGCGTCAGCTCGCTGCTTGGCGGCACGCTGGCTTCGTTCCGTCCCGCCTCGGCGGAAAGTGGGGCCCGCGTGATCGCCGCGCAGCTCCAGGGCGTGTCCGGGGATTACGACTTCAAGCGCCTGTTCGCCTTCAGCGACCCCGACGACATCGGCCTGTGGATCCCCACCCTCATCGCCCGCGAGGAGGAGGGCTGGGGTGCGGACGACTGGATCCAGCTGGGCGACACCCCGGGCATCAGCGACTCGGGCGAGGTCATCGCCTTCGCCGGCAAGAAGATCGACGGCACCACCGGCATCCACATCGCGATCTCCGAGTCGCGCTTCGCCGGTGCTCCCGAGATCATCCGGGTGGTCGACCTCGACACCATCATCGGCTGCACCGCCGACGGCCAGCCGATCCGCTTCGACGAGTTCGACTTCGAGGGCCGCATCGCCGTGCTGCACCAGAAGCTCGGCGCCCCGGGCATCGAGGACGACAAGGTCATCCTCGCCTTCGTCGCCCGGCCCGACCGCGGCAGCGTGGCGAACCCGCTTCTCGCCGGCGCGCCCCTCTACTTCAGCGCGAACCGCGGGCTGTGGACGATCGACCTCGAAATCCGCGAGGCCCTCGATGCGCCGGGGGTCCTCAACCCCTACATCTGCACGCCGCTGCCGGTCGTCCAGGAGGGCGACTCGATCGACGGCAGCATCATCGACTCGGTCGTCCTGTGGGACCCGCTGGCCTTTCCCACCAACAAGCCGCCGGTCGGCGCGCCCCACTTCACCGCGCCGGGCGACCACTTCGTCGCCTTCGCCAGCGAGACCAGCAGCGGGGTCCGGGTGTTTCGGGCCGGGCGGCTCGACACCGACAGCGACGGCCTGCCCGACCACTGGGAGGAACCTGGCGGCGGCATCGACATCGACGGCGACGGCACCGTCGACCTCGACCTGCCGCGCCTCGGCGCCAACCCGTGGCGGCGCGACCTGTTCCTCGAGATCGACTGGCAGTCGCCGCGCGTCACCGGTGCCGCCACGCCGTGGAGCAACGCCCCCGCCCCCCGCATCACCCACCGGCTGGCGCGGATGTTCGCCGAGGCGCCGGTGCCCAACCCGGACGGCAGCACCGGCATCACCCTGCACGTCGACGCCGGCCCCGACGACGACGACACCGGCATGCCCCACTCGGTCAACATGGGGCGCTTCACCGATCACCTCCTCGACGGCGGCGAGACGATCCACGCCGCCGGCGACCCCGACGGCCACTTCGACATCATCCACGTCGGCCGGCCGGCATCGCTCAAGGTCGCGGGGGTCTCGATCTCCTCGTTCCAGGAGCTCAAGGACGAGCACTTCGGCCACCGCGACCGGCGCGCGCGGGAGCTCGCCTTCCGCTACTGCATCCTCGGCGACTTCCAGGAGTTCGTCACCCTCGGCGACAACGTGACCCCCTGGGCGAGCCGGGTGGCCGGCGCCACCGACACCACGATCACCGCCATCAACCCGCTGCCCGCCATCCCCGCCCTCTCGGCCCTCAAGATCGTCAGCGGCACGGGTGCCGGGCAGGTCCGCAAGCCGCTCGCCCTGAACGGGAACACCCTGACGGTGGAGGCGTGGGACGTGGTGCCCGACGCCACCAGCTGGTTCCTCATCCTCGACGGGTCGACGCTCGGGATCGGCGAGACCAACTTCATGCCGGAGCCCGCCAACCACGGCTTTCCCGGCAACGACTTCCTGCTCTCGCTGGCCGGCAAGGGCGTCAACAACCGGGGCCGGCTCAGCACCGCCATCGACCAGTGGCAGACGATCGCCCACGAGATGGGGCACACGCTCTGCCTGCTCCATGGTGGCACCAACTTCGAGACCGATCGGGTGGATTACCGGAGCCTGATGAGTTACTACTACATGGACCGTCCTCACCTCGGGGTCGATTCCTACAGCGACTCGACCAGCCCGGTCCGCGACGACTGGGGGACCATCGGATACGGCATCCCCTGCGGCGGCTGGAGCCTCGGCATCACCCTGTTCAAGAACGACGACGGCGAGGTCCCGAACCGCCCGGACATCGACATCACCGGCTACCCCACCCCGCCGCCGATCGATCCCCCGGCCGATCCGTATCCCGAAGGCGATCCGGCGCCGCCCGATCCGCCGCCGATCCCGCCCGACCTCGAGGCGCCGACGGTGGTCATCCTGACCCCGGCCGAGGGCGACACCCTGGGAAGCTCGCAGACGGTGGTCGCCCACGCCGAGGACAATGACGCGATCGAGGAGATCGTGCTCTACCTCGACACCGACGGCGACGGCGAATGGAACCCCGTCGGCGAGGCCTTCGGCGGCCCGCCGAACGGCGCGGGCAACTTCGCGGCCGACTTCAGCGGCATCGCCGGTCCCCTCGGCATGCGCAAGGTGCTTGCCGCAGCCCGCGACCCCTCCGACAACTGGGGCGCCCAGGAGATTTCCGTCCTCACCGGCAGCGGCGCCGGCGCGGGCAGCTTCCTCAGCCAGACCAGCGGCAGCTTCCCCGCCCAGGGCGCCGGGCTGGACCGCCAGGCCAGCTCGATCGGGCCGATCGCCGTGCCCGGGTCGGGCGCGATGAGCTTCACGCTGAGCGCCACCCCCGCGGTCCGCCTGCCCGGCGGCGGGGGCCACCGCGAGGACGCCCGGGTCACCCGGATCACCTTCGACGGGGTCGAGATCCCGCTCGATTCGATCTGCAACGCGGCCGGCAGCGACCCCTCGATCTGCTCGGCCTACTGGAACGCCCCGGACGCCGGCGAGTTGTTCGTCGAGATCAGCGGCCCGCTGGTCGCCGACGGCCTCGGCACGAACGAGGCCCACCCGGCGCAGGGCTGGGAGCTCGCCGTGACTCACGAGGCGATCGACTTCACCCCGCCGCAAGCCTCCATCACCGAGCCGTCGGGCGACGGCTTCGTCGGCGTCGGCCAGCCACTTCTCGTCACCGTCGCGGCCGGCGACGACTACGCGGTGGACATGGTGAGGGTCGAGTTCGACATCGACGGCGACGGCGACACCGCCGGTGCCGGCGAATCGCAGCTCGCCACCCCGGCCGGCGGCGACCTCCACAGCGCCACCTTCCCGAACGTCCAGGGACCCGGCGGACAACGCCCCATCCTCGCCATCGTGACCGACAGCTCCGGCCTCGAGACCAGCGTGGTCGGCTCGGTGGAAGTTCGCGAACCGGACCTGACCGCGCCGATGGTCGCCATCCAGAGCCCGCCGGCTGGCTGGCCGATCGAGGACGGCATGGACCTCGAGCTCGAGATCCTCGCCTCCGACGACGTCGCGGTCGCGAGCGTGATGGTTGCCTTCGACGTCGATGGCGACGGCAGCCAGGAAAGCGTCGAGGCGGTGCTCGACAGCGACCACCTCTACCGCGCGGCCTTCGCCGGCGTGACCGGCCCGAACGGCCCCCGCGACGTCGACGTCGTCGCCACCGACAGCTCGGGCAATGCCGCGCCGGCCTCGCTGCCGGTCACCATCGGCGGGATCGAGCCGGTCACCGAGCTGATCTTCAGTGACCCCGAGGGCCACATCGACGCGCAGCCGAGCGTGTGGAGCGGCGGCAGCCAGCAGACGATCGCCTACGACCCGCTCGAGGTCCCCGGTTCGGGAACGCTCACCTTCCGGGTCACCGCCACCCCGAACGTTCGCCAGGAGGTCCAGAACATCTCGCGCAGCGACCCCTACGTGCGCTGGATCGAGTTCGGCGGCAGCACGATCGACCTGCGCTCGTCGCTCGAGTGCAATCCCTACGGCTCCGACCCGGCGATCTGCGAGACCTCGATCGAGCTCGACGGCGGCGGCATGCTCGACTTCGAGCTGCTCGGGCCCGGGACCTGGAACATCTGGGGCGAGTTCTCCGGCCACGCCGCGCAGGACTACGTGCTCGAGGTCGAGTTCACCGCCGTCGACATCACCCCGCCGACGGTCGGGCTGACCAGCCCGACGCTCGGCGCCGACCTCGCGCTCGGCTCGCCGCTGACGGTCGACCTCACGGTCAGCGACAGCCGGGAGGTTGCCTCGGTGGTGGTCCTGTTCGACGTCAACGGCGACGGCGACACCAGCGACTTCGGCGAGCAGGTCTCGGCTGCCGACCTCGGCGGCGACGCCTACCGGGCATCGTTCGCCGCGCTGTCGGGCGGGCCATGGCGCCGCACCATCGAGGTGCTCGCCACCGACAGCTCGTTCAACACGACGCGGAGGTCCTACGGCGTCGGGGTCGGCGGGGTCGGCGGCGGCGAGCTGCTGCTGTTCGCCGACAGCGGCGTGATCCCCGCGCAGCCGATCGACATCAATGGTGGCAGCCGCCAGGTCATCCCGGTGGCACCCATCGCCATTCCCGGCCAGGGCCGCGTGACCATCCGGGTCACCGCCTCGCCCAGCATCCGCTCGCTCGGCACCAACCTGGAGCGCCACGACCCGATGGTCGTCCAGGTCGACTTCAACGGCAGCCTCGTCGACCTCGACCCCGACTGCAGCCCGTGGGATGCCGAGCCCAACGTCTGCTCGTCGGTGTGGGACACGCCCGGCCCGGGTACCCTCGGCTTCGACATCCTCGGCGGGGGCACCTGGAACATCTGGGGCGAATTCTCCGGCCACGCCGAGCAGGACTACGACGTCGAGGTCCTGTTCCAGCCCGGGCCGGTGGTCGACACGGTCGTGCCGGCGGCCGGCCCGGTCGGCGGCGGCCAGCCGGTCACCATCACCGGCGAGGGCTTCGGCTTCGACGCCGTGGTCCTGTTCGACGAGGTGGCCGCCAGCCAGGTCCAGCGGGTGAGCTCGACCGAGCTGACCTGCGTGACGCCGCCGGGCACGCCCGGGACGGCCACGGTGAAGGTGCTCAACCCGGACAGCGACAACCAGCCATGGAACTACGGCCGGCCCTACGGCCTGTTCGGCACGCTGGCCGGCGGTTTCCTCTACGAAGCCCAGCCGGCGCCCGCCCCGCTCCAGGCCGAGCGCCTGCTCACCACCCTCAACGGGTTCTTCCCGGCCCAGCCCTCGGAGGATTCCGGCGGCTTCCGGCAGAGCGCCACGGCCGGCCTGACGATCCCCGGCGCGGGGCGGCTGCGCTTCGAGACCCACGCCTTCGTCTCGCTCCACGATGCCATCCCCGGTCCCTTCGACGACCCCGGGGACCTCGAGTACCACAACACCAGTAGCACGGTCACCGGCTTCCACGGCGGCAATGCCGCGAACTACCTGCCATCGACCGACTTCACCGCGCTCGACTTCACCTACGGCCCCGTCATCGGCAACGCGACCCGGGTCGTCCCGGCGACCGCGGCCGGCGCGGGCGACTTCACGGTGGCGGGTCCGGCGAAGTGGAACGCCTTCTGGCGCAGCTTCGGCGACTTCGTGCTCTCCAGCGCGCCCGCCCAGAGCTGGTCGACCGCGGTGTGGTTCGCCGACCAGCCGGCCCTCACCGGCATCACCCCGGAGACCGGGCCCAGCGGCGCGGAGACCGCCGTCACCCTGAGCGGCAGCCACTTCGCGGAAGGCCTCGAGGTGCGGATCGGCGGCCAGCTGGCAGGCAACCTGACGGTCGTCGACGCCACCACCGCCACCTGCACCACCCCGCCCGGCGCCACCGGCCCGGCCGACGTGAGCGTGTCCCTGCTGGGCATGACCGCCACCCTGGCCGACGGCTTCGAGTTCCGCCAGGACGACCCCTACCTCGCCTGGGCCGAGCCGTTCTTCAGCCCGGCGGACCTGCAGGACCCGGCGAAGGAGGCGTCGCTGTGGGGCGTGGACGCCGACCCCGACCAGGACGGCATCGTCAACGCGGTGGTCCGCACCTACCGCGGCAACCCGCTGCTGCCCAACTCCGCCGCGCTTCCCGGGATCCGCCGGGACGGCGACGACATCTTCCTCGAGCTGGTGCTCGACGAGTCGATGAGCGACCTGGTGGTCATCGTCGAGACCTCCACCAACGGCAGCGCGTGGACCCCCGGCGCGACCTTCCGGCTGCTCGGCGAGGGGCTCGGCTACACTCGCGAGGCGGGAACCTTCACCTCGTTCCGCGAGGACTCCGAGAGTGGCGGCATCTGGACGATCCGCGAGTCGATCGACCGCTCCGCCCCGGCCCGGATGGTGCGCACCCGGATCATCGAGGCGGCGGGCCCGTGACCGGGGCCGCCGCGGCGATCCGCGGTGCGCGGTGCAGGCCGTGGTGCAGGCGGGACCGCCGCCTACCCCGCCACCTGCGCGAGCATCGCCTGCAGCGCCCTGGCGGATGCCTTGAGCGCCTGCTCCTCCTTCGGCCACAGCTTCAGCTCGAGGTGCTTCTCGGCACCGCCGCGGCCGACCACGGTCGGCACGCTGAGGCAGACGTTCTTCAGGCCGTAGCATCCATCCTGCAGCGAGGACACCGGCAGCAGCTGCTTGCGGTCGAGGGCGATGGCGTGGACGGTCTCGGCGATGGTCGCGCCGACGGCCCAGCCCGCGCCGCCCTTGCGGCTGATCACCTCGGCACCGCTCTTCTTGGTGCGCTCGAAGATCTGGCGCTGGAAGTTGGCGTCGCAGCCGGGAACCTCGGTCAGCGGCAGGCCGCCGACGGTGGCCGACGACCACAGCGGCAGCATCGTGTCGCCGTGCTCGCCGAGGATCAGCGCGCGGACCTGGGTCGGTGCGAGCTCGAGCTCCTCGGCGATCAGCGAGCGGAAGCGCGAGGTGTCGAGCATGGTGCCCAGGCCGATCACCTGCGCCGGCGGCAGGTCGAGGAAGCTCGCGGCGAGGTGGGTCAGGATGTCGACCGGGTTGGAGACGACGAAGACGATCGCGTCGCGCCGGGTCCCCGCCTTCTTGATGTCGGCGATGATCTGCGAGAACAGGCCGACGTTGCGGTTGATCAGGTCGAGGCGACTCTCGTCGGGCTTGCGCCGCAGGCCGGCGGTGATGACGAAGATGTCGGAGTCGCGGGCCCGCTTGTAGTCGCCCGAGTAGATCCGCTGGTCGGAGAGCGCCGCGGCACCGTGGAGCAGGTCGAGCGCCTCGCCGTCGGCGAGGTCCTGGTTGGCGTCGAGGATCTGGATCTCGGAGACGATGCCGGCGCACTGCAGGCAGAACGCCGCGTTGGATCCGACCCGGCCGCCGCCGCCGATGATGGTGACTTTCATGATGTTCGTTGGTGGATGGTGGATGGCAGGTCGTCGATGGAGGGCTTCGCCCCCCGGTCGCTCAACGACCCATTTGCCTGATGACCTCCGCGGTGACCGCCTGGACCACCGCCTCGGCCTCCTCGTTTCGCGCGCCGCCGGCCGGCTCGGAGGCCCCGCCCTGCGGAACCTGGCAGACCACGCCGGGGCGGAATTCCGAGTTGTCGCACAGCTCGCACTCCCTCAGGCCGGCGCGCTTGTCCTCCATGCCGAGCGAGGCGCGCAGGTCGATGAGCTCCTTGGCCTGGCTGCCGGTGATGGTCAGCAGGTCGCTGCCCTTGAGCTGGGTGGCGAGCAGCACCGTCTGGCAGTAGGCGTCGGTGTTCTCCATCTTCCAGTAGGCGTCCTCGACGTCCTTGCCCCAGCAGATCACGCCGTGGTTGAGCATCAGCACCGACATGTGGTTGACCGCCTCCTCGCCGATGATCTCGGCGTTGGCGGGCGTGCCCGGGGTGCGGTACTCGGCCATGCCGATCTCGCCGAGAAAGACCTCGGCCTCGGGAATCATGCAGGTCGGCGGGCGCACGCCGGCCACCGCGAAGGCACCCGCATGCGGCGGGTGGGCGTGGCAGCAGGCCTTGGCCTTCGGCTGGCGCTTCATGATCCCGAGGTGGGTGAGGCACTCGCTGGTGCGCTTGAAGCCGCCGGCCAGCTGGTTGCCGTCGAGGTCGATCAGCGCCATCTGCTCGGGCCTCATGAACCCCTTCGAGACCAGGGTCGGCGTGCACAGCACGAGGTTGTCGCCGACGCGGATGGTCAGGTTGCCGCCGTTGCCGTCGGTGTAGCCGCGCTTCCACATGCGGTCGCCGATCTCGCACATGCGGACCTTGAGCTCCTCGAGCTCGGGCGAGCGGAAGAAGGCCTCGATCTCGGCCGGGGTCTTCGGGTCGCCGCCCGGCTTCCAGTGGAACTCGTAGTCGGGAACCCGCGGCTCGGCGGAGACCGGGGCCGGCGCGGCCGTGCCGCGGCGCGCGCTCCTGGCATCGCGCAGCGCGTCCTTGGCGGAGGGCGTCAGCAGCACCCCGGCGGGGATCGCGTTGGCACCCTGGCCCGAGGCGAGCAGTTCCTCGACGTCCTTGGCGGTGAATACTTTCTTCATGGGTCTAAAAGGGGATCGGAGCGTTCAGGCGATTCGGCTCGGGAGCTTGGAAACCACGGATGAACCCAGACGGACGCAGATGCCTTGAGATCTACGTTCATCGGCGTTCATCTGCGGTTCATCGATCGAATCATCGGAGAGAGTTCAGGATGAGTGGGGCTGGTAGTGGATCTGGTCGAAGATCGCCACGGTGATGGCGTCGATCGGGGTGGGACCGTCGAAGGGGGCGGTGGCCTCGGCGCCCTCGACGAAGCCGACGATGTCCTCCACGCCGGCGCCGATCCGGTCGTAGACGACCAACGAGGGCTGCTTGGTGAGCTTGGGCGGCCGGCTGCAGGCGCTGTTGAGGTCGTCGGCCCCGACCGGGTTCACGACCAGCCAGCGCGCCCCCTTGAAGGCGGCGTCCTGCTGGCTCATGGTGACCCGTCCGATGACCTGCCCGATCCTCATCAGTCGTCGATCGCCCCCTGGATGAAGTTGCGCACCGGCGAGTGCTCGTCGTGGACGATGCCCCGCGCCGCGATGCCGTCGGTGGAGACGAAGACCCGCTGGTGCAGGCCCGCGCCGAAGAGGTCGATCGCCACGAAGGGCGGCTCGTCGGATGCCGTGCCGTCGGCGTCCTCCTTCTGGCAGAGGAGCATCTTGAAGCCCTTCAGGCTCGGGTGGCTGTGCGTCGCCACCGCGTTTCCGACGACCCGGCAGAGCAACATGGTTCAGACGATGCGGAGGTTCTCGACCATCACGCAGCGGCGGATGCGCGTGAAGGTCTTCGGCGTGGTGATGCCCTCGCCCGTGGTGGTGGCGATCGAGTAGCTGAGGTAGCCCTCGCCGCCGAGCCCGAGGCCGGTCACGCAGGACCCGTTCTTGACGAACAGGGTGGTGTCCATCTCGCGGCCCATGTGGGTCATGTGGGCGACGTTGGTCGAGTGGATGATCGCCGAGTGGCGGTAGCCGTGCTCGGCGCGCTTGGCCTCGCGCACGCCGGTCTCGAAGTCCGGCACCGAGACGATCGGCAGCATCGGCATCATCTGCTCCTCCTGCACGTAGGCATGGTCGGCGTCGGTCTCGGCGAAGAGCAGCTCGCAGCCGGCCGGGACGCTGGCCCCGGCGTGCTTCGCCAGGACGCTGGCGTCGGCACCGATGAGCGCGCGGTTGACCACCGGGTGCGAGCAGCCGCCGTCGTCCTCCTTGTAGGTGAAGGCCTCGCCGGTGAGCTTGTCGAGCTGCTGCGAGTTGAGGCGGCCGGCGCCGGCGCGCTCGAGCTCCTGCAGGAAGCGGCCGTAGACGGATCCCACCACGAACACGGCCTTCTCGCCGATGCACAGCAGGTTGTTGTCGAAGGCGGCGCCCTCGATGATCGCGCGGGCGGCCTTGGCGAGGTCGGCGGTCTCGTCGATGACGACCACCGGGTTGCCCGGGCCGGCGCAGATCGAGCGCTTGCCGGACTTCATCGCCGCCTTGACCACCGCCGGTCCGCCGGTGATGGCCATGATGGCGATCTGCTCGTTCCTGCAGATCAGGTCGAAGGACTCGAGCGAGGGCTCCTCGATCGTGCAGATCAGGTTCTCGATGCCGAGCTCGCGCTTGATCGCGCGGTTGTACTCGCGGACGGCGAGCGCCGCGCTCCTCGCGCCGCCCGGGTGCGGGTTGAAGACGATCGCGTTGCCGGCGGCGACCATGTTGATCACGTTGCCGGTCAGCGTCGGCACCGAGTGGGTCACCGGCAGGATCGCGCCGACGACGCCATAGGGTGCGTACTCCTCGAGCGTGATGCCGAAGTCGCCGCTCATGGCATCGGGCCGCAGCCACTCGACGCCCGGCACGCGGTCCATGATGTCGAGCTTGCCGATCTTGTGGTCGAGGCGGCCGATCCTGGTCTCCTCGAGCTCGAACTTGCCCCAGGCCTCCTTGTTGGCGGCGCACAGGCCCTTGACGATCTCGATCGCGCGGGCGCGACCCTCGACGCCGAGCTCACGGAGCTGGAGGAAGGCGTGGTTCGCGGCCTCGGCGGCCTTGTCGACGCAGCCGAACACGCCGTCCTTGCCGACGCCGGTGCCGTTGCAGGCGCAACCGCACTTCTTGCCGCCTTCAGCGGGCTTCGCCGCGGCCGTCGCCGGCGCGGCGGGCGCGGCGGGCGCGGCCGACTTGCCGAGCTCGGCGAGGACCTTTTCCACCACGCCCTTGAGGGCTTCCTGATCGAGAGCTGCCATGGTCGTTCTCCTTTCGGTTCCTTCCGCTTACTTGCCGTAGACCCGTTTCCCGAGCACATCCACGCTGTCGACGATCGCCACGACGGCGGCGTCGACCGGGATGCTCTTCAGGCCCTGGGCCTGCCGCGCCGAGCTCCCCTGGCAGAACATCACCAGCTCGCCCTCGCCGGCACCGACGGTGTCCACGGCAACGATGGTGTTGCTGCCGTTGCGGAGCCGGGACGGCTTGGCCTCGTCCACCAGGCGGGGGCGGAGCAGGAGGAGCTTGCGCCCCTTCATGCTCTCGTCCTTCTTGGTGGCAACGACCTGCCCGATGACTTCTGCGAGGAACATCGCGGTGGCTTACTTGCGGCGGGCCGGGGCTGCCTTCGGCTTGTCACCGGAGACGATCTGTCCGACGGCATCGTCCGGGCGGGCGATGACGTGCGCACTGACGACCTCGCCGAGCTGCGAGGCGGTGTCGGCGGCGGCGTCGAGCGCTGCCTTCACGGCGGCGACGTCACCGACGATGACCGCGTTGCACAGTGCGCTGCCGACGTTCTTCATCGGGCCGGCGAGCTGCACGTTGGCCGCCTTGAGGGCGGCGTCGATGCCCGAAACGAGGCAGCACAGGCCGCGGGTTTCGAGGAGTCCTACTGCTTCTTTTGCCATGGTATTGTGGTGGTTGTGATTCGGTTAGTTGTTGGAAACCTTGCGGAAGACCTCGCGCGCCAGCACGAGCTCCTCGTTGGCGGGGATGACGAGGACCTTGACCCTCGAGTCCGCCGCGCTGATCTCGGCCTCGCTGCCGAGGCAGGCCCGGTTCTTGTCGGGGTCGAGCCGGAGCCCGAACTCCTCGAGCCCCTCGCAGACGCCGGCGCGCAGCGCCGGGCCGTTCTCGCCGATGCCGGCGGTGAACACGATGGCGTCGAGGCCGCCGAGGGGAAAGAGGAAGGACGAGGCCCAGCGGCGGGTCTCGTGGATGAGCAGGTCGAGCGCGAGCCGGGCGCGGGCGTCGCCCTTCTCGGCGGCGTCGCGGATGTCGCGCAGGTCGTTGCCGACCCCGGACACGCCGAGCAGGCCGCTCTCCTTGGTCAGCTGGCGCTCGATTTCCGGCAGGTCGAGCCCGAGCGCCTTGGCGGCGTAGGGGATCGCCCCGGAGTCGAGGTCGCCGACCCGGTTGTTCTGTGGCAGCCCGCTCTGCGGCGAGAAGCCCATGCTGGTGCCGACGGCGACGCCGTTGCGGATGCCGGTCACCGAACTGCTGCCGCCGAGGTGGCAGGAAACCACCCGCAGCGGGCGGTCGATGTCGACCGGGCCGCGCTGGTAGAGCCCTCGGACGCACTCGGCGACGTCCTCGCGGCCGAGCAGCTCGGCCGAGCGCTCGGCGACGAACTTGTGGCTCGCGCCGTGGAAGCCGTAGCGGCGGATGCCGGCCTCGTGCCAGGCCTCCGGCACCGCGTAGCGCGACGCGGCCTCGGGCACCCACTGGTAGAATGCCGTCTCGAACAGGGCGATCCGGCGGGCCTGCGGCAGGATCCGCGCGAACTGGCGGATCCCCGCGGCATAGGGCGGGTTGTGGGCCGGGGCGACCTCGGCGAAGCCCTCGAGCGCCGCCAACACCGCCTCGTCCGCCTCGACGCAACCACTCAGGTTGCGGCCGAGCACGGTCTTGAAGCCGACCGCGTCGATCTCGTCGCGCGACCCCACCTCCCGCTCGATCTCGCCGAGCGCCTCCTCGATCGCGTCGCCGTGGTCGGTGACCCGCTCGAAGCCCCCCTTGGCCAGCACGCTCCCCGCACCGGCTGTCATGTCGAACAGCCGGTACTTGAAGGAGGTCGAGCCCAGGTTGGCAATGAGGACGCGCATCGCGGTCGGGACGGAGGGGACGGATCAGAGTTCGACGAGCCCCGCGAGGTCGTCGTGGGGACGCGGGATGATCTGCACGGCGTTGACCTCGCCGAGCTGCGAGGCGGCGTCGGCGGCGGCATCGATGCCCGCCTTGAGGGCGGCGACGTCGCCGGAGAAAAAGCCGGTGACGAGGCCCGAGCCGATCTTGGTCCAGCCGACCATCGTGATGTCGGCGGCCTTGAGGGCGGCGTCGGAGGCTTCGATCAGGGACACGAGCCCCTTCGTTTCAATGATTCCCAGTGCTTGTTTGGCCATGGTGGTTTTCAGTTAAATGTTATTCGTTAGAAGTTATTGGTTGTCGTTGGCTGCAGGTTTCGGGGTGGCGCGAGGCATTTCCCCAATAACCCTTAACCACGAACCAATAACGATCCCACATCAGGCGAGGCCGAACTGCTTCAGCAGCTCCGCGTGCGGGCGGGCGATCACGTGCGAGCTGACCAGCTCGCCGACGCGGCTGGCGGCTTCGGCTCCGGCGTCGATCGCGGCTTTGACGCTTCCCACGTCACCCTGCACGAGGATGGTCAGGAAGCCGCCGCCGATCTGCACCTGCTTGACGAGGTCCACGTCGGCGGCTTTGGCCATCGCATCGGCGGCCTCCACGTTGCCCACGTAGCCTCGCGTTTCAATCAGTCCAAGGGCTTGGCTCATCGTTCTTTCGTTTGTTGTTTGGTTTGTGATCGGGTCACTTGATCAGTTCGCAGAAGGTGTCGGGCTTCAGGCCGCAGGCGTTGCCCTCGTCGGTGTCGATGTGGACCTCCAGCTTGAAGCTCTCGTCGACGCGGACGATGATGTTGTCGAAGGTCACCGGGCACTCGCCGTGGACCTTCATGCGCATCACGTCCTTGTGCTGGACGCCGTAGTAGCCGGCGTCGTCGGGGTGCATGTGGACGTGCGGCATCGCGCGGATGATGCCCTCGGGCATCTCGTGGAAGCCGTTCGGCCCCATCAGCATCGCGCCCGGGGTGCCGGCGATGTCGCCGGACATCTTGATCGGAATGTTGAAGCCCAGGGCGATCGCGTCGGTGTAGGCCAGCTCGACCTGGTCGAAGTCGCGGCAGGGGCCGAGGATGCGCAGGTTCGAGATCACCCGGCTGCGCGGACCGACGAGGGTCACCGTCTCCTTGGCGGCGAACTGGCCATCCTGGTAGAGCCACTTCATCGGGGTCAGCTGGTGACCGGGGCCGAACAGGGCCTCGACGGTCGACTGCGACAGGTGGCAATGGCGGGCGCTGACGTTGACCACCAGCGCATTGGGAGCAGCGGCGGAGCTGGGCAGGTCCAGGCCCATCGAGCGGTAGACCTGTTCGCGGACCAAATGCTCGACGACCGCACGGGGGACATTAGAGTTTGCCGACATTTCGTTGGGTTCGAGGCGCCTTTTCCTTGGATTTTGCCAATAAGTCAAATAATTTCATGGGGATTCGGGATAATTTCCAAGATTTTCCCAATCTGCACCGAATCCTCCAGATTTTCCCAAGATCATGCTTCCCCCGGAGAGACAGGACCTGATTCTCGAGCGACTGGCCGAACAAGGGACGGTCCGGACCGTCGCGCTGGCCACCGAGCTCGGGGTCACCGACGAGACCATCCGCAAGGATCTCGAGGCGATGGAGAAGCGCGGCCAGGTGGCGCGGATCCACGGCGGCGCGGTCAAGCCGGAGCGCAGCCGGATCGAGCTCACCCTCAACGAGCGGCAGATGGTCAACCGCAGCGCCAAGCGGGCCATCGCGCGCGCCGCCGCGGCGCGGATCCAGCCGAACGAGACGATCTTCATCGACGCCTCCTCGACGGCGCTGACGCTGGCCGAGTTCCTACCGGACTTCCCGATCACCATCCTGACCAACGCCCACAACGTGGTCACCGCGCTGGCCGACCACGAGGGTGACATCTTCTGCACCGGCGGGCTCTACGAGCAGCGCTCGAAGTCCTACATCGGCCTCTCCGCCGAGGCGGCGCTGAGGAAGCACAACATCCACCGCATGTTCTTCTCCGGCAGCGGCGTGAACCTCGACCGCGGCGTCTCGGAGACCAACTCCCGCCAGGCGGCCTTCAAGGAGCGGGTGATCCCGTGCTCGGAGGAGATCTGCCTGCTCGCCGACTCCTCCAAGCTCGGCCTGAAGGCCTCGTTCTTCTTCGCCCCGGTCGACCAGCTCAGCACCGTGATCACCAACACCGACGCCGACCCGGTCTTCGTCGCGCAACTGCGCGAGCAGGGCATCGAGACCGTGGTGGCGGAGTAGGCGGCGGCGCCGTGACCGGAGGTCGGAGGTCGGAGGTCGGAGGTCGGAGGTCGGAGGTCGGCTAGTAGGGGTTCGTCGCCTTGGCGACGCGGCGGAAGAGCATCGGCTCGGTGAACAGGTGGGGGTCGTCACGGCGCTCGAGGAAGGCCTGCTGGAGGGCCTTGCGTGTCTTGAGCTCCTTCGCGACGAGTTCCGGGTTGATCGACTTGACGACCAACTGGCCGTCGCGGAGGTGGCAGGAAGCGACGTGGAAACGCCCGGCACTCCCCTCCTCGACCGGCCCGCTTCCGGACCCGAGGACCTCCAGCTGGATGCAGGAGACCCCGCCGGGCCCGATCGGATAAGCGCGGTAGTAGATCCCCTCGTCGCCGGCCGGTTGGTGGACGAGGTACTCGGTGTCCGACCACTTCAGGACCATCATCCAGTCGGCCCGCTCGGACGGGTCGTCCGGCTGGCGCTCCCACAAGCCGAGCAGCTCGGGATCAATCCGGATTCCGGAGTTCTCCGCCAGCGGTTCATCGTAGAGGCAGGACGACAGGATCGCCGCCCCCAGCACGGCGAGAACAGGAAACAATCGCTTCTTCATGGCAGGGCTCCTTTCCGGCCGCCACCAGACTCGAATCCACCTGGAGGCGACCCACTGAAATCCTACACCCCCGGCCACGCAGGACAAGCTCCCGGCCCCACTCCTACCCCCAAAGTCCCGCACCACTCACTAGCTCCGCGCTCCCCGCTCCCCGCTCTCCACCACCCCCGACCGAAGGTCACTTCTTACTTTCTACTTTTTACTCGCCTGCGCCGCAGGCGCCCTCACCCGGCAAAGGCATTCGCCGGCAGCCCCTTCACGCCGAGCCCGCGGACCACGAAGAGGCGGCCCGCGTCCTCCTCGACCTCGCTCTTATGCACGCCGGTGGTGACGTAGAGCTCGTCGAGCCCGGCGCCGCCGAAGGCACAGGCGGTCGTCTCGAGGCAGGGCAGCTCGACCGCGCGCAGTTCCTCGCCGGTCTCGGGCGAGAAGCAGGCGACGCAGGCGCCGTGGCAGAAGGCCACCCACAGGTTGCCTTCGGCGTCGATCGCCATGCCGTCGGGCGAGGACTCGCGCGCCGAGGTGTCGACCACGCTGCGCAGGTTGCCGAGGTGGCCGTCGGCGTAGTCGAAGGCGAGGATCTCCTTCCGCGGAGTGTCGATGTAGTAGACCGTCGAGCCGTCGGCGCTCCAGGCGATCCCGTTCGAGTTGGTCACCGGGCCGAAGACCTCCTCGATCGCCAGGTCGTGGTCGAGGCGGTAGAGCCGGGCGTCCCCGGTCCGCTTCACCAGGCTGATGGTGCCGGCGAAGAAGCGGCCGTCCGGCGAGCACTTGCCGTCGTTGAAGCGGTTGTCCGCCTTGTCGGGCTCGGGGTCGCCGATCGGCGTCAGCCGGCCGCTGTCCTCGTCGAGAAAACGGAATCCGGAATCACCCGCGATGACCAGGCCACCGGCCTCGCGCGGCACCACGGTGCCGACCCGCTCGCCGACCTCCCAGACCTTCTCCTCGCCGCCGGCGGGGTCGAAGCGGACCACCCGGTGGCCCTCGACATCGACATAGTAGAGGCGGTTCCTCCACCAGATCGGCCCCTCGCCCCAGCGGCTCCTCACGGTCCCAATGGTCTCGATCGTCATGGTGACGACGCTACCAGCCCACCGCCGGCGGGCAACCGCCGACTCCGCAAGTCATCAGGGAAATCCCCCGTTCCCGGGGGGCTCGGGGGCGGAAAAGGGATTTGTCACCTCCCTCCGGGGAAGGTATTCCTTGCGGCCAAACCCACCGCCCGGCCCGGTTCCGGAACCAACCGCCCGGCTTCATGATCCGCTCCAACCTCGCCGCCCTCATCCTCCTCGTGGCCGTCGCCCTCGCGCCGGCCGCCCTGGCCCAGTGGGACGTCCGCGAGATCGGCGGGCGGCAGTACGTGGCGGTCGACAACATGAAGAAGGTCTACTCCTTCAACCAGTATTCCCGCCGCGGCAAGTCGATCGTCCTCGAGAACCAGCGCTACGAGGTCAAGATGAAGGTCGGCTCGCACGACTGCTTCATGAACAACGTGAAGTTCGTGCTCAGCTACGCGGTGACGGACGCCGGCGGGCGGGCATGGATCTCGCAGGTCGACCTGGCCAAGCTGATCGACCCGGTGCTGCGGCCTTCGTTCATCCAATCGGCCGGCAACTTCCGCACGGTGATCCTCGACCCCGGCCACGGCGGCAGCGACCCGGGGGCGACCAACTCGCTCGGCACCGAGGCCCGCTACAACCTCGAGATCGCCCGGCGCGTGAAGCACTTCCTCGAGAAGGAGTACCGCTTCCGCGTGATCATGACCCGCGACAGCAACCACTTCCTGACGCTCCAGCAGCGGGTCGCCAAGGCCAACCAGGTGCGCGAGAACGCGGTGTTCGTCTCGATCCACCACAACTCGGCCAAGAACCGCTCGGCCCGCGGCATCGAGACCTTCACCCTGTCGCCGGTCGGCGTCTCCCACTACGGCCGCGGCCTCCGCTCGGGTGACTTCCGCGAGCGCACCGGCAACAAGCGCGACCACGCCAACGTCGCGCTGGCCACCTCGGTCCACGGCTCGATCCTGAGCATGCTGAACAAGTCGGAGAAGACCTCCTACACGCTCGACCGCGGCATCAAGCGGGCCCGCTTCAACGTCCTCACCGGCGTCAAACACCCGGCGATCCTGGTCGAGTGCGGCTTCATGACCCACCCCTACGAGGCGCGCCTGATCCACGACGAGGGCTACCAGAACACGGTGGCCAAATCGATCGCCTTCGCGATCGAGAAGTACCGCTACGCCGTGTCGGGCAGCAAGGTGCGCAAGTAGGTGCGCCTAGCGCGCCGGTGGCGCACCGGGCGGCAGCGGCAGCGCCGGCCTCCTGGCGACCACCAGCACGATGATCCCGCCGATGATCAGGCCGAGGCCGGCCAGCCCGAGCAGCATGGCGCCGAAGAAGCCGCCGAAGAACGGTCCCAGCCCGCCCATGACGGTCCCCTCGCCCACCGAGAAAACCCGCGGCTCCGCCGGCGGGCCCGAGATCACGAGCTCGTAGTCGCCCGGCGCCGGCAGCTCGAAGGTTCCGACGGCCACCCGCTCGGTGGCGCCGCTTTCCATGGTCATCGACATGCCGCGGTTCATCGGCAGTTCGGCCCCGGAGGCATCCCGCATCACGAAGGAATAGCCGCCCGGCAGGTCCTCCGGATGATTGACCGTCCGTCCCTCGTACAGCGTCCGGTGGTCGTGCCAGACCGTCACCACTCCGGCTTCGGCGACGCTGAGGGTCGTCTTCCCGGGGCCCTGCAGCGTGTCCAGCATGGCGAAGCTCTTGAGCATCGCCAGCACCGCGAAGACGCCGACGGCGATGGCACCCGCCCAACACACGAGCCCGCCGACGATCAGGCCGATGCCTTTGCCCTTGCCCGTTCGGCTCATGCGACCACTTGGCGCTGTTGCCGGTCTCAAGTCAACCCAATCGCCGCGGGCCGCGGCGCCACGCGCGGAGCAACGGTCGCGGCGCGCCGAGTGCGGGCGTGTCGGCGCGGGGACCGGCCAACTGCGGGACGAGGTCGAGCCCGCCGGCCGGGTGGAGGCGGGACGGCAGCGTGCCGGTGAACTCGGCCACCGCCCCGTAGCCGGCGTCTTCACGTTGCCTCATGGGGACGGCGCCTCATGGTGGCGGCACATCGTTCCAAGAGCGGAAGAAAAGCGCCGCCTCGGGTCCCGGCATGAGGACGTAGGGACTGGCCGGCTGCGGGTCGAGGTCGACCCAACTGACCAGGTCGTCACAGGACTGCAGGGTGCCGGTGAACTCGATGATCACCGCGCCGCCCTCGCCGTGCGCGATCGGAACCATCGGCGGCGCCGCCGCCGGCGGGCCGGAGCGGAGGTAGCTGAATGCGCCACCACCTCCCTGGGCGCCGATGCCCCAGGACTGGAACTCAAGCTCGAGGTAGATGTCGTCCTCGATCAGGTGGACCACGGTGCGCCGTCCGATGATGTTGAAGGCGAGCCCTCCGGCCCCACCGTAGGCATTCATGAAGGTGGTGAAATTGAGCGAGGCGTGGTCGGCGGAGGAGATCGACTCCGGATTCCCGTTGAGCCCGGCAGCCGCCCACTCGGTCCCAGCCGGGGAGGCGGAGGTGGTGAAGTCCCACATGGTCTCGACCGTGGCGTTGAAGAGCCCGCCCTGGACCGGATCGCGGGTGAGCCAGACATTTCCGGTGATCCGGTCCTGGTTCGCCTCCTCGGTGGTGCCGGTCGAGGGCGCCTTGGTGAAGCTCACCTCGAGCCCGCCCCAAACCTCGGGCGCGGCGTCCACTTCGGTGGCGGCATTCAGGAGAGCCATCAGCGCCGCGCAGGTGGCGGCCACGTTCCTCGGGGGGGAAACTCGCATGATGACGGACGATAGCCCGGACCGAACCGTGCGGTCAACCAGCTGGATTCCCCCGCATTCGCCCTTTCCCCGTCCCGCGCGGCGTGCGAGGAATCCACCGCGATGACGCCGGACACCCGCCGCTGGATCGAGGCCGACAAGGCGCACGGCTGGCATCCCTTCACGCCGCAGGACGCCTGGACCGCGCCCGGCCACGAGCCGCTGGTCATCGTCCGTGGCGAGGGCGCCTGGCTGTGGGACTCGGAGGGCCGCCGTTACCTCGACGGCAACTCGTCGATCTGGACCAACATCCACGGCCACGGCCACCCGGCGATCAACGCGGCGATCCGCCGCCAGCTCGACCAGATCGCCCACAGCTCCTACCTCGGCTTCGCCAACCCGCGTGCCAGCGAGCTGGCCGCGCGCCTCGCCGGCCTGTTCCCGCCCGGCACGCTCGAGCGGGTGTTCTTCTCCGACGACGGCTCGACCGCGATGGAGGTCGCCCTGAAGATGGCGATCCAGTACCGCCTGCAGACCGGCGAGCCCGCACGGACCCGCTTCGCCGCCTTCCACAACGCCTACCACGGCGACACCATGGGCGCCGCCTCGCTCGGCGGGGTGTCGCGCTTCTTCGACCGCTTCCGCCGCTTCGGCATGCCGGTCGACTTCGTCGCCGGCCTCGACCAGCTCGAAGCCCTCGACCCCGCGTCGCTCGCCGCGGTGGTGATCGAGCCGCTGATCCAGGGCGTCAACGAGATGCGCCCCTGGCCGGCCGGCATGCTGCGCGGGCTGCGCGACTGGTGCGACCGCCACGGCGTCCACCTGGTGCTCGACGAGGTCATGACCGGCTTCGGCCGCACCGGCGCGATGTTCGCCTGCCAGCGGGAGGACGTCATCCCGGACTTCCTCTGCCTCGCCAAGGGGCTGACCGGCGGCTACCTGCCGCTGGCCGCGACCCTGACCACCGCCGGGGTCTACGACGCCTTCCGCGGCGACCCCGGGAACGCCTTCTACTACGGTCACAGTTACACCGCCAACCCGCTCGGCTGCGCCGCCGCGCTGGCGAGCCTCGACCTGTTCGAGCAGGAGGACACCCTCCCCCGGCTCCAGCCGGAAATCCGGCGGATGGGCGAGCTGCTGGCCGGGCTCGCCGGCCACCCGCGGGTCCGCGAGGTGCGCCAGTGCGGCTACATCGCCGGCATCGAGCTCGCGGAGGGGCTCGGCGAGGCCACCTGCCTGGCGGCCCGCCGGCACGGTCTGCTGACCCGGCCGATCCGCGACACCCTGGTCCTGATGCCGCCGCTGTGCACCCGCGGCGGGGAACTCGAGCAGGCCGTCGAGGCGATCCGCCGATCGCTCCCCGCGTAGCGGACCGCGCGACCCCAGTCGCGCCCGGACGGCCGGAATGGTGCGCAACCCGTAGCGACCGCCGCCCCGCCCCCAACTTTGGCTTTCCTTCCCGGCCATCCTGTTCCATCCCTGAGGCAAACCATGAAACGGACCCTCGCCATTCCTGCAATTCTCGCCCTCCTGGCCATCCCGCTCCACGGCCGCACCTGGAAGAGTTCCGACGGCAAGGAGATCGAGGCCGACCTGGTCCGCATCGAGGACCAGGCGGTGGTGATCTCGATGCAGGGCAAGGAATACACCGTCCCGCTCGACAAGCTCTCGCAGGCGGACCGGGACTTCGTCGCCGGGGAGAAGGCGAAGG
>JAUIJB010000047.1 GCA_030430455.1 Verrucomicrobiia bacterium | reverse complement strand
AGCGTAGGGTTCGTGGCCAGAGTGACTGGCTGCGTCTTCTCTGTGAGACTCTTTCATTCTCTGTTCCAAGCCGGTTTATCCCGGCGCTTTCACTGACCCCACCATGCCCCGAATTGCCACCGCCTTCCTCGCCCTGACCCTGCCCCTCGCCGCCTGGAACCCCTCGCCACCGCCGGAAGACGGCTTCGACTGGGTCCAGCTGAACTCCGGCGAGTGGCTCAAGGGATCGGTCGAGCGCTACCTCGACAACGAGCTGGTCTTCGACAGCGACGTCCTCGGCCTGCTCACCCTCGACGAGGACGACATCAAGTTCGTCCGCACGTCCAGCAAGCTCCGGGTCGGCTACGAGACCGGTGAGAAGGTCGACGGGCTGGTCCGCGACCGCCAGGAGCTGGAGGTCACCCGGGACCGCCTCGAGATCGGCGAAGGCGAGGTCCGGCGGCGCGACAGCGGCGAAACCATCGCCCCCGTCGACCGCCTCGTCACCATCGCCAGCGATGGCGAGAGCGAGGGCGACAACTGGTCCGGCAAGGTCGCCATCGGGGCGAACCTGCGCGAGGGCAACACCAGCCAGGTCGACTACAACGCGCGCATCGAGCTCGACCGGATCACCGCCCTGTCGCGCATGCAGTTCGACTATCTCGGCAACTTCGGCAAGACCGACGGCACCGAGTATGCCAACAACCACCGCATTTCCTACAGCTGGGACCGCTATCTCAGCCGCCGGCTCTTCGTCCGGCCGGTCGGCCTCGAGTACTACCGCGACCCCTTCCAGAACATCGCCCACCGGGGCATCGTCGGTGCCGGCATCGGCTACGAGCTCATCGACAACGCCAGGACCGACTGGCGCATCGTCGCCGGCCCGGCCTACCAGTATCTCGAGCTCGACACCGTCCTGGCCGGCTCTTCGGGGACGGAGTCCTCGCTCGCCGCCACCTTCAACAGCGAGTTCTCGACCGAGGTCAACGAGCACGTCGACTTCACCAGCCTCTACCGCATGGGCCTGACCCGCGAGAGTGCCGGGCTCTACAGCCACCGCTTCGAGAACTCACTTTCGTTCGAACTCACCGACGACCTCGACTTCGACGTCTCGCTGATCTGGGACTACGTCCAGGAGCCGACCCGGCGGGCCGACGGCACCCTGCCGAACCAGAACGACCTGCGGCTGATGTTCCTCCTCGGCCTCGAATTGTAGCCCACCCTCCTCCGGCATTGCCTCGGGCTTTCCGCTGTGGAAGCCTCCATCCCGCGGGGCTGTAGCTCAATGGTTAGAGCAGAGGACTCATAATCCTTTGGTTGCGGGTTCAAGTCCCGCCGGCCCTACTCCAGCCCCCCGCAGGCCCCTCTGGTGGCCGCCCTGGAGGCCACCAAGGACTCGCCCTGCCCCGGCAACTCGCCCACCCCTCCAGCCCGGCACTTCCGCCGCCCCTCCGCCCCGTCGGGTCACCCGCCCCTCCGCCCCATTTGACAGGTTCCCAGCACGTTCTATCATCCGCCGACTCCATGGGTGATTCTCCTTCCTCTGCTTCCTCCGCTGCCCCTGCCTTCTCCGAGTTCCGTTCCCACGCCCCCGGCCACTGGCCCGAGGTCTCCCGTGACGACTGGAACGACCCGAAGTGGCAGCTCAAGAACCGCATCTCCGGGCTCGGCGCGCTCGAGGCGCGGATGACCCTCACCGACGAGGAGCGTGCCGGCGTGCTGCTGGCCGGCAACAAGCTGGCGATGTCGATCACCCCGCACTTCTTCAACCTGATCGACGTCGACGACCCGGCCTGCCCGATCCGCCGCCAGGTGATCCCCCGGCTCGAGGAGGCCTGGTCCGCCCCCGAGGAGCTCAGCGACCCCTGCGGCGAGGACTCGCACATGCCGGTCCCGGGCCTGGTCCACCGCTACCCGGACCGCGTGCTATTCCTGGTCACCGACCGCTGCGCCTCGTACTGCCGCTACTGCACCCGCTCGCGGGTCGTCTCGGGCGTCGGCGAGCAGCACCTGGAGACCCAGTGGGAGGCGGCCTTCCGCTACCTCGAGCGCACCCCGCAGGTGCGCGACGTGTTGCTCTCCGGCGGCGACCCCCTGCTGTTTTCCGACAGCAAGCTCGAGCGCATCCTCAGCCGCCTCCACGCGATCCCGCACATCGAGTTCGTCCGCATCGGCAGCAGGATCCCGATCTTCCTGCCCCAGCGCATCACCCCGGCCCTGTGCGCGATGCTGCGCAAGTACCACCCGCTGTTCATTTCCATCCACAGCAACCACCCGAAGGAGCTCACCAGCGAGGTGCGCGACGCGCTCGGCCGGCTGGCCGATGCCGGCGTCCCGCTCGGCAACCAGAGCGTTTTGCTGCGCGGGGTGAACGACGACGCGGAGACGCAGAAGATCCTGGTGCAGAAGCTCCTGCGCTGCCGGGCGCGGCCGTACTACCTCTACCAGTGCGACCTGATCGCCGGCTCGTCCCACCTGCGCACGCCGGTGTCGACGGGGGTCGACATCATCGAGGCCCTGCGTGGCCACACCACCGGCTACGCCATTCCCCAGTTCGTCATCGACGGGCCCGGCGGCGGCGGCAAGATCCCGATCAACCCGGACTACGTCGTCAAGCGCGAGCCCGGCCGGATCACCCTGCGCAACTTCCAGCAGGAACAATTCGAGTATCCCGACCCGACTCCCGTCCCGGCCAGCGAGGTCGAGCGACTCAAGGAGCGGGCCAGTGAGCCAGTGAGCCAGTGAGCCGCACGGCTCCGCGGCGCAGCCGCTCAAGTCTGTCGTCTGTCGTCTTCCAGTTTGTCGTCTCCGCCCGTCAGGGCGACCGCATTGGCAGCGGCGTAGTGCTCGGCGTGGGTCAGGCTGATCATGACCCGCGCCACCCGGTGTCGCGTCGCCAGCTCGGCGCCCCTGCCGCTGAGCCGCAGCTCGGGTTCGCCGCTCGACTTGCGCAGCACCTCCATGTCGAGCCAGCCGAGCTCGCCGCCAATGCCGGTCCCGAAGGCCTTGGCCACCGCCTCCTTCGCGGCGAAGCGCGCCGCGTAGTGGATGGCCGGGCGCTTCTGGGACTCGCAGTAGCTCCGTTCACCGGCGGTGAAGACCCGCTCGGCGAAGCGCTCGCCGAACTCGGCCATCGACGACTCGATCCGCGCCACCTCGACGACGTCGATCCCGATCCCGAACACGCTCATCCCGGGTAGGTCTCCATCGCCTCCTTCATCTCGCGCACCGCCGCGGTCATCCCGACCCGCAGGGCGCGCGAGACGAGCGCGTGACCGATGTTCAGCTCGGCCAGGTGCGGCACCTCGTCGAGCCGGCGCAGGTTGGCGTAGTTGATCCCGTGACCGGCGTTCACCTGCAGGCCGAGCGCATGGCCCCGCTCGGCGGCGGCCCGCAGGCGACTGATCTCCGCCTCCAGTCCGCCATTGACGGCATTGGAAAAGCACCCGGTGTGCAGCTCGATCATCTCGGCGCCGATCTCGGCGGCCGCCGCGACCTGGTCGATCTCCGGGTCGATGAAGAGCGAGACCCGGATCTGCTTCTCCTGCAGCTGCTTGACCGCCGCCTTCACCTCGGCAAGGCGCCCCGCCGCATCGAGCCCGCCCTCGGTGGTGACCTCCTCGCGCTTCTCGGGAACCAGGCAGGCGAAGTCCGGCTTCAGCTCGAGCGCAAGGGCGACCATTTCCGGCGTCACGCCCAGCTCGAGGTTCAGCGGAAGGGGACAGGCACGACGCAGCTCGAAGGCATCACGGTCCTGCATGTGGCGGCGGTCGCCACGGACGTGGATCGTGATCGAGTCCGCACCGCCCTCGCGGGCATCCATCGCGGCGACGAGCGGCGAGGGCTCGGCGTTCGGCGAGTCCGGCAGCAAGGCATAGCGCGCCTGTCGCAAGGTCGCCACGTGGTCGATGTTGACGCCGAGAAGCATGGAAGTCGGTACAACGGAGCTGGGTCGCGGTCAATCCATCGCCCCAAACGGCCGGGGGAGCTGGCCGGGGGAGCTCAAGCGTCAACGGTCATCAGGAACCGACCCGCCGCCCCCCTAGTGCCGGAAGTGGCGGTGGCCGGTGAAGACCATGGCGATGCCCGCCTTGTTGGCGGCGTCGATGACCTGCTGGTCGTTCTTCGACCCGCCGGGCTGGATGCAGGCGGTGGCGCCGGCCTCGGCCGCCGCCTCGAGTCCGTCGGCGAAGGGGAACATGGCGTCCGAGGCCACCACCGACCCCTTCAGGTCGAGCCCCGCCTCACCGGCCTTCCAGACCGCGATGCGCGAGCTGTCGACCCGGCTCATCTGCCCCGCCCCGATGCCGAGCGTGCGGTCGGCGCGGGCATAGACGATGGCGTTCGACTTGACGTGCTTGACGACCCGCCAGGCGAAGCGCATCGCGCGCATCTCCTCCTCGCTGGGCGGCCGCTCGGTGACCACCTTCGACTCGAGGTCGTCGAGGCCCAGCGCGGTGTGGTCGCGGTCCATGACCATCAGCCCGCCCGGGGCCGACCTCAGCACCGGCGCCTTCTTGGCCGAGAGGTAGGCCTCGTTGAGCTTCATCAGGCGCAGGTTCTTCTTCTTCTGCAGCACCGCCCGCGCGCCGGACTCGTAGTCAGGCGCGATGATGACGTCGGTGAAGATCTCGGAGATGATCCGCGCGACCCCCTCGGTGAGCGGGCGGTTGCACACGATCACGCCGCCGAACGGCGCCTGGCGGTCGGTCTCGAAGGCCCGCTTCCAAGCTTCGCGCAGGTCCTCGTCGTCCTGGCCGACCCCACAGGGGTTGGTGTGCTTGAGGATGCCGATCGTCGGCCGCACGAAGTCGAGGATCATGTCCGCGGCGGCCTCGATGTCGAGGATGTTGGTGTAGCTCAGTTCCTTGCCCTGGAGCTGGGTAAAGCACTTGCTGAAGTCGCCGTAGAGGGCGGCCTTCTGGTGGGGGTTGTCGCCGTAGCGCAGCTCCATGTCGAGCGGCAGGCTCAGCGAGTAGCTGCAGCCGCTGTCCTGGCAGCGGCCGAGGAAGTTCGAGATCGCCCCATCATACTGGGCGGTGCGCTGGAAGACCTTCACCGCCATCTGCTCGCGCAGGCCGAGGGTGGTCGAACCGTCGTGCTCGCGCATCTCCTCGATGACCCGCGCGTAGTCGGCGGGGTCGGTGACCACCGTCACGCTGCTGTAGTTCTTGGCCGCGCTGCGCAGCATCGAGGGCCCGCCGATGTCGATGTTCTCGATCGCCTCCTCGAGGCTGACGTCGGGCTTGGCGATGGTCTCCTCGAAGGGGTAGAGGTTGACGACCACGAGGTCGATGGCGGGGATGCCGTGCTCCTTGGCCTGGGCGACGTGATCCTTGTCGTCGCGGCGGTGGAGGAGGCCGCCGTGGACCTTGGGGTGGAGCGTCTTGACCCGGCCGTCGAAGAGCTCCGGCGCGCCGGTGAACTCGGAGACGTCGATCACCGGCAGGTCCGCCTCGCGCAGGACCTTGGCGGTGCCACCGGTCGAGAGCAGCTCGACCCCCATGTCGTGGAGGTCCTTGGCGAAGTCGGCGAGGCCGGACTTGTCGGAGACGGAGAGAAGGGCGCGCTGGATCGGCATGTTCGGATCGGTTGGGTGAGTCCCCCGCGTACTGCCCGAGCCCGCGGCCCGCAAGCGGAATCACCCCTCAGGCCCCGTGGGGCGCCACGACCCGCTGGCGCATCTCGCCGAGGCCCTCGATTCCGAGCTCGACGCAGTCGCCGGGGGTCAGGTAGCGCGGCGGCTTCATCCCCATGCCGACCCCGCCCGGGGTGCCGGTGGCGATGACGTCGCCGGGCAGCAGGGTCATGAAGCGGCTGACGTGGCTGATCAGCTCGGCCACCCCGAAGATCATGTCCCCTGTCCAGCCGTTCTGGCGCATCGCGCCGTTGACCTTCGTCCACAAGCGAAGTCCCTGGGGGTCCGGCACTTCCGCGGCCGGGGTCAGCCACGGTCCCATCGGCGCGAACGAGTCGCTGCTCTTGCCCTTGGTCCACTGGCCGCCCATCTCCTTCTGGAAACAGCGCTCGGAGTAGTCGCAGAAGACCGAGTAGCCCGCCACGCAGCCGAGCGCCTCGTCCTCGCCGGCGTTGAGCACCGTGCGGCCGATCACCACCCCGAGTTCGACCTCGTAGTCCAGCTTGCGGCAGCCGACCGGTTGGCGGACTTCGTCGAAGGGACCGCTCCAGGCCGAGCTGGCCTTGAGGAAGACCACCGGCAGCGCCGGGATCTCGCCGCCAACCTCCTGGGCATGGTCGGCGTAGTTCTTGCCGATGCCGATGATCTTCGAGGGCCGGTCGACCGGGGGGCCGATGCGTACCCCGGCGGGGATCTCCTCGCCGTCGGGGCAGCCGTCCTCGACCCAGGCCCTCAGCGATTCCATCCCGCCCATGGCGAAAAAGCCCTCGTCGTAGTCGTGAAACTGCTGGCTGGCGTCGATCCGCCGGCCGTCCTCCAGCACCACCCCGGGCTCCTCGCGGCCCGGATCCCCGAATCGGATCAATCTCACCCGTCCCGTCTAACAAAGGCGGGACCTGCTGGTCAATCCACTCAAGGCCCTTAGGGACGACATTCTACTGTGGGTTTCGTTCAAAAATGTCCGATTTTGGGCCCAAGTGGCGGGAACTGGGTCCTGTAAATCCTTTAGCGGACCAAAAAATCGGGTATTCTTTTTTACGTGCAAGGGAGCAATAGCAACCAAGCACAAATATCAACCAGCCAAGCTGCGATCCCTTACACATTCGGTTCTGATCTCTGGGGGGAAATCAACCGAAAGCGAATCAAGGCAAGGTCTGGTTCTGAACCAGAAAGGGCGCGAATTGTGAAATCCGGGGGGAGTCCGATTCGCGCCCTTGCTGTGTACGGATGGCAGCTCCCCTCCCCTTGACGGGCGACCTTGTCCTTGGAGTGCGGCGGCCTGACGCCGCTTTGGGTGTCGTTCCGGGAGGGCTCCCCATCCTCTTGGTGGCGAGTGAGGAAGGATCCTTGCAGCGTTGGGGAACAAGACTCACGACGAGGAAGAACGCGCGAGCCGGCGTTGCGGCGGTCGGCTGCATCGGGTTTCGAAGCCTGCCCCGAACGACTCGAAATGCGGCGTCGAGCCGCCGCACTCCAGGGTCGCCGGCATCCCCGGCAGGCAAGGTGCTCCAGCCGCTCAGCCAGCCTTGGCCCGGAAGCAACCGGCGGCGTGCTCGTCGACCATCCCGACCGCCTGCATGAAGGCATGGATGATGGTGGGGCCGACGAAGTTGAAGCCCGCCCGGCGCAGCGCCTTGCTCAGCGCCTCGGACCGGGGCGAGCGGGCGAGGTAGTCCTCCATCGTCCGTGGACGCAGGACCCACGGACGGCCGTCGACGAACGCCCACAGCCACTCGACCGGGTCGCCCTCCCGCTCCGCCAGCTCCAGCCAGGCCCGCGCGTTCTGCCGTACCGCGAGGATCTTGCCGCGATGGCGGACGATCCCCGCGTCGCCGACCAGCCGCTCGAGCTCCCGGTCCTTCATGCGCGCGACCGATTCGACCTCGAAGTCATGGAACACCTCGCGGTAGTGCTCGCGCTTCTGCAGGATGGTCCACCACGACAAGCCCGCCTGGGCGCCCTCGAGGCAGAGCATCTCGAAGAGGTGCCGGCCGTCGCGCGACGGCACGCCCCACTCCTCGTCATGGTAGGCAATGTAGGCCGGCTTGTCAGCCGGCACCCAGGGACAACGTGTCTTCATGGCAGTTCGATCAGCGACTTGAGGCGGGTCGAGAGCAGCAGGCAGCGGACCGCAGCCCCCGGATGGACTTCCGCCATGACCTGGCGGTAGGCATGCATTTGCGCGGCGTAGCGCTCGGCGAGGTCCTCCGGCTGCTCAATCGCGTCGGTCTTGAAGTCGATGATCTCGACCTCGCGGCCGCCGTCGATGACGTGCAGCCGGTCGATGATGCCACTCATCCACCTGCCGCCGACGATCGCCTCGACCGGCTGCTCGCGCAGCAACGCGACCTTCCTCCCGCGCCGCTCGAACACCTCCGGGAGCTTCTTCAGGATCGCCTGGACCAGTCCTCCGGCCTCGTCATCCGGCAGGGCGGGTGCCTCCTCATCGATCCAGCCCACCCGCTCGAACATGGCATGCACCTCGCTGCCGAAGCGAAGGCCCGCCGGCGAGGCCGCGACCCTCGCCCCACCCTGCATCTTCTCCCCGCTCGGGGTGGTCCGGGCCCGCAAGGGCTTGGGCTTCGCCAGGGCGGGTTGGTCATCGGGCTTGGGCGGCTCGCGAAGATCGATGCCGCTCCACCATTCAGGGTCGCCGATCTCAGCGATGACCCCGGCCTCGCGACCGTCGCTGTCGCAGGCCACCCGGATCAACTCCGCCGGCGACGACCAGAGACCCTCCTTGCGGTTCGACGGAACCTCGGGCACGAGCACGTAGAGGCCGCGCTTGGCACGGGTCAGCGCCACGTAGAGCAGGCACATCGCCTCATACTGCTGGGCCTCCGCCCAGCGGGCCTCGGCCTCGCGCAGCTCGGGCCGTTGGCGGCGCACCCACTGCGCCGGTGGCTGCAACAACCACTCCGGCCCCTCGGCGAGCTCGAACTTGCCGGCATTCGGCACCTGCTCGTCGCCGATTTCCGGCAGCACCACCACGTCGAAGCCGAGCCCCTTCGCCTTGTGCATCGTCATCACCTGCACCGCCGCCGAGCCCGGTTCCTGGGCGACCTCCAGCTTCTCGATCGCCTGCAGGGCCTGGCGTGGCCCGCCACCCCCCTCGCCATCGAAGGCCTCGAGGGCCCGCACCACATCCATCGCCCGGCCGTGGCCGAAGGCGGAGATCGTTCCCAGCAGGGGCCGCAGGAGGTCCTCGACCATCCCGCCGAAACCCCGTGCCTCGACGTCCTTCAGCAGCCCCTCCCAGCGGGCCTGCCAGACCGGCCCGTGGCGCTCGCCGATCACCCGGTCCAGCGGCGACATCGCCAGCACTCCGCGCTCCATGCCGTCGGCCGGGTCCGCCAGCCAGGCGACCAGCGAGCGCAGCGCCACCCCGACGGCATGATCCTCGGTGGGCCGGCGGCGACCTTCCTCGATCACCTGGAACTCCGCCTCGCGCAGCCGGTCGGCCAGCTCGACGACCTGGCGGTTCGTGCGCACCAGCACGCCGCAGCTCATCTCGCGCCGGCCGACTCCGATTTCCTTGAGCAGCTCGATGACCCGCTGGTACCTCGCCTCGCTCTCCCTGCCCTCGACGACCTCGACGCGGGCATGGCCGCCCGGGCCGGAGTCGGCCGGCTGGTGCTCCTCCCATCCCGCCGACCAGCGGGCTGCGATTCCCTCCCCGAACAGGTCCTCGATGCCCCCGCGGTTGCCGCAGACCCGGTTGACGAGGCGCAGCACCGGTTCGCAGGAGCGCCACGAGACCGGCATCGACTCGAGGACCAGGTCGCCGCGGTAGCGCTCGCGGACCTCGTCGAACAGGCGCACCTCGCCGCCGCGCCAGCCGTAGATCGCCTGCTTGGCGTCACCGACGACGAACATCGTACCCTCGCCGTCGCTCGCCGCCTCGTCCACCCACGGCATCAGGCCGTGCCACTGCGCCGTGCTGGTGTCCTGGAACTCGTCGAGCAGCCAGTGGTCGTAGCGGGCATCCAGGCGGTAGTCGACCGACTCGCGGCGCAGCCGGCCGGCCTCGCTTGCCAGCCACTCGCCCATCAGCACCTTGACGTCGTCGAATCCCAGCAGGCCGCGCCGTCGCAGCTGCCGCTCGCAGATGGCGTCAAAGGCCCCGACCAGGCTCAGCACCGCCAGCGTCCGCTCGACGGCGGCCGCCAACTCGCAGTCGACCAGCAGCGACCTCAATTCGCGCAACCGGTCCTCGAATTCCGCCCCAACCGCGACCTCCTTGTAGTATTTCAACACCAGCGGCTGCTCCCCGTCCCACTCGAGCATCCCGCCGAGGAATCCGCCGGCCCCGCCGAGCGAGCCGCTGCCGATGGTGTGCTCCTCGATCGCCTTCAGGGCCTTCTCCATCGCCTCCTTCTGGCCCTTGCGGGTCCAGCCGATGTCCTTCGCCGCCGACCTGAGTGCCGCCACCCGCCCGGCCTTCTCCCTCTCCCAGGCCCCGACCTCGGGCAGCTCGCCGAAGGTCCCGCGGATCCCCTCCAGCAGGGCCGGCCCGCGCTCGCGCCACTTGTCCTGCCAGGCGTTGAAGAAATCCAGCAGCAGGTCCACCACCGCCTTCTGCTCGCGGCCCATGGTCGCCCGGCGGAAGGCCGCCAGGAAATCCTCGGCGTCGTCGTCCCAGAGCGCGTTGCCGACCAGTCCGCCAAGCAGCTCGTCCAGCTTCGCCCGGCGCTGCGGACCCTCGAGCAGCTCGAAGCTCCCGCCGGTGATGCCCAGCTCGTACTGGAAGCCGCGTACGACCCGCGTGAAGAAGCTGTCCATCGTCCCGAGCGCGAGCCGGGGCAACGAGCGCACCACCTTCTCCAGCACCGCCAGCGGATCCATCGGACCGCCGATCGCCTTCTCGATGTTGCGGCGCGCCCGCTCGTCGAGCGAGGCCTCCGCGAGCTTCTCGAGGACCGCATCGGCGAACTCCCCCGCCGCCTTGCGCGTGAAGGTCAGCGCCACGATCCGCTCGGGATCGACCCCGCCCCGCCCGACCAGGCCGATCACCCGGTTGCTCAGCTGGTAGGTCTTTCCCGATCCGGCCGAGGCGCGGATCATCAGGTTCTTACTCAGGATCTTCATCGCTCCAGTCATCGGGGTTCTCCACGAGTTCCTCCAGCCGGCGGCCGACTGCCATGGCCTCGAAGTCGTCGTACTTCGGCCGCTCCGCCGGCGGCCAGAAGGCCCCGGCCTTGACCTGCTCCAGCACCCAGGTGGCGCAGGCCTCCGCCGAGGCGCGCTGCTCGTCGTCGAAGTCACCCCACCAGCTCGCCCCGCAATCGCCCTCGCTGGCACCCAGGACGTAGTAGCCCATCTCGGCCACCTCCCCGAGGGCGACCGCGTACAGCGGCACCTGCAGGTCCCTCCAGAGGTAGTCGCTCGGCTTCTTCGCCCGGCCGAGCTGCAGCGCCACGCGGGCTGCCCCGACCCCTTCCAGGTGCGCCGGGATCTGCGTCGCCGCGGTGATCCTGGTCAGGTGGGAAGGCTGCACCTCCCGTCCCCGCAAGCGGGCGAAGGTCTTGTAGTCGAGCACCCGGAGTTGGCCGTCGCGCTCGTCGATCCGGTCGACCGTCCCCCGCACCGTCACGCCGGCGATGGCGGTCTCGAAGGGCATCTCGACCTCCCTCACCCGCCATCCCTCGACGTGCTGGACCGCCTGCCACGCCGCGAACCATCCCAGCCGCTGCTTCAGGCTCTCGCCCTGCATCCGCGCCGCCAGGGGGATGCGCCCGCCGAAGCGCCGCACCAGCTGGAGCTCCACCTGGCTGGCGAAGTAATCCCCCAGCGCCTCCACCTTGTTGAACTCCCGCGCCTGCGGGTCACGGCCCCAGGCCTCGAGGATCTCGTGGGCGACGTTGCCGAAGTCGCGGGCGTCCCACTCGACCCGCTCCGGGTCGGCGGGACGCATGCCCAGGCCGTGCTTGAGGTAGAAGCGGAAGGGACAGGCGAGGTAATCCTTGAAGGCCGACACCGACAAACTGCGCGAGCCGTCCTCGCGGACCCGCACCTCGCGGCGCACCGGCCGCCACTTCCAGTCGATCTCGAAGGCGACCCCCGCATCCGGCGGCTCCACCCCGGCGAACAGGCGCTGCACCCGCCGCGCCAGTTCCCGCCCCTGCGCCGCCAGCAGCAACCGCGAGGGCAGCAGGGCGTCGCCGTCGCCGGCCGACTTCGCCAGCAGCAGGTCCACCCGGCCGCCGTCGCGCCGCGCCTCGATGAGGGCCCGCAGCACGAAGGCGTCCCGCGCCCCGCGCTGCGCCTCCGTGGCCAGGCCGAGGCGCTGCCGGAGTCCTTCCGAGAGCCACGGGTTGACTCCCGCAGGCGCCGGCACCCGTCCCTCGTTCATGCCGCAAACCACCAGGTGGCGTCCATCGCCATGCAGCAGCTCGAGCCAGCCCTGGACGTCCGCGACGCGTCCGTCCGGCACCTCGGCGGGCACCGCGGCCATCTCGGCGAGGACCAGGTCGAGCCAGAAACTCGACGGCCGGTTGCTGCGGGCGACCGGCACCCTCAGGGAATCGACCACCTCGCGCAGGGCGATCCACTCGCCGCCACCATCGACCCGCTCGAGGAGCGCCTCCATCGCCTCGGGAAACGGCTGGCGCATGAAGCCGCCCCGCCAGTTCCCCAGGCTCTTCAGGGTCTCCGCGGCCAGTGCGGCGTTCTCCCGGCTGCGTTCATCCGTTTCCGCCACCCGGGCGACGTCGTCGCTATCGCGCACCAGCCAGTCCGAGCGCAGCTTCGACAGCGCCCCCACCCGCTGCGCCCGCTTGCCCCCCACCAGGGCCGAGGTGGCCGCGTGGGCGAGAAGGTCGATCGCCTCCGCCGCCTCCGGCTTCTGCACGAAACTCCGCCACGCCCGCAGCCACGCCCGAGCGCCGGCACCGGCCACCGCCCCGGGATGGTGCACCTTCCAGCCCGCGGCATCGAAGGCGCGCACGAGTTCGCCCGCCGTCTCCTCGTCGGCACAGCCGAGGGTCAGTTCATCCGATCCCGTGCCCTGCCCGGCCACCAGCGCCAGCGCCCGCCGTGCCTGGTGGCGCGCGTTGGCGGTCAACTCCACCCCGCCCGTCTCCGGCCATGCCAGCTCGCGGGTTTCCCATTCCTCTTGGAGCGGCCGGCCCCACTCGTCGAAGCGCCCGGCTTCCTCCTCCGGTGCCGCCACCAGGCTGGTCACCTCCGCCTCCTCGAGCCGTCGCACCAGCGCGTCGGGAAAGTCCCACACCCCGGCGAACACGAAGCGGCCCGCGAGCTTCGGCGCCTCGAGCAACAGGCGGTTCTCCCCACTCACGCCCCAGCCCCGCAGCACGCCGTCGCGTTGCCGCGCCAACCCGGCCAGTGACGCCCAGCGCTCGGCCTCGACCGACTCCGCCTGCCACTTTGCAGCGATGGAAATCGTCAGCGTGTTCTCGCGCAGCGATCGCTCGAGATCGACGAGCGACCGGGCCAGCGAAAGCGCCCACCCCGGTGCCTCCCGCTCACCCGGAACCTGGCCGAAGACCGCCTCATGCTTCGACCAGTCCGCGACGCCCTCGAGCGCCTCGACCCAGGCCGCCACCTCGATGGCCCGGCCCGCCGATCCCTCCGGCACCAGCAGGCGTCCCGGCGTCGTCACCGCGGGTGCCAGGCAGGCCCCGCGTTCCGCCAGGGCCTCGCGCAGGCGCCGGCCGCTTTGCGCCGTCGGCACCACCACCGTCATCCCCGGCATCGCGTCGCGACGCTGCCACAGCCAGTCGACCAAGGGCCCCAACAAGGGACGATCCCAGCCGAGAAAAACGCGTTCAGGCATCACCCGAATCCTGCCCCGCCCGGCTCCGCAGGCCCAAGCAAAAGAGCCGGAAATCGTCCCCCTCAAGGAGCGGGGATTTGCAATCCCCGGACCGCCCAAGAATCGCCCCAGCTTCGAGAAAGGTCATGCGAATGAGCCACTTCCCCGGCGGATCCCCGGGGAGTCCGATCCCCGGACCGCACAAGAGTCGCCACCAGCTTCGACAAAGGTCATGGGAATGAGCCACGTCCCGGCGGTTCCCGGGGATTGCAAATCCCCGCTCCTTGCCCACCTTCGTGTTATGTCATGGGATGCGCTGCGATATTTCGACGAGCTTGGTAAAACGCGGGTCACCACCAACCGTCTGCCGCACTGGGAGCAAGCCGGTGCCAGCTTCTTCCTGACCTTTCGCCTGGCCGATTCGCTACCTGGCCATCTCGTGAAGAAGATCGAGACCGAGAAAGCAACCTGGCTCGCCCGGCATCCGGAACCTTGGGATCCACGGACCGAAGCTGAGTATCACCGACTCTACTCGGCAGCGATCGACCGCCTTCTCGATGCCGGGCATGGCCATTGCCTCCTCAGTCAGGAAGGCCACGCAAGCATCGTATCCTCAGCCCTCCAGTTCTTCGACAGGGATCGCTACTGGCTTCATTCCTTCGTCGTCATGCCCAATCATGTTCACCTGCTGTTCACCATCGGGGCGTCCCATCACCTGCCGGATCTCGTCAGGTCCTGGAAGCGGCACACGGCCCGGGAGATCAACAAGTTACGCAAGGGCAGCGGATCGATCTGGCAACGGGATTACTTCGACCGGATCATTCGCGACTC
This sequence comes from Verrucomicrobiia bacterium, assembly GCA_030430455.1. Taxonomy (GTDB): domain Bacteria; phylum Verrucomicrobiota; class Verrucomicrobiia; order Verrucomicrobiales; family Akkermansiaceae; genus Haloferula. The sequence continues at coordinate 18,474 of JAUIJB010000047.1, read as the reverse complement.
GACCCACTTCGTCCGGGTCGTCCGCTACATCCGCGGAAACGTCCGCCAGTACCCGGCGGCCATCCACCACGAGTCCGACTGGATCGCGGGTCTCGCCTAGCCACCTCAAGGAGCGGGGATTTGCAATCCCCGGACCGCCCAAGAGTCGCCACTAGCTTCGACAAAGGTCGTGGGAATGAGCCACTTCCCCAGCGGATCCCGGGGAGTCCAATCCCCGGACCGCCCAAGAATCGCCCCAGCTTCGACAAAGGTCATGCGAATGAGCCACTTCCGCGGCGGTTCCCGGGGGGCAATCCCCGGACCGCACAAGAGTCGCCCCCATCTTCGAGAAAGGTCATCAGAATGAGCCACTCCCCGGCGGTTCCCGGGGATTGCAAATCCCCGCTCCTTGCCTGAAACCCCGCCACTGATCCGGGGTCAACCGGGGCTTCCCGTCCACGGCCGGCAGGCATCGCCGAGGCACTCGATCACCTCGCCCGGCCCCTCGCTGCGGGTGAACACGGCGCGGGGCAGGAAGCGCTCGCGCAGCTTACTGGCAAGTTCCTCGGACGGCTCGCCGCGGAGCTCCATCTTCGCCACCCCACGAAGTTTCAGGTCGAGCGCGCCGAGCAGCACCGGGCAGGCAAAGGCCTGCGTCTCCAGCTGGCGCGCCCCCCCGCGCAGGATCGCCTCGGCACGGGTGCCGAACGCCTCGTTCCCGGTCAGCGCCGCGAGCTTGAGCAGGTTTTCCGCCGCCACGTGGTTGGCCGCCGGCTCCGCGCCGTCGTAGTCCTCGCGGATCTCCAGCAGCGGCTCGCCATGCAGCTCGGCGCGCATCAGGTAGCCGGCCCGCTCGTCGCTCCACCAATCACGGTCGAGCGCCGCCTGGAGCTCGATCGCCCAGCCCAGCCAGTCCGGCTCGAGCGCGGCCATCTCGATGATCCCGGAAATCAGAAAGGCGTGATCCGCCGGGAACGCCGCCACCTCGCCGCGCCGCCCGCGGAACGAGCGCCACAAGCGTCCGCCGTCCCACAGCTCCCGCTTGAGGAACTCCAGCGCCCCGCGCGCCGCCGTCGCCAGGTCCTCGCGCGCCAGCACCCGCGCCCCGCGCGCCAAAGCCGCGATCATGAGCCCGTTCCACGCCGTCACCAGCTTGTCGTCGCGGTGCGGCAGCGGACGGCCGCCGCGTGCTTCCAGCAGCGTCTTCCGGGCCGCCGCCAGCTGGTCCGGGGCATCCTCGCCGAAGCGTTCGACCAGGGTGGGCTCGTCGAGTGCCCGATACAGGGTGTTGCGCCCCTCGAGCTCGCCGTGCGGATCGCTCTCGGGCCGGGCATTGCCGCCCGACTCGACCCCGAAGGCGGCGCAGAAGATCGCCGCCGACTCCGGGTCCAGCCGTTCGCTGATCTCCTCGCCCCGCCACGTCCAGTAGGCTCCCTCGAGCTTCTCCTCGCCCGAGGCAGGCGGACCGCCCGACTCCGCCCGCGATTCGACACTGTCGGCATCCTCCGCGGCATGGAAGGCCCCGCCGGAGTCCTTCAGGTCGCGCAGGACATACTCGAAGACCGCCTCCGCCACCCGGCGAAACTCATCCTCCCCCGTCGCCTGCCAGCCCTCGAGGTAGAGCAGGGCCAGCTGCGCCTGGTCGTAAAGCATCTTCTCGTAGTGGGGCACGTGCCAATAGCGGTCGACCGAGTAGCGGTGAAACCCGCCGCCGAGTTGGTCGTGCATGCCGCCGGCAGCCATCGCCCGCAGCGTCCGCTCGACCATCTGCAGGCAGGCCTCGCGCTCGTCGCCATCGAATCGCTCGGCGAGTTGCAGCAGAACCCTCGGCAGCACCGGGCGGGGAAACTTCGGTGCGCCCCCCCAGCCGCCCCACTCGGGGTCGAACATCGCCTCGCAGCGGTCGATAAAGTCACCGAAGACCTTCGGGTCCGGCAAGCCGCGGACCACCGCTTCCGCTGCGCTTTCCTTGCGCAGGTGAGCCATCACCTTGGCCGCGCTTTCCTCCATCTTGTCGCGGTCGTCGCGCCACAGCCGGCCGATCTCCGTGCAGATTCGCGGAAACCCCGGACGGCCCTGCCGATCCTGCGGGGGAAAGTAGGTCCCGCCAACCACCGGCTTGCCCTCCGGCGTCAGCCACACGCTCATCGGCCAGCCGCCCTGGCCGGTGGTCGCCTGCACGAAGGCCATGTAGGTGGCGTCGACATCCGGCCGCTCCTCGCGGTCGACCTTCACGCACACGAAGTGCTCGTTCATCACCGCCGCGATCGCCTCGTCCTCGAAGCTCTCGCGCTCCATCACGTGGCACCAGTGGCAGGTCGAGTATCCAACCGACAGGAACACCAGCACGTCGCGCCGCCTCGCCTCGGCAAAGGCCGCCTCGCTCCACGTCACCCAGTCGACCGGGTTGTCGCGGTGCTGCAACAGGTAGGGAGAGGTCTCGTCCGCCAATGCATTCGCCATCCCCCACCCTCGCCCAATCCCACCAATAGCCAATCGCCAATCGCCACCAGTCGGAGGTCGGAGGTCGGAGGTCGGAGGTCGGAGGTCACTGATCACTCGTCACTGCTCACTGCTCACTGCTCACTCAAGAATACACCACCACCGGTCCGGTGCCGCCGCCCTGGACCCGGCGCAGGCGCTCGACGGCGCGGGCGACGCAATCCGCGGCCTGCTCCGCCTCCTCCATCGTGTTCATGGCCGAGAAGCCGAAGCGCAGGCTGCTCTTCGCCTTGGCATCGGAGAAGCCCATCGCCTTCTGGACGTGGGAAGGCTGCTGCTTGCCGGTCATGCAGGCGGAGCCGGCGGAGCAGGCGACGCCCATGTCGTCGAGGAGGATCAGCAGCCCGGCGGCCTCGCAGCCGTCGAAGGACAGGTGCGAGGTGTTCGGCAGGCGGTGGATCAGGTCGCCGTTGACCGTCACCCCCTTGACCGCCTCGACCACCCTCGCCTCGAAGGCGTCGCGCATGGCGGCCAGCGACTTCATCCGCTTGGCCATCTCCCTTGCAGCGACTTCCGCCGCCCTGCCCATGCCCACGATGCCGGCGACGTTCTCGGTGCCACTGCGCCTGCCGCCCTCCTGGCCGCCACCGCGGATCATCGGCTCGAAGCGGCAACCGCTGCGGATGTAGAGCGCGCCGACACCCTTCGGGCCGTGGAACTTGTGGGCGCTGAGCGAGAGGAAGTCGACCGGGACCGCGGCGACATCCACCGGGATCTTGCCCACCGCCTGGATCGCATCGCTGTGGAAGGCCAGGCCGCACTCGCCGGCGATCGCCCGCGCCTCCTCGACCGGCTGGATCACTCCGGTCTCGTTGTTGACCCACATCAGCGAGGCGAATCCGCCCCCATCCTTCGCCTCGATGCAGGCCTCGCGGAAGCCATCGAGCTCGAGCCGGCCGCCGGCGTCGACGCCGCACAGGCGGGTCGCGTAGCCGACCTCGCGGAAGGTCTCGACCGGGCGCAGCACCGCGCTGTGCTCGATCGCCGAGGTGACCACCCGGCCGCTCTTGCGGCCGACCAGCCGGGCGAGCCACTTCAGGGCCATGTTGGTGCTCTCGGTGCCGCAGCCGGTGAAGACGATCTCCTCCTCGCGGGCGCCGATCAGCGCCGCGACCTGCCCGCGCGCGGTGTCGACCGCCTTGCGCGCCTCCTTGGCCGGACCGTAGGGCGAGTTCGGGTTGCAGGGGTTGTCGCGCAGAAACGGCAACATCGCCTCCAGCACCTCGGGAAGCAGGGGCGTGGTGGCGTTGGCGTCGAGGTAGGTCACTTGCGGGACGCTAGAACGGGTGGCCGATGCGGGCAAGCCGACACGGGCCGCCGGTGAAGTTCCCGTCACCTCGATCGCACGGCGAGCGCCGCTTCGGGGGCGAAACTGCCACGTGAGACAATCGACACAATCCAAGGCGTGCCGTCCCCCCTGCGACCTGAGATCCACCCCGTCATCCCGGGTCCAATTCCGTCCCGCGACTCAACGCAACATGCAACCATCCCACACAGCAACCTCCATGAAAACGCTCTCCATGCGCACCCGCCTCGGCCTGACCGCGGCCCTCCTCGGCTCCCAGGCGGCCTACGCCGGATACGACACCTGGTTCACCCCGCTGACCGAGTCGGCCGCGGTGCAACCCGCCAACTCCTACGAGGAGACCGCCGCTCCCTGGGTCACCCCGGAGGGCTTCGCCTTCAAGAACGTCGTCAGCCTGCGCGAGGTCGAGGACAAGATCCTCAGCCCCGACCAGTCGATCGGCCGGGCCGAGAACGCCGGGACCTCGGCCTCGATGTTCGACATGCTCGCCTATGACCCGAGCGGCAACTACATCTTCATCCCCCACGAGTCGCCCTGGGCGGCCGGCGTCTCCCGCTACAACGTGGTCAACAACCACTGCGACCTGATCTTCGCCGGCGACGGCGCCGGCATCAACGGCGACTGGTCCAACGACTTCGGCGCCTTCGACCCGTCCCGCTTCACCCCGAACGGCACGGTCTTCCTCGCCGAGGAGTGGACCGGCCTCGGCCGCGTCGTCGAGATCATGAACCCCTTCGCCCCGGTCGAAGACATCGAGTGGCGCGTCCTCGAGAGCATCGCCAACGTCGCCCACGAGGGGATCAACTTCTCCAAGAAGTGGGAGGACACGATCTACTACATCGACGAGTGGAACTCCGGCTCGATCTACAAGTTCGTGATGAGCAAGAAGGGCGACTACACCAAGGGCCAGACCTTCGTGCTCTCCGTCGACGCCTTCGCCAAGTCCGGCGGCGTTCCGGAAGCCAACTGGAACCAGCAGGCCGACGGCGTGGTCCGCGAGGGCTGGGCCACCTGGGTCCCGCTGACCGACGAGGACGGCACCCCGCTTCCCGGCATCACCGACCCCTTCCGTGACGGCCCGACCAACGACCCGCGCAGCAGCGACGTGACCCGCGGCGGCCGCCCGGCTGCCGACGACGCCGGCGGCACCCCCTACGGCCGCCCCGAGGACATGGCCGTCGGCCGCCTGCGCAACGGCAACGAGGTGCTCTACGTCACCACGACCTCGGAGAACAAGGTGATCTCGATCGAGATCCGCGAGAACCGCCGCGGCCGCCGCGCCACCCCGAGCGGCCGCGCGATCGTGCGCACCTTCGCCGACAACGTGATGCCCAAGAACAAGGGCTTCGACCCGACCAGCGGCCAGCTCAACTCGCCGGACAACCTCGCGATCGACGCCCTCGGTGGCATCTACATCATCGAGGACGCCCCGAACGGCTCACTGACCGGCGGCGACATCTGGTACGCCCGCGACACCAACAACAACGGCGTGGCCGAGTCGCTCGACCACTTCATGAGCATCCGCGTGGCCGGCTCGGAGGCCACCGGCATGATCTGGAACCCGGAGATCCTGACCGAGTTCGCCGTTGCGGTCCAGCACCCGGCGAGCACCGACCTGGACAACGTCCCGGACGGCCTCGGCGACGCCGTCTGGCTGTTCGACGTCTCCGGCGTCAACGAGCGCTTCGTCCAGTACCTCGACCGCTACCAGGGACCGTTCGGAGAATAAGCCCCTCGTCCCGCCAAACCGACCCAAGCCTCCATGGGGGCGGATCCCGCGGGATCCGCCCCTTCATGCCCCCCGGGCATCGACATTTCCCACGCAGCACCCGCCATGATTCCCAAGCCCTTCCTCGCCCTCCTGATCCTCGCCACCCCGTGTCTGGCGAAGTCCTCCGACCCCGACATCGACGCCAAGGTCGACCCCGGTTCCGCCCGTGATTTCGCCGACCACGAGGAACTCGTCGCCTACCTGCGCGAGTGCGACGCGGTGGTTCCCAGCAAGCCGAAGGGCTACCCGAAGCGGCTGATGTCCAACCACGAGGCGGTGGTTCCGCCGCAGTGCTACACGCGCACCGAGGCCTTCTACAACCCCTGCTACGTCTGCCACCAAGACCCGATCGAGGGGCGGGAGAACCGGATGAACGACGGCGAGCTCCAGCGCGACTACTCCTTCAGCGACGCCGGCCTGACCAACCACTGGAGCAACCTCTTCGAGGACCGCAGCGAACGCGTCGCGGCGATCAGCGACGACGACATCCTCGAGTACATCTCAAGCGACAACTACAGCGAGCTTCCCGGCCGCCTGCGCGAGGCCGGGTTCCGCGGCTGGATCCCCGACCTCGACCAGCTGCACCTCGGCGCCGGCGCCTTCGACGAGCTCGGCTTCGCCCGCGACGGCAGCGACTGGGTGGCCTTCAACTACAAGCCCCTGCCGAGCACCTTCTGGCCGACCAACGGCTCGACCGACGACGTCATGATCCGCCTGCCGAAGGCCTTCCGCAGCGACATGGAGGGCAAGACCTCGCGCGACGTCTACATCGCCAACCTCGCCATCCTCGAGGTCCAGATCAAGGGCTTCGACTCCATCACCTGCCCGCCGGTCGACGAGACCCGGGTCGGCAGCGACCTCGACCGCGACGGCACGCTGGGGACCGCCCGCCGGGTGGTCCGGCCCGATGCCTGGGCCGGGGCCGCGTCCGAGAGCTTCTTCGACACCCACCTCTACCCCGAGGGCACCGAGTTCCTCCACACCGTGCGCTACGTCGGCGTCGACGAGAATGGCGGCGTCGGCGTGTCGACCCGAATGAAGGAGGTCCGCTACATGCGCAAGGCGCGGATCTACTCCAAGCCCGTCTACGCCCGCCGCTACGAGGAGGAGTCCTTCGAGAAGGAGGCCGGCAACCTCCCCGGCTACATCCACCTCGACGACCTCGGCTTCGACAACGGCAGTGGCTGGGCGATCCAGGGCTTCATCGAGGACCGCAGGGGACGCCTCCGCGCGATGACCTACGAGGAGGGTTTCTCCTGCATGGGCTGCCACAACTCGGTGGGTTCGACCATCGACAAGACCTTCTCGTTCCCGCGCAAGGTCGACGGCGCGAAGGGCTGGGGCTACATCGACCTGAAGGGCATGCCCGACGTTCCGAACAAGGGCGAGGCCACCGGCGAGATCGCCACCTACCTCGCCCGGGTCGGCGGCGGCAGCGAGTTCCGCAACAACGACGAGATGTTCGATCGCTGGTTCACCGACGGCCGCCTCGACCGGGTCAAGCTCAGCAAGGCGAGGGACGTCCACGAGCTGATCGCCCCCTCCCGGGAACGCGCCCTTGCGCTCAACAAGGCCTACCGCTGCATCGTCGAGGACCAGGACTTCATCTACGGCAAGGACGCCACCGTTTCCCCGCCGAAGAACGTCTACGACTCGATCGACAACGAGGAGACTCCGACCCTCCCGGACAACCGGGTGTTCCGCTACGACATCCTGCTCGACTGGCCGGAGGAATGAAATCGCCCGGCCGGCACGCTCAGTCCTGCTCGAGGCCCTCCTCCGCGGCGAAGCGCGCCGCGGCCTCCTCGTCCTGCCAGTGCTGGAGGATCGTTCGCGACAACCGCCGGCGCTCCTCCCCCTTCGGCAGGGTCCGGGCCCACTGCGCCGCGGCACCGGGGTCGTAAGGCGCCACGGTCTCGGCGTAGGACCGCACCGCCACCTGCTTCGTCGGGCCCGCCTCGGCCCCGGCCAGCCACTCGCCGGCGGCCTGGTAGTCGCTCTCGGTCCAGCGCCGGACCATCTGGCGAATCGAATCGTCCCCGTCACCGCCCAACTCCTTCCCGGTCCACTCGATCCAGCGCGCCGTGTCCCCGCTGATCTGGGCGGCGACCACGCCGTCGGCCGCCCACCTGCGCTCCTCCGTCGACAGGCCGGCTTCGTCGATCCAGCCCGTCGCCGCCTCGAAACCCTCGCCCGCGAGGTTCGAGGTCATCTGGCTCAGCGTGCTGCGGGTCAGGTCATCGTCGCCCTTGCGGCGCAGCGCCGCGAGCACCTCCCCACGCTGCTCCTCGCTCCTCGCCGCCTGCGCCAGGCCGAAGGCCGCGGACCCGGAGCCGTCGCCGAGCTCCAGCTCATCGAGGTAGTCGATCGCCAGCGCCGGGTCGTGCATGGCCAGGCCCCGGAAGACTCCGGACCTGGTCCGCTCATCGACCAGCTCCGGGTGCTCCTCGGCGTTCTCCTTGATCCACTTCATCGCCGCTCCCGGGTTGTCCGTGGCCAGGCGTGACAGCGACACCGAGACCACGTGCCGGTGAATCTGGCCCTCGGCGATCATGTCCGAGGACTCGGTGAACATCGCCAGGGCCATCTCGGGATGCTCCTGGGCCAGCATCATGATGGTGAAACCGAGCATCCCTCGCCTGGTGTCATCGTCCAGCTCCGGTGTCTTCCGGACTTCGTCGATCACCAGCTTGAGCTGCACGCCATCGAGTTCCATCAAACGGTTCATGAAGGCGAAGATCCGCTCCTGCTGCTTCTCATCCGGCTGGCCACTGCTGCCCCGCATCTCCTCCATCTCCTTGGCGAAGGCGACCATGTCGCGGGCGAAGGCGCGGGCCGCCGCCTCTTGGTCCTCCCGGTCCCGCAGCGACAGCTTCGCCGCCGCCTCCTCCGACCCCTCCACGTCCCCAGGCTCGACGCCGAGCCGGGCCGCCTCGGCCACCACCTCGCGGTGAACCACCACGGCCTTCTCATAGGCCACCGACTGGCGCCAGCCGACCAGCCCGCCGGCCACCAGAATCAGGACTGAAATTGCGATCGGTGTCTTCATGGGCAGTCTCCTCGTCCGGTCCTTCATTGCGCGGGAGAGTCCGTCGTCTCCACTTCCCCGCCGAAGCGCTCGAGCAGGCGCGTGCGCTGCTCCTCGTCCTCGATCAGCGCCGCGAGCCGGCGGGCGTCGTCCTGATGGGCGTGGGCCTGCCCACTGTTCAGGAAGCCGACCAACAACTCGTCGCCGCCGCCCTCGGCGTGGAGTTCCTCGACCAGCTTCGCCTGATCCGCGAAGCGCCCGTTGTAGAGGTTCCCCAGCGCCTCGCCGGTGATGGCGTCGACCGAATCCGGGGCCTCGACGGCGAGCCACTCGCGCAGCTCGTCGAGCTTGGCGCGGTCGGCCTGCCTGTCCGACTGAAGCTTCCCCTGGGCGGCCTGCGCCGCCATGGCCCGTCGCTCGTCGACCGTGGCGTCGATCTCCGCCATGAACTCGCTGACCTTCTCGTATCCTCCCCGGTTCACCATCCCGCTGGTCGCCCCCGCGAGCGCCGCCGCCTGATCCTTCTCGGGCACCTGCTGGCGCACCAGTTCGGCAAATGCCTTCTCGGTTCCTGGCTCCAGGTTCACGAACATCCCCTGGCTGATGACGTCCTTGCGCTGGTCCTCCGGCAGTTCAGCCAACCTCTCTCCCGCCGCCTCGGGATCGCTCGCAAGCAGCGAGAACACCAGGGCGCCCTCGAACCTCATCCGACTCTCGTTCCTGCCATCGAGCGACCTGCTGTCGAAGTCACCCGCTCGGAGACGCTGGTCGAACCACGCCCGCGCCTCCGTCGGCTCCTCGCCGAGCCAGGTCCGGAAGGCGTGGGCCATCTGCCACGAATACCTCCCCTGCGGGTCCTGCAGGCGATCGAAGAAGCGGTCCAGCATCAGCCGCGGTTCCTTCTGCATGAGCGAGGTCATGAGCATCTGCTCGAGCGCCTGCCTGGCTTCCTTCGACAGCTCGAGGCCCTCGATCTCGTCCAGGGCCGCCTCGAGCTCCGCGGCATCCATCGCCATCAGCCTTTGCTGGAGCTTCATCATCGCCCGCATGTCCGGCATGCCGCCGTTCTGCATCTCGGCGAAGGACTCGCCGAGTTCCTGCCAATCGAGCTCGTCCTCTCCCTTCTCCTCCGGTCCTCCCCCGGCCTGGGAAACCCGGGCGTCGCCGCTGCCCGCCCTCGTCGCCACGCGGATCCGCTCCCGCAGCACCTCGGTTTCCTCCTCGATCCGGGTGATCTTCACCTGCTTCGCCGCCACCCACGCACCCGCAACCACGAGCGCCACCATCGGAGGAATCCAAGTCTTCATCGGCCAGTAACCCAGCATCTACCAGCCCCCCGCTTGCCTGTCTGTTCCATTCTTTTCGCGATTCTGGAACGGCCCAGCGGACCGCGCGACTCCAGTCGCGCGGTCCGTGCCGACGGCGTGCTTTCCCCCTCAATCGGATTCCCCGTCGAGCGGCGGCCGGCTCAACTCGAGCTGGAAAAACCGACGACCGGCCAGCGACACCGGATCCGGCGACCGGAGGATCACCGTCTCGTAGCTCCCCATGTCGACCTCCGCCGAAGGAAGCGACACCCCCGGGGTCATGGTCGCGGGCGTGGCGCCCTCCAGCACCTCGAAGCGATAGCCACGGCTGACCGCCTCCTTGTTGCGGGTGAACTCGAAGTAGCAGGTGTCCCCCAGGAAGTAGAGCTTCACCGGGTCGCTGAACTGGTAGGGATGGGTGTTCAGCGCGAACTCCGCCCAGTGGGGAAACGGGTCGCCGTCGGGATTCCCGAGCGGGTCCATGCCGTCGATCTCGCCGAGCGGGGAATAGGTCCGCTCCCACTCGTTCGGCAAGCCATCGTCGTCGATGTCGCCATCGTTGTACAGACCGGCCCACCTGAGATCGTAGGGCAACCCGCTGGGGAAGTTGTAGGATCCGCCGACCTTCACATGGTAGCTCCCCGGGGATGCCACCAGAAAGTCGACCGCCTCCCCGGTGGCCGTTCCACCCGATGAGGCCAGATGGGTGCCGAACTGGTCAAACAGCTCGAGAGTGATGTTGCCCTTTGCACCGGTGAACCGGCACTCCAGGTGGACGAACTCGAAGCCGGGAGCCACCTCGATCCGGTACCAGTCCTCGTCCAGCGAGATCCCGTCGCCCGCGACCTCGGAAAGCCAGACGCCCCCGAGCGATCCGAGGTCGTGCGACGAGCCAAGCGTGTCGTTCTCCTCGTAGGCGTCATCCGTCGTGCCGATCCCCGCCACCGCAAAGGTGAAGTCCCCCTCATCGGGGTCGCTGTTGTCGATGCTCACCGTGCCGGTGAACAAACCCGTGGATTCAGGACTGAAGACGAGGTCGAATTCGCCGCTCTCACCGTGGCCGATCGGCCCCTCGAAGAACAGGTCCGCCGAGAACGCCGCCTCGTCGACCGAGATCCCGTGGACCACCAGGTCCGCCTCGCCCTCGTTGGTGATCCGGAACCGGTGGCGCGTCCCGGCCACCGAGACCGGTGCGTCCTCGAAGTCCGTGCCGTCGAAGAAATCGGGCGTCCCGTCGCCACTCTCGATCCCGGAGGCGAATCCGAACCAGAACCCCTCGACCGCAATTTCGGAGTAGATCGGGCGCGAATCGAACCATCGGAGCGTGTAGGCGTTCCCCTGGTCTCCGAAGAAGACCCGGATGTAGTGCTCCCCTCCACCGGGGAGGTTGACGACGATCTCCTCGTTGTCCTCGGTGCCATATGAACCATCGACCAGGTTGCCGCCACTGTCGAAGAGTTGGATGTCGATGTCCCCCTCGGCGTGGAGGAAATGGCAGTCGACATGGAGACGGTGGTAGTCCGGGTCGACATCGACCCTGTACCAGTCGGAATCCAACTGGTTCCCCGCGATCCAGTCCCCCTTCATCTCCCGGAGGTCGCAGGCCGTCTCGAGGGTGTCGTTCGGCTCGAGGAGGTCATCCCCGTCCGTCAGCTCCACGTTGACCGTGCGGCTCCAGGACCCCTCGCCGGACACGACCGCGAGGTCGAACTGGATCGTGCCGGCGGAAGCCGTCGGCGACACCGAGAACCCGTATGTCCAGGTGCCGGACCTCCGCACGTTGAGGTCGCCGTAGTCACCCACCTCGTTGCTGATCAACGTCACCCTCGGGTCGGTGGTCGACAGGGTCGCCGTGACTCCCGTCGCCGGCAGCGTGCCACGGTTCTCCAGTTCCACCTCGAGGGTCGCCGTTTCCCCGGGATCGAGACGTCCGTCCGCGTCACCGCTCGTCCCCTCCCCGGAGTCGTCCGGGTGGCTGCCGGTGACCAGCATCAGCGGTGCCGCGGTTCCCGGGACGAGGTCGTCCCACCAGAGGTCGTAGAGGTTGTTCCGGTCGCCGTAGTGGACCCGGACGTAGTAGGTCTCCCCCGACAAAACGGAGTGCACGATGCTCTCGTTGTCGACGACGCCGGCGGACCCGTCGAGGTAGGCACCCGAGGAGTCGTGCAGGGAGATGTCGATGTCACCGTGGGCATGGATGAACTCGCAGTGGACCCGGACCTCGTCATAGCCGGAGGTGACGTCGAAGCGGTACCAGTCCTCGTCGCGCTGCCGCCCGGGCCCGTCGAGGTTCGAGAGCCAGTTGCGCTCGTTGCCCGTCAGGTCGAAGGCGCTCGCGAGCTCATCGTTCTCCTCGTAGGCGTCGTCCGGCGCCAGGAGCTGGTCCCAGACCAGGTCGTAGCTGTTGCCCTGGTTGCCGAAGCCGGGGTAGCCGTGGACGACGATGAAGTAGGTCCCGGGACCCGGGATCCCGACCTCGAGATGCTCGTCATCGGTGATCGAGCTCACCTTGCCGAGCAGCACGCCCTCGCCGTCGAAGACCTTCAGATCGATGTCGCCCTCGGCATGGGTGAAGCTGCAGTCGGCCACGAGGCGGTCATGATTCGGCGCGGTTTCGACCCGGTACCAGTCCGCGTCGCTCTGCCGTCCCGGACCCAGGATGGTCGAGAGCCAGGCATCCTCCGCGCCGCTGAGGTCGTAGGCGGTCGCGGCGCTGTTGTTCTCCTCGTAGGAATCATCCGGCACGCCGTCCGTCGCCACCCCCTCGACCAGGAAGTCGTAGGCGCCCTGGTCGGGATCGTCGCTCAGCACCGTGATCACGGCCTGCCTGGCCCCGGCGGTGGTGGGATCGAAGCTGACCCGGAAGACCTCGCCAGCGCCCGGAAGCACGCTTTCCGGATACCCCGGGAGCACGCTGAAGTCGCCGGAATCCGAGTGCACCGAGTGCACCGTGAGCATTCCGCTTCCGCTGTTCCTGATGGCGAAGGTCCGGGTGAAGTTCTCGCCATGGATGTTGAGGTTTCCGAACTCGGTTCCCTCCGCCACCGAGGGAGACCGGTCTCCATCGGAGATGGCGACGTCCAGGGCAGGCCCGCCGAGCACCTCGATCTCCGGTGCATCCGGCGGACTCGCCTCCCACTTCAGCTCGTAGGCGTTGCCCGCCCCTCCGTAGTAGACCCGGATGAAGTAGGATCCCCCGGCGGCATCGACCACCGTGTCGATCGACTCGTCGTCCACCACGCCCCGCGAACTCCCGACCAGCCTCCCCAGTGAATCGACAAGGTCGATGTCGATGTCCCCCTGGGCATGGATGAAGGTGCAGTCGACCCGCAGCCGGTTCATTGAAGGCGGCACCTGGATCGCGAACCAGTCCTCGTCGAGCTGGATTCCCGAGATCCAGGTTCCGGCCTCGGCGACCAGGTCGTGGGCCGTCGCCAGCGTGTCGTTCTCCTCGTAGGCGTCATCCGTAACGGCATCCACCCCCGTGCCGCGAACCAGGAAGGTGAACGGGTCCTCGTCCGGATCGTTGCACGCGATCGTGACCGTCGCCTCATGGGTCGCGATCGTGGACGGATCGAAGCGGATCCCGAGGCTGGCGTGGGAGCCCGCCGGGATCGTTCCGGAAGGATCCGCAGTGATGGTGAACTCGGTGGTGTTGACCATCGCTGAATCGATCACCAGCGGTCCCGGGCCAAGATTCTCGATGCGGAAGCTCCGCTCCACCACCCCCCCGGTCAGGGCGGCCTGGCCGAAGTCGGTCCCGTCGACCACCAGCGGGGTGTCCGCCCCGCTGGACAGGGAGTAGGCGAAGTCCCCGCCACCGAGGACCTCGATCTCCGGGTTCATCGAGGGGAGCAGGTCGTCCCACCGGAGGTCATAGCGGTTCCAGGCGTCCTCGTAGTGGACCAGCAGGTAGTAGGTCCCCCCGGTGCCGACGTCGAGGTCGATGACCTCCCGGTTCGACGTCCCCGCCGACGACGCCACGATCCCCCCGTTCGCATCGAACAGCGCCAGGTCGATGTCACCTTCGGCATGCACGAAATCGAGCTCGGCCAGCACCCGCGTGAACCCGGTGGTCACGTGGATCTCGTACCAGTCGTCGTCCGCTTGGACCCCGGTCGTGACCAGCTGTTCAGCAAAGCTCAGGTCGTGGGCGTTGGCGATCGAGTCGTTCTCCTCGAACTCGTCATCCTCGGCTCCGTGGATCCCCTGCCCGCTGACCCGGAAGGAGTAGGTTCCCTCGTTAGCGTCGTTGTTGTGGATCGTGACGAGGACCTCGTCGCCCCCGGGACCCACGGGGGTGTAGCGGAGGATGAAGGAGGCGGACGAACCCGCGGGGACGCCCGTGGGGAGCGGACCGAGGAGGCTGAACCGCTCCGAGTCCTCCGTGATCGACTCGAGTTCCAGCAGCTGTCCCCCGTGGTTCGTGACGACGAACTCGCGGTCGTAGGACTGACCGAGCACGTAGTCCACGCGGCCGAAGTCGGTCCCGTTTCCCCGGCTCGGCGACATGCTCCCGGACGGGATCGGCGAGCCGTTCCCCGCCACGCTGATCTCCGGCCCGCTGACCCCGGCCGGAACCGTGCCGGTCAGCTTATACTGCCCCAGGCTGGCATAGTCGGTGAAGCCGGTGTTTCCGTCTCCCCGGGCCGCCCCGGCCACGTGGAGGAAGTAGATTCCCGCCGACAGGTTCCTGGCGATCTCCGCGTCGAGGGCATCGGACGGGTTGGAGATCTCCACCAGGACCCCGGACGCGTCGTAGAGCCGCAGGTCGACCGCCAGGTTCGCACCGGGGTTGGAGGAACCGTTCTCCGTGTAGCTCGACATGACGTCGAGCGTCCGCACCGAGACCTCGAGGTCTCCTCCCGCGGTCGTGAACTCGAACCAGTCCTCGTCGCTGGTCCGCTCGATCACGCCCGAGTCCGCGATCGCATCCCCCTCGAGATGCAGCTGGTCGGCCTCCCCGATCGAGCTCCCCTTGTCGTCCGCGCGGTGTCCGAACCCATTGGCATCGCGCGCAATCAGGGCGAGGTCGTCCTGCACGTTGTTCGCACCCTGGTACTCGCCCCGGCTCCACTGGGTCACGCTCTCGTAGTAGCGGCTTCCGAAGTCGCTCCAGGCCGCCCCCATGATCGGCGACCAGCTGACCTCGCCGTTCCCATGTCCACCGTAGTAGGCATCCGGCGGGGTCGACCGGCCGTCGTGACTCAGCCCCATCGTATGCCCGACCTCGTGCGAGATCGTCTCGGCACAGGCGTACTCGGTTCCATTGAATGCCCAGCAGGGGATGTCCAGCTGGTAGCCGCCCCGGATGGCCACCCCCCCGGCACCCGGCGCCGCGGTGTTGGTGGGTGTGATGATGCAGTGCATCCTCTCACCCGCCATCGCGTCGTCGAAGAGCCCGCGATCGGTGGTGACGTTGATCTCGAAGGGGGCCCAGTCCTCCGCGACGCGGCGCCAGACCAGGGTCACCCACCGGGGATCGCCGTGCCTCGCATGGGGAGCGGCGACGATCTCCGCGCCGCGGTTCCAGTAGGGATGGCTGATCGTCTCGCCGTCGAAGTCGAGGTAGATCAGGTGCTCCGCCCCGGGGCGGCTGTTGAGGATGGGAACGATCTGGGACCCGCCACCGCCTCCAGCCGACTCATGGGAGCCCTCCTCCGCCTCGATCGGGAGCGAGGGTGCCCCGCCCCGATAGACACTTCCCTCCCTGCTGCAGACGATGTTCTCATAGAGATCCTCGGTGACCATCCATCCTCCGGAGGCCAGCGAACCGGAGAGGGTCAGCGCAAGCGACTCGCCCTCGAGGAAGACATGCCCCCCCAGCCGGTCCCCGCCGACCAGGGTGACCACCACGCGGCCCAGCCCGCGCTCCAGGGTGAACCCGTAGTGAGCCGCTCCGCCGCGAATCAGGACCGAATCCAGCCTGCCCCGGAGCTCCAGTCCGGGCAGCCCGAGCGCCACGGTCTGGCCGGTCTCCCGGCCCCTCAACTGGTCGAGCGCCGTCCGTCTCAACCGTGCCTGTTGGTAGCTCTGTTGCTTCAGTCGCGCGACGAGCCCCTCGCCCTCCCGGGTTCCAATCCTCCCGCCATGGCTGCGGGCCGTCCGGGTCGTCTCGGCCCCCGCCCGCGCCCCGGACCGCAGGCCCTCCCTCGCGCGCCCTTCACCGGCCGCCGTTTCAAGTCCCGTCTCCCCGCCCGCCGTCTCCCCGCCCGTCGTCCAAAGCCCGACCATCAGTCCTCCCGTCACCAGCACCAGGATGCCGGCGTAGCCGAGCCGATGGACCCTCGGAAACCTCATGGTCCGCTGTGGCGGCTCCGTGCGCGCAGACCACGCTCACCGCGGCCTGGACGAATCCACCGCCTCCACTATCGGTCCGACGCCCACCCGCCGTCAAGAATTCCGTGGTTGCCGTCCAATCCATGCCCAAGCGGACCGCGCGACCCCAGTGGCGCCCGGCTCCCCGCGCCTGCGCGCGACTGGAGTCGCGCGGTCCTTGCCGGCAACTCAGCCCGGCGGAAGATCCAATCCTCCCGGTGCCCGACCAATGGACGCGCCGCGAACTCGTCAGGAACGCTCGCCAGGCTCGGGAGGCCTCAGGCTGACCCGATACGAAACCGGCAATGGTCTCGAAGCAAGTGGCGTGATCCATTCCCGGGGTCGACGACCGCCAAACAGGCCGCCGCCGCAGTGAGCCGAGGGTCTCAATAAGTCCGCTATCAATCGCCGCCCGGCAAGCAGTCCCCCTGCGATGCCCCATCCATCCGATCGTGGATCACTTCCACCCGCAAGCTCAGGCGACTCCGAGGCGCGAAAGTTGGGCTCACTGACGTCGTTCTTTATACTGATGCAACCCCCGATACCCGCCCGAAGTCGCGGATCTTGCCGCAAATGGCCGAGGTCGCGGGGATTGCAAGGCGGGGCGCGATGGCTCCGTATCCCTTTGGTGGCCCTACTGGCCCTACTGGCCCCAGTGGGCAAGCAGCGTGCTCGCCATGTCGCTTGGCGTCTCGGCGACCGCGATGCCGCACTCGGCGAGGATCTTCTTCTTCGCCTCGGCGGTGTCGTCGGCGCCGCCGACGATCGCGCCGGCGTGGCCCATGCGGCGGCCGGGAGGCGCGGTGGCCCCGGCGATGAAGCCGCAGATCGGCTTGGTGCAGTTGTCCTTCGCCCAACGGGCGGCCTCGGCCTCGGCGTTGCCGCCGATCTCGCCGATCATGATGATCGCCTCGGTCTCCGGGTCGTCGTTGAACATCTTCAGCACGTCGAGGTGCGAGGTGCCGTTGATCGGGTCGCCACCGATGCCGACGCAGGTGCTCTGGCCGTAGCCGAGCGAGGTGAGTTGGTAGACCGCCTCGTAGGTCAGCGTGCCGGAGCGCGAGACCACGCCGACGTTGCCGCGCTTGTGGATGTACCCCGGGGCGATGCCGATGCGGCAGCCACCGTGGCTTTTCTCGCCGTGGCCCGGGGTGACGATGCCGGGGCAGTTCGGCCCGACCAGGCGGGTCTTCGAACCCCTCATCGCCTCCTTGACGCGCATCATGTCCATCACCGGGATGCCCTCGGTGATGGCGACCACGAGGTCGACGCCGGCGTCCACCGACTCGAGGATGGCGTCGGCCGCGAAGGGCGGCGGCACGAAGACGGCGGAGGCGGTCGCGCCGGTCTCGGCCACGGCCTGCGAAACGGTGTCGAACACCGGCACCTGGTCCTCGAACTTCTGGCCGCCCTTGCCGGGCGTGACGCCGGCCACCACCCGGGTGCCGTAGTCGAGCGAAAGCTTGGCGTGGCGGCCGCCGAAGCTGCCGGTGATGCCCTGGATCAGGATCTTGGTGTTCTCGTCAATCAGGATGGCCATGAAATCGAGGTGATTGGGAGATTAGGAAACTGGGAGATTGAGGGATTGGGGAGTCAGGAAACGGCGGCGACGATCTTCTCGGCGCCGTCGGCGAGGGTTCCGGCGGTGGTGATGTCGAGCCCGCTGGCGGCGAGCGTCGCCTTGCCGGCCTCGACGTTGTTGCCCTCGAGGCGGACCACCAGTGGCAGCGGCAGGCCGGTCTCCTTGGCGGCGGCGACGACGCCCTCGGCGATCACGTTGCAGTCCATGATGCCGCCGAAGATGTTGATCAGGATCCCCTTCACGTTCTCGTCGCTGAGGATGATCTTGAAGGCCGCGGCCACCTGCTCCCTGGAGGCCCCGCCGCCGACGTCGAGGAAGTTCGCCGGGTCGCCGCCGTAGTGCTTGATGATGTCCATCGTCGCCATCGCCAGTCCGGCGCCGTTGACCAGGCAGGCGATGTTGCCGTCGAGGCCGATGTAGTTGAGGTCGAACTCGGAGGCGGCCACCTCGCGCGGATCCTCCTCCTCGGTGTCGCGCATGGCGACGATGTCCGGGTGGCGGTAGAGCGCGTTGTCGTCGAAGCCGAACTTGGCGTCGAGCGCGAGCACGCGGCCGTCGGGCGTGGTCACCAGCGGGTTGATCTCGACCATCGAGCAGTCGCAGGCGATGAACAGCTTGTAGAGGTTCTTGAGCAGCTTGCCGAACTGCTTGGCGAGGTCGCCGGCGAGGCCGAGCGCGGCG
>JAUIJB010000046.1 GCA_030430455.1 Verrucomicrobiia bacterium | reverse complement strand
GGGCCGGAACCCAGCTCGCCCGGGACGAACGCCCGGGCGCATGGGGCGAGCCGCGTCAGCGCGGATCGCGCGGATCGATCGCGTCGAGGCCCGTGATCTCCTTGCCCAGGATCAGCGTGTGGATGTCGATCAGGTGGCTATCCGGGTCCTCGAGCAGGATTGGCCGGTGTTCAGCCGCGGGCGCTACGCGCAGGACTCGGAGGTGAGAACCCAGGTCGCCGACTTTCGCTGCCCGATCGAGGTGGGGCAGGTATCCGTCCGGCCGGGCGATCTGGTGTTCGGCGACCTCGATGGCGTGGTGGTCGTGCCGCGCGAGGTCGAGGCCGAGGTCGTCGAGCGCGCGCTCGAGAAGGCGCGGGGCGAGAAGGTGGTCCGCCGGGAGATCGAGGCCGGAATGAGCAGCACGGAGGCGTTCAGGAAGTATGGAATTCTTTGAGGTGCCGAAACGGATGAACCCGGATCCGCGAATGGACGCCTGGCCGGACTTCAGGGTCGGGGCCGCCTCCGGGGAGGGGAGGTGCTGCCATGGGCGCCACCGGCCTTCGCTCCATGACCACCGGGGGTCGGGTTGGTTCGCGGACTCGAAGTCGTCGGTTCCGCTTCACCGGGGGGCCACCCGAACGCCATGAGCCAGGCAAACCCGGTCGTCACTGGATTCGAGACCTGGCGCTGTGAGCGCCATGAGGCCTTGTTCGATGCCGCGCGCATGGGACGCAGCCCGATGAACTGGGACGTGGTGGTGTTGCGGCTGGCCACGGATGCCGGCATCGACGGCCACGCCACGGCCGTGGCGGCGCGATCAAGCGTCGTCACCGAGGCCTACCTTCACGAAACCATCGCTCCGGTGGTCCTCGGCCGCGCCGTGAGCGAGCGCGAGGCCATCTGGCACGAGCTCTGGACCATCGACCGACACCTCACCTTCTTCCCGGTCTACCTGCCGGGGCCGGTAGACGTCGCCCTGTGGGACATTGCAGCCCGCGCCGCGGACCTGCCGCTCTACCAGTTCATTGGCGCCTGCCGGAGTTCCCTTCCAAGCTATGCCAGCAGCCTGTTCATGCCGGAGGCGGGCGACTACGTCGAGGAGATGCTTGCCTACCGGGATCGCGGGTTCACCGCCTACAAGGCGCATCCGCCGGGCCCCTGGCAGGCCGACCAGGCCGTCCACCGGGCGCTTCGCGATGCCGCCGGCCCCGGCTACACCCTGATGAGTGACCCCGTCGGCGAATACACCCTCGAGGAGGCCATCCGGGTCGGCCGCGAGCTCGAGCGGCTCGACTACCATTGGTTCGAGGAGCCGTTTCGCGACTTCGAGCTGCGCAAGTACGCCAAGCTTTGTGCCGCCCTCGACATCCCCGTCGCCGGCACCGAGACGACCCGGGGAGGCCCGTGGGGCGTCGCCCAGGCGGTCGCGCTGGACGCGGTCGACATCGTGCGCGCCGACGTCTCGTGGAAGGCGGGGGTCACCGGCACCCTGAAGATCGCCCACCTCGCGGAGGCCCATGGGTTGCGCTGCGAGATCCATTGCACGACCATGGGCTTCATGGACATGGCCAATCTCCATGTCAGCTGTGCGATCCGGAACTGCGAGTTCTTCGAGTTGCTGGTCCCGGAGGAGCCGTTCCGGTTCCCGATGAAGGACCCCTACCCGATCGACTCCCTGGGGGTTGCCCATGTGCCGCAGGGTCCCGGCATCGGCGTGGAACTCGACTGGGAGGCGATCGACCGCAGCTGCGCCGGTCATCGGATCACCACGGCCTGACATGACGCGTTGCTTCCAGATTGATCCCCGTGACAACGTCGCCACCCTGCTCGACACCGGCGGGGGGACGATCGAGGTCGCCGGCCAGGATGGCGCCAGCGTCGAGGCCCCTCAGTCGATCGAGCGTGGTCACAAGGTGGCGCTTCGGGCCATCGGCAAGGGGGGCGAGGTCGTCAAGTTCGGGGTGCCGATCGGGCGAGCCACGGGTGACATCGCCGTGGGGGAGTGGGTGCACCTTCACAACTGCGAGAGCCTCGTCGATGAGCGAAGCCAGGGGCTGCATCCCGTCAGTGGTGCTGCAAGTGACACGCCCTATGAATGATTCGGCGGGCATGGAGTGGCGCGGGTTCCTGCGGCCGGACGGCCGGAAGGGGCTGCGCAACCTGGTCCTGGTGATCTACACCGTGGAGTGTGCGCGGCATGTCGCGCATGCGATTGCAGCCGGCGAGGAGGAGGTCCATGTCATCGGTTTTCCCGGCTGCTACGACAACGCCTACGCGATCCGCCTGATGCTGGCGCTGGGCCGCCATCCGAACGTCGGCGCGGTGCTGGCCGTCGGGCTCGGTTGCGAGTACACCCGGCCGCAGCGGATCGCCGAGCTGGTGCGGGATTCGGGCCGGCCGGCCGGATGGTTCTACATCCAGGACCAGGGCGGCACGCGGAAGTCGATCGCCGAGGGGAAGGACCTCGTCCAGCGAATGCGGCGTGAGCTCGCGGCGCAGACCCCGCGGGTCCCGATGAACTGGGCGGACCTGACGGTCGGCTGCGAGTGCGGCGGATCCGACGGCACCTCGGGCCTCGCCGGCAACCCGACGGTCGGGGCCTTCTTCGACTTCCTCGTCGACCAGGGAGGACGAGCGGTGTTTGAGGAAACCGTCGAGCTCGTCGGCCTGCGCCAACATCTCCTCGAGCGGGCCGCCACGGATGCCGCCCGCGACCAGCTCGGAAATGCCTACGACAAGGCGATCCGCTACTGCCGTGCGGTGCGGCAGTATTCCGTCTCCCCGGGCAACTTTGCCGGCGGGCTGACCACCATCGAGGAGAAGAGCCTGGGCGCCTTTGCCAAGAGCGGGACGCGGCCGATCGAGGGGGTGATTCGCGTCGCGGAGGCGCCGCCGCGGCCGGGCCTGTGGCTGATGGACACGGTTCCCGACGATCACTTCATGCAGTTCGGCTACACCAACCCGAACGACACCGAGGGGATCATGGACCTGATCAGCGCGGGAGCCCAGGTGGTGCTGTTCGTCACCGGGCGGGGCAGCGTGATCGGCAGCCCGGTCGCGCCGCTGGTCAAGGTCACCGGCAACAGCGACACCTTCCGGCGGATGGAGGAGGACATGGACTTCAATGCGGGGCGCGTGCTCGACGGCGAGCTGTCCCTCGCCGAGGCCGGGATGGAACTGGCTGGACTGATTGCCCGGGTCGCGGCCGGCGAACCCAGCAAGCCCGAGGCGCTCGGCCACCGCGAGTATTTCGTGATGTACAAGCACCAGGACACGCCCTCACTCGCGGACGGATGCCGGGCGTGAGGCCATGGTCCCGCCGGCGACGAAAAAATTGACATGACCATGACTCCCGCCCCCTTCGACCTCACTGGACAGACCGCCCTGATCACCGGCGGCGGAACCGGCCTCGGCCTGGGAATGTCGCGCTGCCTGGTGGCCGCGGGCGCCAAGGTGGTGCTTGTCGGCCGTCGCCGCGAGCCGCTCGAGCAGGCCTGCGCGGAGCTCGGCGGGGCGGCGCATGCCCTGGTTGGCGACGTCACCTCGCTCGACGAGGTTCCGGCACTGGTCGAGCGGGCCGAGGAACTCGCCGGGCCGCTTTCGGTCCTGGTCAACAACGCCGGCGTGCACCTGAAGAAGCCGGCGGTGGAGACCACCGATCCCGAGTTCGAGGCGGTGCTGCGGGCGCACTTGTTCGGGGCCTTCGCGCTGACCCGCGAAGTCGGCCGGCGGATGGTCGAGCGGGGTTCCGGCTCGGTTCTCTTCACCGCCTCGATGGCCGCGCTGATGGGCATGCCGCTGGTCGTCGCGTACTCGGCGGCCAAGAGCGCCTACGTCGGGGTCATCCACAGCCTGGCCGCGGAGTGGGGCCCCCACGGCGTGCGGGTGAACGGCATCGCCCCCGGCTGGATCCACTCCGCCATGCTCGAGCAGGCGCTGAGTGGCGACGAGGCCCGCCGCAGCAAGATCATGAGCCGGATCCCGATGGGCGGGTTCGGCGAGCCCGATGACATCGGCTGGGCCGCGGTCTACCTCGCGTCCCCGGCGGCGAAGTACGTGAACGGGGTGATCCTGCCGGTCGACGGCGGAGCGGCGGAGAGCTTCTGAGCCCGCCACGCCGCGGGCACGCCGGTGGGGGAACATGGCTCACACGCTTGAAAAGCGGCGGCCGGCGGCGCGTAGGAGGCGTCGGCCAGCAGCGCCGGGCTGAGGCCGCCGCGACACCCGCCGGTTCAGCCAATCCCACCCAAGAGAAGACCACGCCATGAAACCTCATCGCCCCCTCCACTTCCTGGCTGCGACCGTATTCCTCCTTCCCCCGTCCCTTTTCGCCGCCGAGATGGAGCTTCCGGCCAGCATCGCGGAACCGGGTGTCATCCGTTCCGACGACCGGCCGATCGGCTGGGCTTCGCTGGCCGGCTTCGGCCCGGGCGGCACCACCGGCGGGGCCGGCGGCAGGACCGTGACGGTCACCGACGGCATGGCGCTCAAGGAGGCGATGTACTCGACGAAGGAGCCGCTGATCATCCGGGTGTCCGGGCGGATGAAGTCGCCGGGGAACTTCTCCGGGCGTAGGAACAAGACGCTGATCGGCATCAACAACGCCGAAATCTTCGGCGGTTCGGGGCTGGTGGGGTGCGAGAACATCATCGTCCGAAACATCAAGTTCAGCGACGGCCCGAACGACAGCTTCGGCCTGTCGGGCTGCAGGGGGATCTGGCTGGACCACCTCGAGGTGTGCGACGGCTCGGACGCCAACCTCGACTGCGTCAACGGCACCGACCTGGTCACGATCTCGTGGTGCAGGTTCTACTACACGAGGGGTCACGGCCACATGCTCTCCGGCCTCGTCGGCAATCGCCAGCCGCTCGAGGCGGACGTTGGCAGGGAGCGGGTCACCTTTCACCACAACTGGTGGGGTGCCGGGGTCAAGAGCCGCGCGCCGCGGGTGCGCTACGGCAGGGTGCATGTCTTCAACAACTACTACCGCTACGAGAAGGTGGCGGGTGACAGCGGGTCGAACTACTCCGTCGGCGCCGGCTTCCATGCCAAGCTGCTGGTCGAGAACAACCTGTTCGAGAACATCGGCCAGGCGATCAAGTTGATGAATGACAAGGGGACCGCGGAGGTGGTGTCGCGGGGCAACGTGCTGGTCGACAGCGGCAACGACTTCAGCGACCGCGGCAAGTCCTTCAAGCCGCCCTACGACTACCCCCTGACCAGCGCCGAGGAGGCGCGCGATGCCATCGTCGAGTTCGCCGGCGTCCGCTGAAGGACCCGGCAAGGCGTGCCGCCGGACCGTGACAGCCGGGGCCGGGCCCGCTCGGGAACCAGGCCCCGGGTCCGTGCTCCGCCCCCTCCACGAGGCGGTCAGCTGATGGTGTCGACGTTGTTGTCGAAGTCGCCGTAGTCGACCTTTTCCCGGGGGTCCGTTCCATTGAGCCATTCCTCGATGTCGGTGTAGCCATCCCCGTCGCTGTCCAGGTCCGCAGCTGCCGCCGTGTCGGCATCCAGCCCGTGTTCCCGTTCCCAGGCGTCCGGCATGCCGTCCCCGTCGCCATCCGTCGGCACCTCGTCGGCCGAGAAGCCGTAGTCGGGATAGCCGCCGACCTGGTCCGGGTTGTGGGTGATCCCGTCCTTGTAGGTCACCTCGCCGCTGCGGACCATCTCCACCACCCGGGCATCGACCGGGTCTCGTCGGGGCAGGGTGGCGCCGGCGCGTCCGAGAACCTCCTCGAAGGCCTCGGATGCCGTCTGCTGGTTCATCGGCCAGCCCTCGAATGGCGTGTGCACCCGGGCTTGTTCGAGGGTGCCGCTGCCGGGGTCGAGCTTCATGCCCTTCCAGTTGTCGGCGGTGACCTCCGGGTTGTCGTGGAAGAGATTGCCGGCGACATACCATTTTCCGGGACGCTTGCCGGTTTCAGGATACCAGGCTCCGGCGCGTGGGCGGGTGTCGACCTTTCCCGGGGAGCGCAGGTCGCGCTGTTCGACGCGGGCGATGACGTCGCGCATGTTGTCCCGGGTGGCCGGCCCCGGGCGGTAGTAGTTGTTGATGACGTTGACCAGCGAGGTCTCGTCGCCGCCATCCATGATGCGGTGGCGCCAGTTGAAGACGACGTTGTTGCGGTAGTCGAACGTCCCGTTCATCCCGATCGAGGGATTGCGTCCCGTGTTGCAGGCGAAGAGGTTGTGGTGGAAGGTCGAATCCTCGCCACCCCAGGTGCCGCCGAACTCGTGGCCGCCGCCCATGGCCTCACTGGAAATGCAGTACTGGATGGTCAGGTTCTTCGCCGGGTGCTTGAGCCGGCGCACATCGCCGAGCATCGGTGGCAGGTCCGGGCGGGATTCCATCCGGCGGTAGAGCGACAGGTTCTCGTCGCGCCCCCAGCTGGTCGAGCAATGGTCGACGATGATGCCCGGGCCCGGGCTCTGGCCGCCGATGTTGTCGGAGCCCTGCCCCCCCTCGGCATGGCCCCGGACCCGCAGGTGGCGCAGGATCACGTTGTGGGTCTCGATGTTCAGCGACCGGCCGGAAAGGCAGATCCCGTCGCCTGGCGCCGATTGGCCGGCGATGGTGATGTCGGGGTGCCTGATGTCCAGGTCGCTCTCGAGCTGGATCAAGCCCGCGACGCGGAAGATCACGGTCCGCGGTCCCTCGGTTTCGATTGCCGCGCGAAGGCTTCCCTCGCCGCGATCATCGAGGTTGGTGACGGCGATGACCTTGCCGCCGCGACCGCCGGTGGTGAACATGCCGCCACCCCAGGCGCCGGGAAAGGCGGGAACGTGGACGGGGAGGATCGCCGGCAGGGGTGGCGCCATGGCCGGCTCGGGCTCGGCTGCCGTCGCCGGCCCGGTGGCGATCGCGGCGATTCCGAGCAGGCTGCTGGCACTTGCTCGGCAAAAGGGGCGGAGGATCAAACGCGTGGTGGAGTTTTTCATGAGATGGATGGTGGCCTGCCCGCGGGGCGGGGGGCGGGGTGTGAGCGGCGCCCCCGGGTGCGGTTCAGCGAGCTGAGCGATGAGTGGCTGCGTTCACGCGGCCTCCTGAAGGGGACGAGACCCTGGCAGTACGTCTTTCCGGCTTCAATGTCATCGCCCCCGCGGGTGCCGAGGAGCGTTGTTTCCCGATGCCAGCCAGCCGTCGGGAGAGGTTTCATGGTGAAGACGGCTTGAGCCCTTGTTTCGCGGGGCGGCATCGCCTTGGCTGACCGTCGATGAAAACGGCACTCTTTCTCCTGGCCGCGACCGCCTCGATGCTCGCCGCCGACGAAGCCCGCTACCGGATCGGCGTCTGCGATTGGATGATCCTCAAACGGCAGAAGCTGGGAGCATTCCCGCTTGCCGGCGAGATCGGCGTCGATGGCGTGGAAGTGGACATGGGCTCGCTTGGCCAGCGGGAGACCTTCGCAAGCAAACTCGACGACCCCGAGGTGGTGAAGGCCTTCCTGGAAAGTGCCAGGGAACACAAGCTGGAGATTCCCTCGATCGCGATGTCGGGGTTCTATGCCCAGTCCTTCGCCGAGCGACCGACCGTCCCGATGATGGTCGGGGACTGCCTGGAAACGATGAAGCGGATGGGTGTCAAGGTGGCCTTCCTGCCGCTTGGGGTGAACGCCGATCCCGCCCTGCACCCCGAGTTGCGGCCGGCGGTGGTCAAGCGCCTGAGGGCCGCGGGGAAAAGGGCCGAGGAGGCGGGGGTGGTGATCGGCATCGAGACCGCGTTGCCGGCGGACGATCAGGCGGCCTTGCTCGACGAGGTCGGTTCGCCGGCGATCAAGGTTTACTACAACTTCGCCAATGCCATCCAGAACGGTCGCGACCTGACCGCGGAACTCCGCACGCTGGGTGCGGAGCGCATCGTCCAGATCCACTGCACCAACGGTGACCGCTCCTGGCTGCAGGACGATCCGGATCTCGACTTTCCGGCGATCAAGCGGACGCTCGACGAGATGGGTTGGCGTGGCTGGCTGGTCATCGAGCGCGGGCGCGACCCGGAGGACGTCCACAACGTGAGGAGAAACTTCGGCGCAAACGCCACCTTCCTGAAGTCGCTGTTCCAGCCGCAGGCGATGCCCAGGTAGCTGTCGCGGGATTCGCCTACCTGGCCTGTTCCAGCGAGTTCAGCTCTCCATCCATGCGCTGGCCCCCGATGACGACGTTGTCGAGCTTCAGGCCCTCGACGTTCTCGAGCACGAAGGTGTTCTCGGCCTCCTTGATCGTGACGTTGCGCAGGGTCACCTCGCGGAGCGGAGCGACCGCCGGGGCGTGGGCCTCGAAGACCGTGCCGGCCCGCTCGACGGTGAAGTCCTCGAAGACGATGTCGCGGTAGGTCGAGGGATGACCGCCGCCGAGGAGACCGGGATAGTCGAGCTGGAACCAGAACAGGTTGTCGAAGGACTCGACGGTGAAGTTTCGCACGCGGATGTGCTCGACGGTTCCGCCGCGGTCGAGGTTGGCCTTGAAGCGGATGGCGGACATGCCGCGGCGCAGGGTGTTGTCGGTGAAGTAGACGTGGCGGACGTCGCCGGACATCTCGCTGCCGAGCGCGATGCCGTCCTCGCCGCCCATGTCGTTGTTGCGGACGACGACGAACTCGCTCGGGCGTCCGACCTCGCGGCCGTCGCGATCGCGGCCGGACTTCACCACCACGGAGTCGTCGCCGGTCCGGAACCAGCAGTCCTCGACCAGCACGTAGCGGCTGGAGTCGACGTCGATCCCGTCGTTGTTGGCATGATGGCTGTCGACCCGGATGCGGCGGACGGTGGCGTGGTCGGTGTAGACGAGGTGGTTGACCCAGAAGGGCGAGTTGAGGGTCGTGTAGTCCTCGAGCAGGACGCGCTCGGCATGGAAGAACTGGACCATGCTCGGGCGCAGTCGGGTGCCCGCGGCATACACCCGTTGCTCCGCCGGGGTGCCGTCCACGCCACTGCGGCGCAGGGCCTGGACGTCGGCGTCCGAGCTTCCGATCCAGCCGAGGAACTCGCTCTTCGCGTTGCCGTCGAGGGTGCCCTTGCCGGTGATGGCGACGTCCTCGACATGCGCCGCATAGACGAGCGGGGAATAGCCGGTCATCTCGGTTCCCTCCCAGCGGGTCGGCACGGCCGGGAGGTAGTCGCCGGCGTCCGGGCTGAAGAGGATCGTCGCGCCCTCCTCGAGGTGGAGGTCGATGCGGCTCTGCAGGTGGATGGGGCCCCGGCAGAACCACGAGCCCGCGGGGACGATCACGCGGCCCCCGCCGCTCGCGACCGCCTGGTCGATCGCGGCGTGGATCGCGGGCCGGGCGTCCGTCTCCCCATCGGGCCTGGCGCCGTGGTCGGTGATGCGGAACTCGCCTGCGGGGATCTGCGGCATCCGGATGGTGTCGATGATGGCCTCGATCGCGCGATCGACGTCGCCGGAGCCCGGGCCGGTCACCGTGGCGCGCAGCTCCGCGAGTGGGTCTTCCGCGGCGGTGGCGGAGGAACCCTCGTCCGCCGGAGCCACGAGTGCGGTGATGGCGAGGATGGCGGAAACCAGGCAAGGTCGGGTCGGGCGAGGGGAGCTCATGGCAAGTGGGGTGCGACGTGGAGTCCGGTGTGGAGCAGGGCGCATTGTCGGGCGTTTGCGGACTCGCCCGGGAGCCGGTCTCATCGGTTGCGAACCAGCCGGCCACTCCCGTCCATACTCCCCCGCGGCCGGCCCCGTCGCAAGGAAATGCGGCATCATCGTCCGGCGCCGCCCCGACCTTCGGTGGATGACACTCGAGGCGAAAGCATCCGGCCCGGCTGGTCGTAGGAGCCCCCGCATGTCGATGCCCATGAACTCCCGTCGCCGCTTCCTCAAGACGGCGGCCATCGCCGGCACGGCGCCGCTGGTGCTCCGCCCGGGCCTGCTCGGCGCCGAGGCGCCCTCGAAGGTCCTGCGAATCGCCTCGATCGGCACCGGCAGGATGGGAACCGCCGACATGAAGAACGCGATGGGTGCGGGCCTCAAGCCGGCTGCCAACGCCCGGGTGGTCGCGGTCTGCGACGTCGACTCGAAGCGGGCCGCCCGCGCCGCCGCGGAAGTCCGCGCCTTCGCCGGGAGCCACGGCCAGCCGGCCGGCGAGGTCGGCGTCCACACCGACTTCCGCGAGCTGCTGGCCCGCGAGGACATCGACGCCGTGACCATCTCCACCCCCGACCACTCGCACGCGGTGATCGCCGTCGCCGCGGCCAATGCCGGCAAGCACATCTACCTGCAGAAGCCGCTCACCCACACGGTGTCCGAGGGACGCAAGCTGGTCGAGGCGGTTCGGCGGAACGGGGTGGTGCTGCAGACGGGATCGCAGCAGCGCTCGAGCATCTACTTCCGGCAGGTCTGCAGCATCGTCCGCAACCAGTGGCTTGGGAAGCTGAAGTCGGTCGAGGTCGAGGTTCCCACCGACAAGGGCCGGGCGGACTTCGTGGCGATGCCCGTTCCCGCGAACCTCGACTACGACCTGTGGCTCGGGCCCGCGCCGCTGGCCGACTACACCGAGGCCCGCGTGCACCCACAGGACGGCTATTCGCGCCCCGGCTGGCTGCAGGTCGAGCGCTACTGTCGCGGCATGATCACCGGCTGGGGCGCCCACATGTACGACATCGCGCAGTGGGCCATCGGCTGCGATGCGGATTCGGGCCCGGTGCGGGTCTCAGCCGAGGGCGAGTTTCCCGACCGCGGGGTCTTTGACGTCCATGTCGGCTACAGTGGCACCGCCGAGTATGCCAATGGCGTCACGCTCCACTCGCGCAACGGCAAGCCGGGAGTCAAGTTCCAGATGGAGGACGGCTGGGCGTACTGCGCGCGCGGGGAATTCCAGTGCAGCGATCGCGAGCTGCTGCGGCGCCGCCCGACCGACAACGAGGTTCGGCTCTATTCCAGTTCCGACCACATGCTCGACTTCCTCGTTGCCGCCCGCAAGGGAACCGATCCGGCGAGCCCGGTGGAGGTCGGCCACCGCTCGAACACGGTCTGCGTGCTCCACCACATCTCGATGAAGCTGGGCGGACGCCCGCTCCGCTGGGATCCGCAGGCCGAGAAGATCCTCGACGACCCCGAGGCGTCGGCGATGCTCGACCTGCCCGCGCGGGAGCGCTGGGCGATCTGATCGACACGAAGCAAACGCCATGTTGCCCCGACTGCCGAACCCGAGGATCCCTGCCGTGGCGCGATGGTTCGCCGCCGTCGCCACCTTCGCCGGCAGCGTGGCGGCCGCCGGCTTCGAGGTGGTGGAAAGCGATGTCCGAATCGAGATCCGCGACGGCGACCAGGTGGTCTTCGGCTGGCAGCGGGCACCGCTGGACGAGCCGGACGGCGGCGAGAAGTTCGCCGCCAGCGCCTTCGTGCACCCCCTGACCACTCCCGCTGGGTTTTCCCTGACCTGCATCCAACCATCCGACCACCGGCATCACTTCGGAGTGTGGTGGCCATGGAAGCACCTCGAGATCGACGGCCGCACGTTCAACTGCTGGGAGCTCCAGGAGGGCCAGGGTCGGCAGGTGGCGACCGCGGCGGAGGTGGGCGGGAAGGAGGACGACCGGGTGACGCTCAGCCTGGAGAACCGTCATGAAGTCAGGGTCGGGGATGCCTACCGGCCGGTGATCCTCGAGACGACCACGATGGTGTTCAGCCGGCTCGACGAGCAGGCCTACCAGCTCGACATCGGGATCATCCAGCGACCGGTCGGGGAGGTGGTCGTCCCGGCCTATCGCTACAGCGGGTTTTCCTGGCGGGGACCGGAAGCATGGAACCATCGCAACAGCCGGATGCGGACCAGCGGCGGTCACTCGCGCGGCAATGCCAACCACCAGCTGGCACGCTGGGTGAGCGTCGATGGAGAGGCGCCGCAGGGCCGCGCCAGCCTGCTGCTGATGAGCGCCGCCGGTTTCGGCGGCGGCGATCCCGAACGGCTGCGGGTCTGGGGTCCCGGGGACCACGCCGGCGCTCCCTTCGTCAACATGAACCCGGTCGTCAACGCATCGCTGCCGCTGGACCACCCGGCGGTGGCGCGACGCCACTATCGACTGGTCATGGCCGACCGCACCATCACCTCCGGGGAGGCCGAGAGGCGCTGGAAGCGGTGGCAGGCAGAGAGGCAGGCCGGCGAGGAGGACTGATCCCGGGCCGGGTGGCATCGCCGCGCCGGTTCTTTTCCGGAAGCCGCCCGGGACATGGGTTTCCTGCGGGGGGAAATCCGAGCCCGCCGCGGGCAGGGACCGTTCCCGCCGATTCGTGCGGGAGAGTGACCTCGACAAGACTAGTAAACCTATCTTAAAGAACTTCATGTCCACTTGCTCCGCATGCCGCCTTGGAGGCGCCGCCGTCCTGGGTCTTGCCTCTTCGCTCGGCGCCGCCGAGATCGGGGATCTCACGGGAAACTGGACCCTGGCGGAATTCAGTGGTCCGACCCGGCTCCGCAAGGTCTTCGTCGACACCGCGACGACGACCGTCCGAACCACGGAGAATTCCAATGAGTTCGCCCGGCCGGGCGAGGAGATCGTCGACGCCTGGTATCCCGACCCGGTGGTGGCCGCGAGCCGGGAGTTCGCGATCGATGCCGGCGGCGGGGTCAGCGGTGGCGAGTCGGGCCAGGTGCTGAGCATCCGCCGCAACCGGATCCTCTACGCCGGTGACGACGGTGCGACCACCGTCTACAGCAACCCGGGCGGCGACATCCTCCTCACCAGCAGCCGCGACGAGGACCAGCAGGACCAGACGCTCTGCCTCAGGCGACCGGCCTCGCTGGCCACCGCCGAGCTGGCCGGCGACTGGCGCCTGGTCTCGCTGATCCAGCCCGACGGGATGTCGAAGACCCAGTTCGAGGGCAAACTTGCCGACGTCTACTTCATCGGCGAGGCCTCGCTCACGCAAGGTGACATCACCATCAATTCCCTGGGTGGCTTCTCCGGCTTGTTCAGTGGCACCCTTGCCGCCTCCGGGCCACTGCCCGGGGACTTCACCGTCAATGCTGGTGGCGGGCCCATCCCGTTCCGGGTGAACGCCACGAAGAACCTGGCGGTGGCCACGGTCGACGATGGCGACGAGGAGGAGTACATCGTTCTGGTCCGCAAGCCGGCGGCACTCGCGACCAGTGAGCTGGCCGGGAACTGGCGCGCCTCCGTCCTGCGCTTTCCCACCACCCTCACCGAGATCCTCTACAACGTGGAAACCGAGGGAGGTCGGGAGATCGACAGCAGCGAGGTGGCCGGCCCGAACGAGGTCCTCGCCGACCTCTACCACAAGGAGATGCCCGAGCTGATCCGCCTCCAGTTGCAGGTCGACGGTGGCGGGAGTTTTTCGGCCCTCGGCGGAGGAAGCTTCACGGCCAACGGCGATCGCTCGGTCACGCTCTCGCTCGATGGCGAGTCGATCTCCCTGCAGCCGAATGCCGACAAGACCTTCATGGTGGGAGGCAAGGCGGACAGCGACAGCCATGAGCTGATCGTCCTCGTCAAGACCGCCGACACGGTGCCGGCCGGATTCGCCGACGGGGTCGACCTGCAGCTGGTCCCGGCGGGCGGCAGGACGTTGCTGTCGTGGACCAGCGCCAGCGACCTTTGCCTCGAGGAGGCCTCCGGCAGCCTGTCGGGATGGTCGGAGGTGCTGCCGGCGGCCGGGACCGACGCGTATCCCGTCGATCCGGCCGCGGGCGCCCAGGCCCGCTTCTTCCGCGTGGCCGAGCGGCCGTGAGGGGACTTCGGGGCGGCCGGTGATCGTCCCCCCACGTCCCCCCGGGCTGGTCGTGCCCGGTGGTTTTCCGCTACGGGATCAGGGGATGTCGAGCGGGGTGGCCCGGAAGAACAGGGAGGGATCGTCGTTGAGGTTGACGCTGCGTGAGTGGCTCGTCGACCAGGCGTCCGGGTTCGCGTCGAGGACGATGTCGAGGGGCGAGCCTCCGGCGATGGCCTCGAGGGAATCGATGGCGAGGTAGTAGCGCTCGCCGGGGATGGAGTCGAAGGTGAGGTCGACCCGGTGGATCCCGTTGGCCGGGTCCTCGGGCGTCAGTGAGAATTCCGTGATGACGGGCGGCCGGTCGGGGGTGGGAGCATGCAGCCGGACATCCGCGACACTGATGAGGTTGGTGTCGGGGTTGGTGCTGCTCGGAATGACCAGGCGGTAGTGGGCGTGGGTGGCCAGGGGCACGGGAAAGGACACGCCGACCACCTCGCCGGCGCCGGAAACGGGCGGCAGGGTGCCGGACACGAGCGGCTCGAACGATCTGAAATCGTTCGAGCCGAGGATCAGGAACGAGGCGGGGAAGGATGGGGCGGAGACACCGGACGAGTCGACGGACAAGCCGGACAGCGCGCTCGAGGTGATGAAGGGGGACACCGTGAGGCCGGCGTTCAGCTCGGATTCGAAGGTGACCGTGTTGGAGAGGTTGTCGAAAAAGTCCGTGGTCGCTCCGCTCCTCAAGGTCAGCGAGGCGGGGAAGAGCGCGACGGGGTCGGAGGGGACGATGAGGTCGGGAGCCCCCGGGGCACCCGGCGAGACGTTCGCGTTCCAGGTCGTCTCCACCGAGCCGAGGTCGCGCGCGCCCACCGCCGGGAGGCCCCGCTGGTCGGTCCCGGTGGCATGGCCGGCGGCATCGATGACCGGCGAGCCCGGTTGGGGCAGGAGGGCGAGGGTGGGTCCCCCGAAGTTGACGAGGGGTTCGCCGACGAGGCCGACGACGTTGTCGCCGTAGAGCAGCGGCTCCACCGGGGAAGCGAGGGTGCCGACCGTGGGGCCCGGGGTGAGGGCGGCGCCGTAGGGCCCGCCGGGGTTGTGGGCGCGGACGAAGTTGGGCGAGCTGGCGACGACCACCGCGCCCGCGCCACCGAGGTCGGGGTCGACCGGGGCATCCGGGTTGGAGATCAGGCACCCGTCCAGCGTCAGGGTTCCGCTCTCGTGGACGATGCCCGCCGTGCCGCCGCTCGCCGAGTTGTTGGCAATGGTGACGTGGCTGAAGGTGGCGGTCTTCCCGCGGGAGAGGAAGGCGGTGCCGAAGGTGCCGGAGTTGAAGGCGATGGTGGAGTCGGAGATCGAGGTGACGGCGTCCGCGCCGGTGGCGTAAACGGCCCCGTTGCCGGCGTTGTCGTGGATGCAGCAACGGCGGATGTCGAGGACCCCGTCGTTGCGGATGGCTCCCCCCTCGGAAGCCGAGCCGCCGGTGAGGTTGAGGGCCCTCAGCCTGAGCGAGCCGCCCGCGGCGTTCTCGAGGATCCGTCCCGTGCCCGCCGCATCGATCGTCATCCCGCCGACCCCGGACGCGTCGATGGTGCTGGCCCTGAAGTTCACCGGCAGCGGGGAGGCCAGGGTGATGACCCGGTTCGCCTCGCTGTCGAAGACCCGGGGGTCGAAGGTGAACACCCGCGGGTTGCCGCCGAAAGCCTGGAGGTCGCGCAGGGAACCGGGTCCGGAGTCCGCGGGGCTCGTGACCATCGGGGCGGGGATCACGCTGATGGCGAAGTCGTCCGGGATCGAGCCCGGGCCCCGGTTGACGAAGAGGCTTCCGGCCGTGGCGCCGACGATCTGGATTCCGGTGGTGGATCCGGAACCCGTCTCCGGATTGCCGGCGGGGTAGGCGAGGTAGATCGACCCGTCGTCGAAGAGCAGGGCCTGGAAGGAAAAGGAGACCGGGGAGAGACGGTGCTGCACGCCGGTCCACTGGATGACGGACACGCCGCCGCAGGTCGCGAGGGGATGGCCGGGGATGCCGCCGGCGATGTACTCGTAGTGGAGCGCGCCGGAGTCCGGGAGTTCAAGGTCGTCGTGGAGGACGTAGATGCGATCGCCGCCACCGCTGCTGGGTGCGACCGGAAGGGCGGTGTCGGGGGTGAAGTCGCTGCCCGCGTCGGCGGGATCGGTGGAAATGTAGCCGTTGGTGCTGACGCGGAGCCGCGAGTGCACCCGGCCGTAGAAGGGGAAAGGGACGGGGAGGTCGACGGTGGCGGAACCGTCGTCCGCGCCGCCCAGGCTCAGGTTGAGCTCCCGGCCGGTGGAGGAGATGTCGGTGAAGACAAAGGGCGAGCCGGCCGGGCCCGTCGACGCGAACGGGGTGTTGCCCCAGCGGTCCTGGCCCGCCAACAGCGAGTGATCCGACTCGAACACCCGGAGGTTGTCGAGGTAGGCGGTTCCCGTCGCGGCCTGGGAGTCGGGATCGCCCCCCGCGGCGATGGCGGCGATGTCGGCATCGCTGAAGCCGGCCACTCCCGCGGTCTCGAAATCGGTGGTGAAGGCGTGCGTTCCATTGAAGAGCCCCGAGTAGGTGCCGTTGATGAAATCGAGCTGGATCTGGAAGCGATTCCAGCTGCCGAAGGGGACGTCGATCCCGCTGGCTTCGACCAGACCGCTCGCCCGGTCGGTGTAGAGAAGGTCGCCCGTCTTCGCATCGACCCCGAAGGAGCCACTGCGCAGGATTCCAAGGTCGCCGCTGTCGTAGGCTTCGACCCCGAGGAAGGGTCCGAAATTCGCCGGGCCCGTCGACGGGTCCACCCGCATGTCCCACTCGACCACCACGAATTGCCGTCCGGGGTAGCCGGCGACGGGGACCGCCCAGCGGTCGTCGGAATTGGCCGCGCGATCGACCCGGACGGCCTGCGTTCCGCTCCGGACGACCGATGACTGGACCAGGGCGGTCGACGAGCCGGCAAGCGGCGACTGCTGCCAGGGCGACGAGTTGCTGCCACCATCCGTGCTGGCGAGCTGTCCCTCGAGGGATCCACCGGCGTAGGCCGGCGGCTCGAAACCCTCACCGTCGAGGATCTCGAAAGGGGTGCCCCAAGCCGTTGGATGGACCGCGGCGAGGAAGGCGGTCAAGGCCCGGACGGCCACCAGGGGGAATCTCATCTTGGGGTCAGGATGGGGAGCCGGTGGACCCATCGCCAGACCGAAAACGACCGAAAACGACCGTATCGCCGATCGGCAGGTCGGCGCCGGGGAGCGATGCCCCGGATCCGCCGAGAACCCGCCTCAATCCGGGCTGCTCGACCGGTCGCTTCGCGGCACTTTGCGAGTGGCGGGGCGCTGCAGTCGCGCCAATCCGGCCTCCGGGGTCTCCAATGGATCGAACCGCGATCCCGGATTCGGGTGGATACGCTTCCCTGGTGTGCCGGACAAGCGGCGATGCCCCGGCTCAGCCGCGGCGTCTGCGCCGGCCCACCAGCATGAGGCCGCCGAATCCCAGCATCACGACAGCCGAAGGTTCGGGGATGTACTCCACGGCGATCCGGGAGAAGTCGAGGTCGTCGGCGGTGGACGTGTTGTTGGAGAAGCGGAAGAAGAGGTGATCGAACTGCGTGGCGACGGGATCGGTTCCGAAGGCACCGCTGCCATTGGGGTCGTCGGTGATCGTGTGGGTCGAGATCAGGCCCCCGGCATCCGAAATGGAGAAGGTGACATTGACCTGGTCGGCCGCCGTCCGGTCGAGCTCCAGAACCATCGTGTAGAGGGTGTCGAGCGAGTTCACGATCGGGTCGCCGCCGCTGTCGAAGGTCCAGGCGCCGCTGCTGCCCATCAGGCTGTTGTTGAGGAGATCGGTGCGCTTGCCGACGTTGGCATTGGCCGAGCTGGTGGCCCCGGTGCTCAGGGCGACCTGGACGCCGTAGCCGGTGGAGTCGGTCCACGGATCGCCGGTCCCGCCGCCATCGTCGTTGGTGTCCGACATGACCTGGGAGTCGGTCGGGTCGTTGAACAGGCCGAATCGGAGGCTGCGCGAACTGTTGTCGTAGAGTGCCGTGCGCGGGGTGAACTCGATGGTGGCGCGCAGTTGCTCGCCGACGCCCAGGGAAACCGGCGAGCCGTCCGGGGCGAAGTGGGTCCACATTTTCTGCGATCCACCGGACTCGGTCTGGTCGAAGTTCAAGGACCCCACGCCCATGGTGACCCCGTCCGCGTGCGAGACCCAGACGGCGGACTCGTTCGGGAGGTTGGTCTCGCCACGACTGCCATCGGCGAAGGTGTCATCGAGGATGAAGGCGGCGTTGGCCATGCCCGCTGTGAGGATCAGGGCGCCGGCCAGTGAGAGGGAGGAGGCGGGTTGTTTTGCAGTCATGGTTCGGGAGGTTTTCAGGAACTGGGTTGGAGGGAGATCGACCGGGGTGCGACACCGCGCCCTCCGGCTGGGATTGCTCAGACGTACGAGATAATCCGGATTTTGTAGATGTGGATGTTAGAACAAGCTCGCCCCGGAGAGCAAGCTCAATTCTGGTCTGCATGAGGCCCGCGTGTTGCCTCATCAAAGCGGACACCATGAGCTGGAGACAGGGCTGAGCTGCCGCTGCCCATCGCCTCACAAATGAGGACGCCATGGCGCGTTGACGTCGTCCGCCTGACAAGGTCAGTATCGGGGTTGCATCGGGAACCCGCTGACGCGTTCGGAAAGACCGCGGAAAGACCGCGGAAAGACGAGCACCCGACATCCACCTTGAAACCATGATCAAGCCTTCCCTGACTTCCCTTCCTTGCGCCGCGCCCGTCCTGCTCTCCGTGCTGGTGGCCCTCCCGGCCTCCGCTGAGGTCCTGCTGGACGACACCTTTGCCGACGGAACCCGCGACAACACCGCCCTGCCGACCGAGTCGAATGTCTGGGTGTCCCATTCGGACGGCGTGACGATGTCCACCGGCTCGCTCCTGTTCGATCAGACCGTGTCCAGTGGATCGCAGAAGATGTGGACCCACTTCGCCCCCGACGGCTCGCCGGTCGAGCTGGCGGTCGGGGACCAGTTGATCGCGACCATCGAGTTCACCCCGCGGACGATGTTGTATGACAACAGCTCGAACAGCTTTCGCGTCGGACTGTTCAACGACCCGACCGACCCCCAGGTGCTGCTGGATACCAATGATGACGGTGGCGGCGAGGGAGACCCGTGGACGGATGCCGAGGGCTACGGGGTTCAGCTTGCGCTGAGCACCGGAGTCAGTGCGACCGACAATGCCAATGTCGGCAAGCGGACCGACCTCGCCAACAGCAGCCTGATGGGCAGCAGCGGTGCCTGGACCTTCAGCAGTGACGGCGATGACATCGTCAACACCCTGGACGTGCTTCACACCATCACCCTGGCCCTGACGCGGACGGCCGAGGATCAGATGGAGTTCGCCTTCACGATTGCCGATCCGGACGGGGTGATCTCCACCCACACGATCGTCGACGATCCCAACGGCAGCGGCGAGTTCGGCACCGATCCGATCGCGACCACCTTCGACCAGCTGTTCTTCCGCTTCTCCAACAACACCTCGACGGCCGATGCGCTGGAGTTCTCGCGCTTCCGGGTCGAGCACGTCTCGATGGCGACGACGGAGGACGTGGGTCTCGAGGTCGTCGGCTTCGACGATCCGACGACCCTGCGGTTGAGGATCGAGTTGCCGGGCACGGGGTCCCCCTATCACCTGCAGTCGACTCCCGACTTCCTGACCCTCACGCCGGTTCCCGGCAGCACGATCACCGAGTCCACCGACTTCCTGGTCGAGGACGTCGGACCGTCCCTCGGTCAGCCGGCCCTGTTCTTCCAGCTCTTCGAGGGCGAGGTGCCCGTGGTGGCGCCGTAGGACCTGTGGCGGCCGCCCTTCCGTGGAACCTCACAAGGTCGGATTGATTCTCAGAACTCGTATCACTCCTCCAACACCCGGATGATCCTTGCCCGGGGACCACTGGGGCCACCCGGACAGCGCGGCGGATCCGGAGCCCGCGCTCTGAACGGCCGGGGGGCTGAATTCGGGCTCACAAGCCTGACGCGCCTCACGGCGTCGCCGCCGGGACGAACTCGTCGACCGCGCGGAAGTCGGTGCGCTGGGTCGTCGGGTTGACGAAGAAGAAGACGTAGGTCCGCATGCGCTCCTCGACCGGCCAGCGGCTGGTGCTGAGGGTGCGGTTGCCCTCCTTTTCCACGACGCCGAAGCCGACGTCGTAGAAACCCTCCTCGCGGGCGCCGGTGGGACGGACGAAGCGCCCCTTGCCGGGGGCGAGGGAGAAGCGCGACTTGCCGACGAAGCCGAGGATCTTCTTCCTGGCGTGGTTGTGGAAGTAGACGTCGCCGGGCCGGAAGTCGGGGTTCTTGTCGGCGATGACGACCGGCTCGTAGCCCTCGGTGCCGGGGACCAGCAGGACGATGAAGGCCTTGCCCTCCTCGGGCAGGGAGACCTTCGCCAGCGGGGTGTCCTTGCCGGCCGGCACCAGCTGGAACGCCCGCGCGGGGGCGTCCAGCGGCTGCGAGAGGTGGTTGGTGGGCAGCTCGAAGGCACCGCTGCGGGTCTCCTCGTTGAGCATCTCGACCTCGGCGATCTTGCTCGAGGTGCGCTCGGCGAGGAAGCGGACCTTGGCCCCGCCGGGGGCCTGGGCATGCACGGGAGCGAGGGTGGCGAGGGCCGCGATGGCGGGAATCAGGATTCGGATCATGCCTCTGACTATCAGACTTCCTCCGGGTTGAGCCAGCGGAACGAGCGCAGTTCGTAGCGCCGCCCGAAGGTCTCGTTCTCCCTCGCGTCGAGGTTGTCGATCGGAGTCTCCGCGAGGTCCTCCCGGTTGACGAAGTTGCGGTCGCGCTCGACCACCGCCTCGCACCAGGCCCGGGCGAGCACCGTGCCGTCGGCGGCCACCGACTCGCCGTAGCCGCGGATGATGAAGCTGTCCGAGCGGGCCGACAGGATCGGAGCAATCGGGGTGAGCACGTCGGCCTGCTTGATGATGCCCGGAATCCCGTAGGCCCGCACGCCCTCCTCGGCCTCCGGGAAGGGGAAGCGGCTCGCCGTCGAGTTGTCGACCTCGCGGGCGCCTGAGAAGCCGGCGTTGATGCGGGCCTCGTCGGAGTCGAGCGCGCTCTGGATCGCCCCGGCCCGGGCCAGCTCGTCGTCGCCGGAGACGCGGCGGTTGACGAAGTCGGCGAGCGAAAGGAACGGGCCGCGTCGGCGGACCTCGCGGACGATCGCCTCGGCGAGGCGGTCGATCTCGTCCTCGTCCAGCGTCCGGCGCCCGATCCATTGTTCCGGCTCGGTGACCGCGATGCCCTGCCCGCCGGGGCAGATCAGGTCCTCCGGCGAGAACAGCCCGCTGACGGGAATCTCGTCGTCGTCGGAGGCCGCGGTGATCGTCTCCGCGCCGAGCGGGTCGCGGGTCACGACGGGCCGGCCCTTGAGGGAGCCGAGGACCGCCTTCCAGGCCTCGACCGAGGTCGAGTTGACATTGAAGGCGCCATCGACGCGGATGTAGCTGGCCACCTCGTCGATGGCCTCGCTGGACGGGTAGCGGCCGCTGTAGAAGCGCCCGACGAGTTCGTCGGGGTCCTCGCCGTCGGTGTCGGGCAGGTAGCGGGTGATCGGCAGGGGCCGGGTGCCCTCGAGGAAATCCGTCGCGACCTCCCGCTGGGCCCGCGACGAGGAGAAGGTGGTCGTCGTCTGCGGGGCGATGCCGGAGAAGAACCAGTCGTCCCACAGCGCGAGGTTCGCCAGGTAGGAGTGGTCGGCGAGCGGCCGGTCACCCGGGAGCGTCGCGGAGGTCTGGTTGGGCGGGATGACCGAGGGGGCGAGCGAGTTGCCGATGGCGTGCGAGATCTGCGGCAGCAGCGGCTCCCGCGCGTTCAGGGCGGCATACTCGTAGACCGGGGCTTGGAACTCGAAGCCGTTGGCCATCGAGTGCTGCAGGGCGGCCAGCGAAACGATCGGCTCGCGCGGGACCGAGTGGGTGGTCAGGAAGCTCGTGCCGAGCTCCGCATTCATGCCGCCGCCGAAGTAGGCGTTGCCGTCGGCGCTGACCTCGAGCTGGCGGTTCCTCCAGCTGAGCAGCGGCTCGACGGTGAACTCGTAGGGGAGCATGTCGCGCTCGGCCTCGGAGAGGTCGAAGAAGTCGACGTGGAAGGCGCGCGGGTTGAAGCGGGCCATCGAGCGGGTGCCGCGCCGCGAGTCGCCGTCGGTCTTGGCATTGTAGGAGACCAGCATGAAGGGCGCCTTGCTGCTCTCGAGCTGGGCCACGGTCAGCGGCCGGGTGTCCGACCCCTCGATGCGCGGGAAGACCTCCGGGAGGCGGTTGGCATAGAGCCGCCGCCGGCGGTCCTTGGTGCCGGGCACGTCGACCGTCCGCGGCCGGTCGTTGCGGTGCAGCCGCTGGTCGCCGAAGTCCCAGTCGATCGCCATGTTGCCCACGCCGAGGCTGTTCGAGCCGCGGTCCTCGCCGATGTAGACCTCATGGTGGGTGAGCGAGAAGTGGCGGGTGTGGCGGTCGTTCCCGGTCACCGAGTTGCCGCTGCCGTCGCGCTTCCCGGCGGTCAGCTGGTTGGGGAAGGCGCTGTAGACGATGGTGTCCTCGAGCCGCAGGTCGATGGGGTCGCCGTTGAGGTCCTTGACCGGCAGCGAGACGCCGCCGCCGTAGTTGAAGCCGGAGCGGCCGATCAGGTCGTGGCGGTCGTCCGCGCCGCCCTCCTTGTAGACCGTGCCGCCGCTCTGCGAGACCTTGATCACCTCGCCCGGCTTGAAGACGAGCTGCTCGCGTTCACCGAAGTTGAGGGTGAGGTAGTTGCCGTCGCCGTCCTCGGAGGTCGTCGACCCCTGCAGCGAGGCCGCCAGCGGAGCCTCCACCAGCGGCACCCCGTTGACCGAGATCTTCAGCGAGTAGGGGATCTGCCAGTACTTCACCGACATGAATGCGGTGCGCGGGATCGAGACCGGAACGTCGAGCGGGTTCCACAGGGTGATGATCGGGTCGGCGACCACCTGGAGGCGGTAGCTCCGGCCGCCGGCGGTGCGGATCTCGCGGGTCTCGAGGGAGAGCACCATCTGGTAGCTGATGATGACCGGCTGCTTGAAATGGTGCCAGGTGTCCGAGCGGCAGGCCGCCGGGTTCCGCGCGAGGCGGAGGAAGGGGGTCTGCGGGTCCAGCACCCCGCCGGTGGTGAAGCGGTCGCGGCCGCGGGTCTGCAGCTCGTTGGCGAGCTGGTAGTAGGCCCACAGCTCGTGGAAGTTGATCCCGGCCTCGCGGTCGACCCGGTAGAGCGGGTCCTCGCGCTCGAGCACCCTCTCGGCGAGCTCCAGCTGGTGCGACAGGTCGCGGCGGAAGCCGCCGGCGCGGACATTGGTCAGCAGGCCCGTCGAGGTTGCCGCCAGGTCGTGGAAAAGCTGCTTGAGCGGGCGCTTCTGCTCGGTGAGGTGGGCGGCCTGCTGGAAGCCGGTCACCGCGGAGATCAGCCGGTTCTCGGGGTCGAGTTCCTCGAACGGCCGCGCACTGCCGGCCTGCACCAGCTCGAAGGCATTGCGCTCGGGCGACTGGGTCAGCTGCCGGGTCGATGCGATCGTGCCGTCCTCCGGGGTGTTGGGCGTGGCGAGGACCGCCTTGGCCCCCTGGTCGCCGATCCACCAGGCGATGCGCGCCGGTTCGCCCTTGAGGCTCTCGACCTCGATCGCGGGAACCTCGACGCGTCCCTCGTCGTCGTCGCCGACCGTGCCGGTCCCGACGATTTCAATGAACGCGTCGCCCGAGCCACTGCCCCGTGCCAGGCCCTCCTCGCTGGCCTCCTCCGGGTCGCCGGAGACCAGCCAGGTGAGGAACTCCGGGTTGGGTCGGTCCTCGCTGGTGTCCAGCCAGGACTCGTAGGCCCCGGTCCAGTGGCGGCGGCCGTCGGCGGCGGCCGTGGTCGACCCGTCACCGCCGTCCGCCATCTGGTCGGCGGGCACCGTGATCCGCTGGTCGGGACCGGTGTGGCGCTGCAGCTGGGCAATCGCCAGCGAGAGCGCCAGGCGGGCATTGCGGCGCGCCTCCGCCCGGCTCGACTCATGACCCGAGGTGGACAGCGAAACCGTCGACAAGCCGAGGAGGCCGACGGCGAGAAGGGCCAGCAGCGCCAGCATCGACATGGTGACCACCAGGGCGAAGCCCCGGCGGGGCGTCGTCCTCCCGGCCGAGGCGCTGACGCGCCGCAGCCATCGAGGCGAAATCTTCAGCCGTGACGGCCTCATCGTTGGTTGGACATTTCTGAGAATTTCCACGGTATGTATTTACAAATGCGTGACCATCAGGGGCTATCCCCCGTTTGAGGAGGGGTTGCGCAAAATATGCGTGGGCTCGGGCCCTCCCGGGGCCCTGTTGGTGTCAGGGCCGTTCCACCTGATAGAACACCCGACCGCCCGCGAGGGGGCTGGGATCGGTGAAGCTGACGACCCCGTCGGTGATGGAAATGATGCCATCCGTCACCGCTTCCCAGCTGCCGTCGAGCGCGGTGGCCGCCGCGACCGTGTCCGTCAACAGGCCCGGGTCGGTGACCCCGGCGGGGGCCGGCCAGGTGAGGTCCACCTCGCCGCTGGCGGCGTCGTAGCGGACGCTCGTGATCAGGAAGTCCTCGGGAGCCGCCGTGGCGTTCACGGTCACGACGACGGGGCCCAGGGTGTCCTCGGGGTCGCTGCCCGGCGGGTCGTAGGTGAGGGTGTAGGGAACCGCGCCCGTCGCGGTCGGGGTGACCTCCATGCTGCCCACCCCGGTGGTCGGGTCGGTCTCGCTCTCCACGTCGCCGACGCCCTGGTCGATCGACACCGTGGACCCCGCGGGCACCAGCCAGTGGAGCGTGGTCGTGCCGCCCTCGTCGATCTCCGCCGGGCTGGCGACGAAGCGGGTGGTCACCGGAGGCGCCACGCCGGCGAGGCTGTAGAGCACCCGCGTGTCGCCGTCGGCCTGCGCCCCGGCGATGACGGTCTCGCCCATGGCGATCGGGCGGGCGAAGATGCTGTAGCGGAGGTCGGGGAAGCCTTCGATCTTCAGGCCGGTGTCGACGAAGCCGGCGCTCACCGCCCAGTCCATCACGCCGGCGCCGAGGGTCGGCGTCGTCGGGTTCTCCGCCTCGCCGTTGCCGACCCGGTTGTCGACGATGAGGTAGAGCGTGGCGTCCCGGGCCGCGGTCACCTCGATCTCGATGCCCGGCTGGTTCTTGTCGTCGTTCCACGGGCTCAGGACCTGGGCGCCGACCAGTTCGTCCGGGACCTTGTCCCAGGTGAAGTTACTACGATCCTGGTAAATGAGCACGCCGTCCTCGAGCCGCGGCACTGTCTTCAGGTCGCCCACCGTGTTGAAGGCGAAGACGCTGCTGAAGATCGGCGCGACCAGCTCGATGTCGGCCATGAGCGGGGGGTCGACCTCGACCGAGTTGACGGTGTAGCGCAGCTCAAAGTG
Organism: Verrucomicrobiia bacterium; assembly: GCA_030430455.1. Classification (GTDB taxonomy): domain Bacteria; phylum Verrucomicrobiota; class Verrucomicrobiia; order Verrucomicrobiales; family Akkermansiaceae; genus Haloferula. Next base: position 7,638 of record JAUIJB010000046.1, on the reverse strand, counting down.
GTCCTCTCCCTCGAAGGGGACCAGGAAGGGGTAGTTGCCGGCGCCGGTGAGGGGGTCGGTGTCGTTGGTGACGTCGATGGTGGTGTACGGGCCGCCGTCGGGGCCGAAGTCGAGGCTGACCGAGTCGACGTCGGGCGGGACCCGCCAGCTGATGGCGAGGGTGGTGACGTCGTGGACCGCGAGGTCCGGGGTGACCTCGAGGAAGGGCGGCAGGATGGTCACCTCCTGCTCGAAGGAGGCGGGGCTGCCCTCGAAGTCGTAGCTGAAGGTGTAGGTCGTGGTGCCCGCTGGGGCGGGGATTTCGGCGGATCCCAGGCCGGTCTCGTCGGTGTTGCCCGGGGCGTCGATGCCGCCGGGCGTGATCGACAGGTTGGTGGCGCCGACCGGGGCAAACCAGCTGAAGCTCAGCGTGTCCCCCTCGTAGGCCTCGTCGGGGCTGACCCGCAGGAAGGGCACCGGGACGATCTCGAGGACCAGCCTCGGGGCCCACTCGCCCTCAGTTCCGGAAAGGGTGTCCAGCGAGCTTGCCTCCTTCGAGGCGTAGCGCATCTGGCCGTTGCTGTCGGCCTCGACCTCGACGATGATGGTGACGATGTCGTCCGGGTGGTTGACGAGGAAGTCCGTCAACTCGGTGGTGGCGAGGGTGGCGAGGGAACCCTCGTCCTCCTCCTCGGCGGGGCCGGGGCGCAGGCCGAGGTCGGTGACCCGGTCGGACCGCACGCCGCGGGTGCCGGAGTCGGCGTCGAACTCGAGGCCCGGCGTGGTCGAGAAGATGGTCGAGTTCTCGGGCCAGTCGTTGTCGGTCGCGGGGCCCTCGCTGGCGGTGATGGCGTTGTAGCCGGTGGCGCCGTCGTTGACGCCCCAGAAGCGCAGCGGGCGGCCCGAGTTGTCGCGGCCGCCGCGGTAGTTCGTCAGCTGGAGTTCGGCGGACTCGATGGTCGAGCGGTCGTTCCCGGTGAGATCGAAGCGCAGCACGATGATCTCGTTCTTGTCGGGATCGGTCGGCCCGTTGTGGCGTGCGTTGAGCTGGGGGTTGCTCCCCGAGGACGAGCTGTCGCTGGCCGGGTTGCCGTCGTTCTCGGTGACGGTCAGGTCGGCATCGGCGGGGACCTCGATGGTCAGCGCCATGGCAGGGCCGGCGGCGAGCAGGACGGCGGCGGCGCAGAGGGCCGGTTTGAGAAGGAAAGGAAAGCGGCGGTGTTTCATGGGTTTTCTGGGTTTCGGGCAAGCGGGTGAAGAATCCACTTTCCGAGGTTTCGAAATGCTTAGGGACCCATCCCTCCGTTTGACAAGTCATAAGCCCCTCAGCGGGGGCAACCTGTACAAAATGATGGGGTGCGGAAGATACGCGTGGTGAAGCGTCGGACAGGGCCGGCCCCGTGGCCCGGGTCATCGTGCGGGCCCACCGAGGTGGAAGCCGTCCGGCGGGGGCTGCCGGGGTGATCCCGGCCCCGAGGGTGGTGTCGGTCTCCCCCGCGCGGCTGCGCTGAGGGCGTCAGCCGTCGCGCCGGAAGGCGATCAGGCTGAGGTCATCGGGCTTGCCGGGGGTGGTGGGCGAACCGGCCAGCATCCGCGCGGTGGCGAGGTCGATGAGGCGTGCCGCCGCCTGCTCGAGCGGGCCCTTGCGGGCGAGCTCGATGATCTCACGGGTCGCGACATTGTCGGTGAGGCCGTCGCTGGCGATGAGGAGGGTGTCGTGGCGCGACAATCCGAGCGGGGCACCGAGCTCGATGCGCATCTCGGGGGATCCGATCATGTTCGAGACGTAGTGCAGCTCGTCGTGGTGGAGGGCTTCCTCCTCGTCGAGCATGCCGGCCTCGACCGCGAAGCCGACGGGCGAGTGCGAGACGGTCTGCAGCTTGAGCTTCCCGCGCTGGCCGAAGACGAGGATGCTCGAGTCGCCGACGTGGTAGGGTCGCACGGACGCGTTGCCGAGCTCGACCGCGGCCAGAGTGGTGCCGGAGCCGGCGAGCTCGCGCTGGATCGCGGCGTTGGCGGCCTCGATCGCGTCGAGCACCGCGGTCCGCACGGGCTTGCCGGGTCCGTCCACTCGTCGGGGGTCGAAGGCGGCGATGAGGTTGCGCACGACGCTGGCCGCCGCCTCGCCGCCCTGGCGCGTGCCGCCCATCCCGTCGGCGACCACCAGCAGGTGGCCGTCGTCGCCGGTGGGAAGGATCGCCACGGCGTCCTGGTTGGTCCCCGTCCCCTCCGGGTTGGGGCGGGTGAAGGCCAGCGCCGTGCCGCCGGGAAGCGCGACGGTGGCGGGTTCGGCGGGTGCGGCGTCGAGGAGCAGGAGCGGGCCGTCCATGGCGGGTCGCGGGGCTTGGCGCGGAAGGGTGGGTGGCGGGTCAGCGCTGGATGAGGGCGCTCCCGCCGGATTGCAGGAAGGCCGCGTGGAAGGCGCCGGCATCCTTGAAGCGCTTGCGAGGCTCGACCTCGAGCGAGCGCCTGAGCAGGGCGATGAACTCGGGGCGGGCCTTGCGGCGCAGCCGCTCGTTGCCCGGCGGCGGCCACTTGAACGGGTAGTCGGGAAGCCGCGCGGTGATCATGCGGTGGATGAGCAGGCCGAGCGCGAAGACGTCCGAGCGCGGCGAGGCCCGGCCCATCGCCTGCTCGGGTGCCATGTAGCCGAGGGTGCCCGAGCCGGAGGCGTGCAGCGTGCGCTTCGCCAGCCGCGCGATCCCGAAGTCGGCCAGCCGCAGGGTCGGTCCCGGGAAGACGATGAAGTTCTCCGGCTTGATGTCGCAGTGGATGATGCGCCGGGCGTGCAGCTCGGCGAGGCCCTCGAGGCAGTTCCCGATGAGCGTGTCGAGGTTGGTCGAGGAGATCCGCCGGGTGAGCCGGTCGGCGAGGCTCTCCTGGCCGAGCGGGTAGGCCATCACGAAGTGGCCGTCGATGAAGCTCGCGTCCTTCAGCGAGAGCAGGCAGGGGTGCTCGATGCTCGCCGAGAGCCGGGCCTCCTTGCGGAAGCTGGCGAGGAACTCGTCGTCGGCAAGGTGGGGGTGGGGGATCTTGAGGGCGACGCGGCGCGACTCGATCGTGTCGAGCGCGCGGTACAGCGTGGCGTAGGCACCCTCGGCAAGGAGGCCCTCGATGCGGTACTTGCCCAGGCGGGACTTGGTCCGCAGGCGGGGGTTGCGTTTCTTGCTGGGTGCCATGGGGCCTCGGGGCTGGCGGCATCCTGAACCAAAGGGTTCGCGCCGGGCAAAGCGGAAATCGGCCGGGTGAACCGGCACGCGGGGGACTCCATGGCAAGTCGGTGGTCGTGGTCTTCTTCCGGAGCTGGTGCGGGATCTGCAACGGATGGTCGGGCGAGTTCTTCAAGCAGATGGAGGAAGCCTACGCCGACGAGCCGGCAGTCGTGCTGGTGGCGATCAAGACCGACGGCGGCGATGTCGGCGACGCGAAGGACTACCTCGAGTCGCGAACGGACACTTTCCGACCTCGCCCTGTGCCGGCTCGAGGAGGACTACGGAAGCTCGAAGCCCGGCCGCGCGGCAGCCGAGGCTGTGATGGTGCATGCGAGGTCGGAATGGGTCGGTATCGAGGAGGAGGCCCGCAAGGATTACGATTCGATCATGCGCCGCGCGGCGCGGGCCGACGACACCCGCTCGCGTGAGCGGGTGGCCAAGGCCCTCGCCAAGTTGGCCAATGAGTTTCCCGCCACCACCCATGGGCACATGGCCGCCATGATGCGGGCCTCGATGACCCGGGACTGAGGAGGCTCGACACGAAGCGGAGGCCCCGGCCCGGCCTTCACCGCCCCTACCAGAATCCCCAGCCGTGATAGCGGTGCTGGGTGATCCACTTGTAGTTGATCGACTCGAGCTGGTAGGCCGACTGGTGGCTCCGCAGCAGGCCGAACCAGTTGGTGTTGAAGACGAACAGGTCGTCCCAGCCGCCGTTGCCGCGGAAGTCGCCGACGGCGAAGTCGTCGAAGGAGCCGAGGTTCCAGCCGCCGATCCAGTCCTTCTGCCAGCTTCCGGCGAGCTGGAACGAGGCGTTCGAGCGGCAGATGCCGAGGTACTGCGAGTCCCAGTTGGCGTGGTTGTAGACGACCAGGTCCTCGTCCTCGTCGCCGTCGACATTGGCGACCCAGAAGCGGTCCTGCCGCTGCAGCCCCCAGCCGGGAAGCGGCTCGAAGCCGTCGCCGGGGCTGTAGGTGCGGCGCAGCTGCAGCACGCCGCCCTCCGACTGGAACAGGCCGAGGTAGGCGGCGTTCCAGTCGATGCCGTTGAACAACGCGAGGTCGTCGACCCCGTCGCCGTCGAAGTCGCCGACGTACAGGTCGTCGCGGCGGTTCATGTTCCAGGTGAAGTTCGAGCCCTGGATCGGGCCGTAGTAGCGGCTCGCCTGGACCAGCCCGTTCGACGAGCCGTTCGGGTTGAAGACCCGCAGGTGGACCTGGTTCCACGAGTCGCGGTCCTGGGCGATGATGCCGTCGCGGCCGTCGCCGTCGAAGTCGCCGACGAAGAAGCGCTCGTTGCGGCCCATCTCCCAGGTGCCGGGCAGGTACTGGTCGTAGCGGCGCAGGTAGCTCAGGAATGAGCCGCCGGAGCGGAACAGGCAGAAGTAGGGGATGTTCCAGTTGTCGCCGTTGTAGACCATCAGGTCGTCGCGGCCGTCGCCGTCGATGTCGGCCACGTAGTGCTCGTCGCCGCCGCGCATCTGCCAGCCGGGCAGGTCGGAGTCGTAGCGGCGCACCGGCTGGAAGCGGTCGCCTTCCGAGCGCAGCATCGTCAGGTAGGCCTGGTTCCAGTTGCTGCCGTTGAAGACGTAGAGGTCGTCGTCGCCATCGCCGTCGAAGTCGCCCGCGTGGAGCTGGTCGCCGGGCCGGATCTGCCACGACCAGCCACCGCCGTCGCTGCGCAGGCGGTCGGTGAAGAACCAGGTCTTCTCGAGCACGCCGTCGGTCGTCCGCGGCGGGTTGCCGGTCATCGGGTCGTCGGGCCCGGTGTCGCGGTCGGCGGCGAGGTAGAGCGACAGCTGGCGGCCGTCGAGCAGGACCACGTCGTCGCGGCCGTCGCCGTTGAAGTCGCCGACGACGTTCTTGCGGAAGGTGGCCTCCTGGAAGGGTCGCGCCTCGGCGCGCATCTTGGTGTAGCCGACCGGGTTGTGCGCCGGGCTGTTCGAGCGCATGCGCCCGTCCAGGGTCGGCCGGAAGATGCCGTCGGCCCAGCGGGTCAGGTCCTTGACCGCGCCCTGGAAGATGCCGACGTCCTGCGCGTTGTCGGCGACATGCGACGCGGTGGTCAGCACCGGCCGCCAGCTGGGGATCCACTGGCTCCACTTGACGCTGTTGCGGTTGGTCACCTTGGTCAGGTTCACCGCGCCCGGCTCGGCGCCGGTGTAGAGCGGCGAGCAGGAGGTCGCGCTGCAGCCGTACTCGTCGCCGAGCTTGCCGAACAGGTGGCCGAACTCGTGGGCCACGGTGGCCCAGCCGCTGGCGAGGGTGACGACGAAGCGGTTGCCGCCGGCACAGCCGCCGAAATTGTCCTCGTTGAGGACGATGAAGACGATGTCAGCCTGGGGGCAGGCGCTGGCCAGGGTGCTGTTGATCAGGGTGTTCGTGTTCGGGCCGCCCTCCATCCAGCAGCGCGACCAGGTCCCGCTGTAGCGGTACTCGAGCGCGGTGTCCTGGCTGTCGGTCACGCTGCCGGACGAGTTGACCTGGGTCACCCCCGACTCGGCCGAGTAGGTGTTGACGCGGAAGACGTTGATGGCGTTGAGGATCTCCGGGTGGATGTCGCGACCGAGGAAGTCCTCCATGATCGTCTGCTGGACGTAGTCGTTGTAGGCGTCCTGGTCCCCGGGGGTGTCGGCGAAGCCGTCGCCGAGGATGGCGATGTTCTTCTTGCTGCCGTTCGAGCCGGAGCGGTGGAGCGTGGTGACGGTGGGTGACTTGACCGCCGGCGCCTGCTGGATGCGCAGGCGCTCGGCCACCTCGCTGCCCGGGACCTCGCTGAGCAGCTCGAAGTTCTCGCGGTACTCGTCGAGGAACTCGGGAGTCAGCACCGGCTGGCCGTCCGGCCCGGGCTTGAGGCCCTCGATCTCGCGGCTGTAGCGCAGGATCTCGACCTGGACGGCCGGCAGCTCGCCGAAGGGGTCGTTGTCGACCAACGGGATGTTGAGGGGGACGTTGGCGATCTCCAGCTCACGGGTGCCGTGCGCGCCGCCCTCCGGCGGATTGTAGGCGCGCTCGGCGAAGGGGTCGGCGAGGGTGCCGAGGAACAGTACCTGTTTCTCGTTGCGGGCGATGACCACCAGCGAACCCGGGATCGGCAGCGGCGGATAGGTCTCGGGCGGGTGCCCGCCCTCGCTCAGGCCGGCGCCGTCGATCTCGTAGGAACCGTCCTTGAGCAGCCGCAGGAAGGCGCGGGCCTCGGTGCCGGGAAAGACCAGGCCGAGGTCGTCGAGCGGCTCGCTGCCGTCGACCTCCTTGATCTCGAGCTCAAAGGGCATGTCGAATTGTCCCGGGTCGATGATCTCTCCCTCGCTGACGCGGGTCTGGTTGTCGTCCTCCCACTGGCCCATCGGCAGGTCGCCGCCGGGGGTTTCGATGAACTTGCCGTCCTGCGGAAAGTCGGTCGGCTCGTAGGTCTCAGCGAACTTGCCGCTGTCCTCGGGGATTCCGACGCCCCACAGGTCGACTCCGAGCACGGCGGGCAGCAGCTCGGGGTTCGCGACCTGGTACTGGCCCGGCTGGATCATCAGGCCGCCGAGCTCGCCGTAGAGCGAGGTGTCCATGATCCGCGGGTAGAGCGTCGCGCCGGTCTGCAGGCGGACGAAGTCGAGGAAGGCCGGCAGCGGAAACGGCTCGCCGACCTCGAAGTCGAACCGGATGCCGTCGCCCTCCGCCGCGAGGGGAATCGGTGCGGTGTCGAAGCGGTAGAAGGCCTGCGCGGGTCCGATCGGGGCGTCGAAGGTGATCGGGCCGCCGCCAAACGAGTAGACGTCGCCGGGAAGGTCGGACCATGGCGTGGCCAGGTCGCCGCTGGATTCCATCTGCACCGAGGACATCGGCGGCGCGTCGAGGGTGATCTCGAGGACCGGGTTCTCGGATTCCGGATCCTCGCTGACGTTCAGGTCGGTGACCTGTTGGGCGTTGGCGGCAAGGGTGCCAAGCCAGGCAAACAGGGTGGCTGAGAGCGCCACCGGCTTCGGTGTCATTTTCATGGCTGGTTCGGGTTCAGGTGAACGGGGGAACTCAGCCGATTCGCGCGCAGATGGAGGGTTGCTCGTCTCGACCGCTGGAATCGGCAACTTCATTGCGCTCGGACTTTCTGCAACTGGTGATTGTAAAAAATCTTCGATATTTTGGTCCTGCCTCGTCCCGTTGATTCGAGTTGCTCACATGGCAACCACCGGGGGTCGGTTTTTTGCCCTGAAAATGAGAAATTCATTCGTCCGGTGACCTCGTTTGTTGGCCACCTGCCTCTTGTCGCGGCTGAATTTTCTCCATGGCGCAAGGGTTCGGACGTCGGGACGCTTGTCCCGGGATCATCGCGGCCCGCCCGGCTGGTCGTGCACGGTTTGCTGAACTTGTGGGGGGACTCATCCGCAGCGGACGACGGCGCAGCGCCAGCCGGGGGAAAGGGTCGGGAGTCGGCCCAGGCGAAACCAGCGAGGTGTGCAGCG
>JAUIJB010000045.1 GCA_030430455.1 Verrucomicrobiia bacterium | reverse complement strand
CGCCCTGCCGTCGGCAACGAGGGGAAAGGCCTCCGGAGACGGTGGCACGAGCTCGAGGGCGGCCTGCAGGCTGCCGGCGAGAAGGAGAATGGGGAGGGTTCTGGAGAGCATCGGCATGGGTGAAGTGGGGAAGACAGCCACCCTTTCAGCGCTTCGTCCCGCCGCGAGGAGGTTATGTCCGCCGGGGCGATGTACCCCCGCGCTCAGGGGGTCACCACCACCTTGTAGTAGCGGGCTCCGTGGGTCGCGCCACCGGGGTCGCTGAAGGGCTTCTCGGTGCCGTCCCCGGCGACCACCGGGCCGGTGGGATTCCACGAATCCGGCTTCAGGTCGGGCGACCACCAGAGCTGGTAGTCGTGACCCTCGTAGGTCATCATCGTCAACTCGAAGTCGTCGCCGTCGATGCCGAGCGAGGTGATCTCGAGTCCGCTGGAGTCGATCACGATGCCGGTGTTGACCAGGTTGGCGGGGACCTCGCCCTCGGCGGTCAGGAGGTCGAGGACGCCGTTGTTGTAGAAGGTGTCGGTGGTGGAAAGCAGCGCGGCGCTCGTCAGGCGGACCACGCCGTCATTGATCACGCGACCGTCGAGGACCAGCGTGCCGCCGGTGCAGGAGAGCATCCCCTCGATCGACAACTCGCCGCGCAGCGTGCCGGGTCCGAGCAGGGTCGCGCCGGGGGCGATGCGAAGGCTCTCGGCGTCGAGGGTGCCGCCGTCGAGGTCGAGGACCGCGCCGCCTTCGACTTCGGCCGAGCCGCTGATGCCGAGTGAGCCGGGAATGGCGAGGGTGCCGGCCTCGACGAAGAGGGCCCCCGGGTAGTCCGAGCTGCCGCCCAGACAGAGCCGGCCGCTGCCGACCTTGACCAGGTCGACTCCGGCAAGGTCGCCCCCGTTCGAAATGGTGCCATCGAAGCAGGTGTCGATCCCGAGCGCGCCGATGCGGTAGGTCGTCGAGGTGTTGCCCGAGCCCGACTGGCGGCCGTTGAGGTGGGTCCCGGGGCCGCCGGAAAGCGCGCCGAGCTCGATCAGCTTGTCGCCGTTGCGGTTGGTCAGGGTCGCCCCGGCGCTGCCGAGGGCGAAGTGGGCGGCGGCGCTGCCGAAGTTGACGTCCTCCGCCCCGTTCGAGCCGGAGTTCAGCCGCAGCATCCCCGATCCCCCGGCGAAGTCGAGGGTGCCGGAGAAACCGTCCATGGCGCCCTTGATGCTGAGGATCCCGTCGACGCCGGAAAGGTCGAGGGTCGGGAATCCGCTGCTGGAGAATGTCGCGGCGTAGTCGTCGACGATGGTCGAGTTTCCGCCGTAGGTGGACGCGATCGCGGAGTCGGCGGTGGCATGAAAGGAATTGTCGAGGAAGGTCGCGGTGTTCGGCAGCGCGATCGTTCCGCCCTCGAGGTGGACCGCCCCGGAGCCGAGCCCGACGTCGGACGAACCGAGCGTGAGGTTCCCGCCGCGGATGAAGGTGCCGCCCGTGTAGGTGTTGGTTCCCGTGTTGGCCAACTGCATGGTGCCGTCGCCGTCCTTGATGAGCAACGCTTGCCCGGTGAGCGCCCCCGTGCCGTAGAAGAAGTAGGGGTCGCCGCCGGCGGAAACCTCGAGCAACTGCGGTTCGAGCGAGCCGGTCATCTCGACGAAGCGGCTCGCGGCACTGTCAGTGAAGTGGACGCGATCGAGGTTGTAGAAGCGGTTGTCGCCACCGCCTCCACCGCTCCACGGAGTGGCGCCCGCGATGTCCCAGGTCGTGGTCGAGCCGGTCCAGGTCAGGTCGGACGAACTGCCGCCGACAAGGAGGCGGACGTAGGTGTCGTTCGAACCGCCGCCGGAGCGCAGCAGGTCGAAGCTCTGGCGGGTGCCGGACGGCAGGTTGTGGGTGAACGCGGGGCTGCCGGGAGCCGAGGTCCCCGAGCCGCCCTCGACCAGGGTGTAGGTTCCGGGCGAAAGGTAGCCGTCGATCAGGTTGAACTCGAAGTGCGCGCCGAGGTTGCCGCCCGGGCTGCGGAAGGTGAGGGTGCCGGCGGCATTCTCGATCTTGTCGTTGCCCGAGGCCGGGTTGCCGGAAAGGTCGTACCTCATCGTCGCCGCCTTCAACTCGAATCCGTTGGCCGTGTTCATCGTCCCCGCCTCGCCGGGGTGGTCGCCGGGCGAGATGGTCGAGCCGTCCTGCGCCGTCAGGAGGTCTCCCATCGGACCGCTGCCGCTGAGGGTCGCGCCGTCGCCGACGAAGACGTCGGTGCTGCCGAGCGATCCGGTGACCCGCAGTTCGCCCTCCCAGATCGCGGTGTTCCCGCTGTAGCTGTTGGCGCCGGAAAGGGTCAGGGTGCCGTTGCCATACTTCGAGAACTCGGTCGCGCTCGGCATGCCGTCGCTGATCGTCCCGGCGAACTCGGAGTCCGTTCCGAGCTGCCCGGCCGTCAGGGCCGTGACGCCGCTGTCGTTGTAGGCGCCGCGGATCCGTGAGTTGGCGTCGCCGGAGAGCTCACCGAAGGAGTAGGTGTTCCCGAAGGAGTAGTTCTGGGTGAAGAGGTCGATGCCGGCCAGGTTCACCCTGGCGGAGGGGAACCCGTCGAAGTTCCCGCTGAGCGCCCGGAAGGCAATCCGGCCGCCGTTGCCCGGGGCCGTGGCGCCGCCGGAAAGGTTGACGCTGCCGGTGCAGCCGGCCGAGGCACCGTCGAGATAGGCGCGGCCCTCCGTCCCGAGGGTCGAGGGCGAGAAGATGTTGAAGGTTCCGCCCCCCGAGAGCGAGCCGGAGAGGGTGCAGCGGGAGGATAGCTCGAGGTTCCCGGTGGCCCCGGCATCGACCTCGATGTCGGGAGCCAGGGTGAAGTAGTCGCTTCCGGTGTCGTCGTTCAAGGTGGCACCGCCGGTGAACTGGATCGGGCCGCCGGCGATGTTGCCGCCGTCGTTGATGGTGGTGATCCCGCCGTTGAGAAGCGTTCCGCTCGCCGAGGTGACCGTGGTGTCCAGCGTCAGCGTCGTGTCCGAGGCCTTGGTGAGGCTGGTGGCGATGGCGAGGCTGCCCGGGCCGGAGAAGCGGTAGTCCTGCGACCCGGTCACGGTGACCGAGTTCGGTGAGCGGGTGCCGCTGATCGGGATGGTGGCGGGATTTCCCTGGTCGTCGAAGAGGGCGTTGTCGCCGTCGTTGAAGGTGGTCGGGCTGCCGCCGGATTCCTCCCAGTTGGTCGTCGTGGTGTCCCAGCTGTTGCCGCCGAGGCCGCCGGTCCAGGTGATGTCGCGGGGCAGCGCGGCCACCGTCACCAGCAGCGCCATCCGCTGGGTCCAGCTGCTGCCGTCGTCGACCGTGAAGTCGAAGCCGGCGCGGCCCGAGAAGTCGACGGTCGGCGTGAAGGTGACGACCGGGCCGCTGCCCGATGGCGTCGTTCCGTTGGCGGCGAATTGCTGCACCGACCCGTTGGTGATGCCGCCGATGGTGAAGCTCGCGGAGTCGGCGAAGCCGCCGGTGTATTTCCGCAGGTCGATGGTGATCGATGAGGTCTTGGCCGCGGTGTTCCTGGCCAGCACGCCGTGGGGGATGGACTTGTAGTGGAGATATTCCTCGAGATAGGTGTAGCCGGTCGGAGTGCCGGGGGGAAAGAAGGTGCCGGCGGTGCTGCCGAAGACGGTGTTGTGGTCCTGCCCGTTCGGATCGGAACCGAGCGCGGACTCCCAGGAGTCGGGCATGCCGTCGAGGTCGCTGTCGAGCGGCGGGGCGGTCGAGTTCAGCGTGCCGAAGCCTTCGTTCGAGACCGGCAGCTGGTTCTCGTCGGAAATCCGGCTGTGCACCTGGTTGACCACGTTCTCGAACAGCAGGGTGTCGACCTCGTCGCGCAGCGGGCCGCTGTAGTTGGCGCTCATGCGCACCGCACCGGCCTTCGAGACGACCTTCTTGTAGGCCGTCAGCGGGTCGTCGGCGTCGATCGCGATGTTGCCGCCGGCCCCGGCGAAGGGGGTGTCCGCCCTGACGTAGACGTAGTCGCCCTCGTTGTAGTTGTTGCCCGGGACCCAGGCGCTGCCCTGGACGATGCCGTAGCCCTTGTCGGTGCCGTCGAGCTGGCCGTCGCCGTCGGAGTCGTGCAGGCAGTCGTCGAGGTGGAGCGAGAAATTCGGGTTGCCGTTGCGGTCGATGCGCGCCTTCTCGATCGCGGTGCCGTCGGTGTAGCCCGGCGGGGAGAGGAAATAGGAGCCGATCACGTTCGCCTTCCACGGCGCGGGGGTCGACGAGTCGCCCATGATGAAGCCGATGCCCCAGTCGTAGGTCACGTTGTTGACCCACTCGAGCAACCCGTAGGGCCGCGCCTTCGGGTTGCGGGTCTTGTGGTGGGCCCACAGCGAGTGGTGGCACGAGCCGTCCTCGAGGTCCCACAGGCCGCCGGCGTTGTGGCTCTCCAGCCCCCAGGCGCTCACCGAATACTGCAGGGTGAAGTCGTCGAGCGTGCTGCTGAAGAAGGAGATGTTCTCGTCGGTGCTGAACTGCATCGACAGGTGGTCGACGATCGAGTTGCCGGCCGAGGAATCGATGTTGAGGCAGTCGCCGGCGCCGCCGCCCTTGCCGTGGCGGACGCGCAGGTTGCGGAGGATGCAGTTGTCGCCGGTCATCAGGATCCGGCCGTCCTTCAGGCCGATGCCGTCGCCCGGCGCGGTCTGGCCGGCGATGGTGACCTTGTCGCGGACGATGCGCAGCGTCTGGTTGCGGGTGTCGCTGTTGTAGGAGATCGGGATGTAGCCGCTGACCGCGAAGACGATGGTGCGCCCGCCGGAGGGTGCGTTCTCGACCCCGTAGCGAAGCGAGCCCGGGCCGGAGGAATTCAGGTTGGTCACCGTGTAGACGTCGCCGCCGCGGCCGCCGGTGGCATGGCCGCCGAAGCCCTCGGCACCGGGGAAGGCGGGGATCTGGGCCAGCGTCGATCCCGTCAGGGCGATGAGAAGTAGAGCGAGTCTGGGCAACATGGATCTGGTAGGAGGAGAATAGGCCCGTTCCGGGCGTTTCGCCACGGGCAGTTTCACGGTTGAATGCGGAACGGCGCGGTGGGAAGTCCCGCGGAATTGCAGAGGTTGGCGGCCGCGGGATTGTCGGCCCAGGCATAGCGGACCTCGACCGGGCGGGGGACCTCGGGGTGGCTGACGAGCACGTCGTCGCTTTCGATGGCCGCCTCCGCCCAAAAGTAGCGTCCGTCCCCGCCGGCGATGGCGAAGTGGCGCGGGGTTCCGCCCTTGGCGGTCAGCCCGTCACCAACCCGCGAGAAGTGGATGCGGATGCGGTTGCCTTCAAGCGTCGCGCCCTCCGCCACCGGGCCCCCGGGCAGGCCCTCGCCCCCGTAGGTCTGGACGATGGCGACCCGCGCCAGTCGCTGGCCGACATCCTGTTTGTTCCGCGGGTGGATGTCGCGTGCCTCCCCGATGTCATGCGCGACGGCCATGCCGGTGTTGGCCAGCGACAGGGCGCTGGCCTGGGCCTCGCGCATTTCCGCCCACGGGCTCTCGCCCGGTTTCTCGACCGGTTCGTGGTAGCCGGCGAGCTGGACGAAGTGGAATGGGAAGTCCCCGATGCCCCAGCGTTGCCGCCAATCCTCGATCAGTGCCTTCTTGGCAGCCGGGTAGTGCTCGCGGGTCTCGACGTTCGACTCGCCCTGGTACCAGATGGCCCCGCGGATGCCGTAGCCAAGCACCGGGTGGAGCATGCCGTTGAAGAGCACGCAGGGGTTGTGCTTGTCGAAGACCGGGTTCGGGTGAGCAGGCGCGCGGGTGCTGCGTCCGGACCGGATCCACTCGGTGCGGGCGGCGCCATACTCGGCCAGCAGCTGCGGATGGTCGCGGTAGTGGACCTGCTTCCCGCCGAAGTCCTTCAGCAGGGGAGCCAGCTCGGGCTCCGAGGCGAGCTTCTCGCGGCTGGTCCAGGCCTCGGCCTTGCTGCCGCCGAACGCACAGGTGACCAGCCCGATGGGAACCTCGAGTCGATCGTGAAGGTCGAGTGCGAAGAACCAGGCCACCGCGGAGAATTCGGGGACGCTCTCCGGAGAAGCGACCCGCCAGGTTCCCTCGACGTCCGGCTGCGGGTGCTCGCGCAGGGTCAGGGCGGCACTGAACATGCGGATGCCGGGAACGTCCCCCTCGGCGACCTCCTTTTCCCAGTCACGAACGCCGGCCCATGGACGGAGCCGGCTCGGGGCCACGGTCATGCTCATGTTCGACTGACCCGAGCACAACCACACCTCGCCGACCATCACGTCCGAAAAGCTCCTCGTGGCCGCCGCCTCGACCTCGAGGCGGAAGGGGCCGCCGGCGGGTTGCGGGGGCAGCTTGACCGACCAGGTGCCGTCGTCGGCCGAGGTCGTGCTCGCCTTGTTGCCCGCAAAGGAGACCACCACGGGGGTGTCGGGGCGGGTGCGGCCCCAGACTGGAACCGGTGCTTCGCGCTGGAGGACCATGTGGTCGGAAAAGACCCGCGGGAGCCAGCAGTCGGCGTCGCGCAGGCAGGCACCGAGCTGGCAACCGTCGAGCTGTCGGATCTGCTCGGCCATCACGCGGGCGTTGAAGGCCGCACCGTCGGGAGCGGTGTGGGTGTGGTCGCCTTCGGCAAAAAGCGCGTCGACGGCGTCCTCGCCGAGTTCGTCGTAGCGGCCGGCGAGCACGGCATTGAAGTCGATGAAGTAGGCTCCCTCGTCGTGTGCCGCCTCCCGTGCCCATCGGGCATAACTGCGGTCCGCACGGGCGATCCTGTCATCCTCGCCCCGGCGGTTGCGCGGGATCAGCGAGGCGACGATCGGGGTCGCGCCCTTCTCCCGGGCGGTCCTGCAGTAGTGGCGGAGGTACCAGCCGAACGAGCGCACCTCCTCCTGCTGGCCCGTCATCTCGACGGTGCCGCTCTCGCTCTCGTCGCCATTTCCCTTGATGCTGGCCCGGGGGCGATTGCCGCTGAACATTTCCCCGCCGTCGTTGTGGCCGAACTGCATGAGGACGAAGTCGCCCTCCTCGAGGTTGGCGAGGATGGCGTCCCAACGGCCCTCGCTGAGGAAGGTCCGGCTGCTTCGTCCCCCGATGGCGCGATTCCTGACCTCGATCATTGCGGGATCGAACTCGGCGACCAGCGGGTCCCCCCAGCCGAGCTGGCCTGCGGTCTGGGTACGCACGGTCGAGTCCCCGATGATCCAAAGGGTGGGTTTGGCGAAAGTCGGAAGCAGAAGGCAAACCAGCAGGAGAATCGAACGCATGAACCTGCGGAATCCTGGCCGATTCTCCTATCGGGATCGATAACCCGAACCGAGTAAATCGAGCTGCCAGTCACCTCATCCTACCTGTGCGACAGTGCCTCAGCTCAGGGAAGCAGCTTCAAGGGGACAGGTCACCTGGATGGGGGATGGAGATAGTGCTTTAAAGGGACAGGTCGCCTGAGCGCTGGGACGGTGTTTCATTTCAAGGGGACTCTTTCCAAGGGGACATTCCAGGGGGACATTCCAGGGGGACAGGACGTCTGCCTGATGATGAGGAAGGGCGATTGGAGCCTGCGAAGGAGCTGCTCGCTTGGAAGGTCGGAGCGTGTCTGAATCCGTGGTGCCCAGGTAATGCTCGACGGATCCTCATGCGGCTCTGGAACCCGTGCCGGATCCGCCAAGCCCGAAAAGCAAACGCGGGCGCGCCCTCCATTGATTCAGTGTAGGGTCCGAGCCGGCACCGAATCAGGTGCTGGCTCATCCCTGACAAACCAAGGCATCTTTTTGCAGGTCTCGTAGCGTGCGGAGCTTGCTGTGGACGCGGCGCATCCTTCGTGCTCCCGTCCTTCTTCGGTCACCGAGGCTTCCGCGGATCAGTTCGAAAACATGATCCACAAATCCCTCGCCACCGATGACGATGCCATCGATGAAGTAGCGCGTCTTGCATGAGAGGAGATCGGCCTCGCTCAAGCTTCCCCCTTCTTCCAGCACTCTTTTGACGCGTGCATGATCAATCCCGGCACGGTTCTTCCTCGCATCACGTGGATGCTCCTTCCCGTCGGTGAATAGGGCCATGCGATAGCTCCGCAGGATCTGGCGGACAGTGGTCGCTTCGTCGGTAGCGCGCTTGTTGCTGGTCCGGGTGTATGCTTTCTCCAGGACGACTCTCTGCAGACCCCGGCGCGCCGCCACAATTCCTGAAACGGCTTCGCCATATCCACTCCATCGCCAATCCTTGGGGTCATCGACAAGCGCCGCTCGCACCGGGTTCAGGTCGATATAGGTGGCAACGCGGCGCGCGGCATGCCCGTCTTCGACAAGCTCACTCTGAAAGCGCCCTTCCCAGAGCACTCCGCGCCGCTCATGCCTGCGGTTGAACCACTGCGAAAAGGATTGCTTCACGATCTTCATGAATTCGGAGAGGTCCCACATGCGCCGGAAGTAGCGGCTGCGGAATTCCTCGGCCGCAGCAGCTTCCTTGAGTCGGCGCAATCGGGCGAGTTCCCAACGAAGCTCCTCGACCTTTGATTTGCTGTAAATGATCTCCAGGTGATGGAGGAGTCGCTCATCGGACCAAGAAGCACCTCCATCTTCAGGCGGAGCTGGGACCTCAACCAGGATGTGAAAGTGGTTCGACATCACGCAGTGGGTCCATACGACCACCTGGCAGAAGGCCTCGTAGCGCCTCATCAGTTTGACGAACATGTCCCGCTCAGGCCTCTTCAAAACGCGATCCCGGTTCACAACTCGAGAGAGGCAATGGTAGATTGCGGGCTTGCCGTTCAAGGCGGCTAGGGCTTCCGCAACCTTGGGGTTGTCAGGATTCAAGCCATTGGTAGCCAGATGGTTGCGTTGCCATGGAGCAAGTTGTCGCCGTTGGCGCATACTCAAAAGATACTCAAATGAACACCTTGGGCAAGCCCAATTCTTGAGGTGGTCGCGCTCCTCGTGTTCTGTGCAATTGACCTGTCCCCATGAGCCGGTCCCCATGAGCCTGTCCCCATGAGCCTCTCCCATGAGCCTTCTTGAAGCTCCCCATGCCTCCAGTCCCCATGCCCCCAAGGTGCTATCCTTCGACGATAACCTCTGGTGTCAGGTGACCGGTGTTTGGTGACCCGGTGTTTGGTGACCTGTCCCTTTGAAGCTGTCCGTCCCGCTTGAGGTGTTTGGTGACCTGTCCCTTTGAAGCTCCTTTGAAGCTGTCCCGCTTGATGAGGTGACGAATCACCCGGCTGTTGCCTTGGTCAGCACGATCAGGTGGTTGTTGAAGGGGGTGCCTCCCCAGAGCGGGGAGATCGACAACCGGCCATGGTCGGAAAGCGCTTGCTCGAAGTCCTCGCGGCCCGGGTAGTAGACGGGGGCGGCCTTCATCCAGAAGGTCCACTTGGCAAAGAGGTCGCCCGCGACGGTGATGCGGAAGCGCAGGGAACGGTCGCGCAGTCCGGAGCGGATGACCAGCTTCCCCCCCGGGGCAACCCGCTCCGCAGCCTCGGTGAGAAGCAACTGCTGTTCCGCCGGTTTGAAGAACTGCAGGATGTCGAGGATGCTGACGTTGCCCTGGTGAGCCGGGAGGCCCTCGCGGGCATCATGATGCTCGAAGTCGAGCCTCTCCAGCCCCAGCTCGCCGGCGACGCGGCGCGCCTCGAGGATCTTCCGCTGGTCGTAGTCGAGGGAAAGGATGGGAAAGCCGAGTCCGTTGTGGCGCAGGAAGAAGGCGAGCAATCCAAGGCCGCAGCCAAGGTCGAGGAGGGGGAGCTCGGATTCGCGGAACTCCGCCAAGACGGCCTCATACAGCGGGTCGGACTTGATCTTCGCCGCGATGTAGTGGTGGTCCCAGCGGCCGGGAAAGTGCCGGGCGAGCTCGCGGATGGCATCGGGTGACATGGGAGGGCAGGCAGGGATGACGGGTAGGGTCGGCGGGCAGGAAGGACGTCAAACCGCACGGCGTGCGGCGCTTGGGCCGGACGGGCGGGGCAGCGGGGTGTCTAGCGGGGCGGGCTGAGGTGGAGGAGCGGGTTTCCGCCGCGCAGGGCCAGCCAGGGGGCGCGCAAGAAGAAGCCGCCGAGCAGGCGGAGGTGCATCCAGGTGAGCAGGATGTTGTCGCGCAGGTAGCGGAACTGCGAGACCCCCCCCTCGGCGGCGTCGATGTAGCGAACCGGGGTGGGCAGGTTGATCACCGGCACCCCGCGCCACGCCAGGCGGATGGCGACCTCCGGGTCGAAGTCGAAGCGCCGCGCGAAGCTGGTCTCCCCGAAGACCTCGATCAGCGGCTTGACGGGGTAGAGGCGCATGCCGAACAGCGAGTCATCGATGCCCCAGCCGAGGGTTTCGAGGTTGGTCCAGAAGTTCGAGATGCGCCGGCCGTTGACCCGGATGGCGGGGGCGGATTCGTCGAAGACCGGGCACCCGAACACGGCGGCCTCCGGATGCCGGCGCGAGCAGGCGATGAACTCCGGGATCTGCTCGGCCGGGTGCTGGCCGTCGGCGTCCATGCACAGGGCGTGCGTGAAGCCATCGGCCGCCGCCTGGCGCAGGCCGTGGAGCACGGCGGCGCCCTTGCCCTGGTTGGAGGGCAGCCGGTGGATGGTCAGCCGGGGGTCGCCGGCGAGCCCGCCGAGGGTGTCCTCGGGATCATCGGTGGACCCGTCGATGACGAGCCGCACGGGAAGGCCGGAACCGAGCGCGCCGCGGAGGGTCTTCGGGAGGATGGGGCCCGTGTTGTAGCTGGGAATCAGGATGAAGGGGCGGGTTTCCGGCACGCCGGGATGGTGGTCGGTTCGGGAGCGGGGGACAAGCGCGCAGGGAATGCGCGGGGCGGCTTGCGCGGACGCCCGGCTCCTGTCAGGCTCCTCCGCGATGCGTGCCCGAGTGATCAAGGACTTCCGCTTCGAGGCGGCCCACACCCTGCCGAGCCTGCCGGACGGCCACAAGTGCCGGCAGATGCACGGCCACAGCTTCAAGGTCGAGGTGCACATCGAGGGTGAGGTCGACGAGGAGATCGGCTGGGTCTACGACCACAAGCGGATCTCCGAGGCGATGGCTCCGCTGCTCGAGGAGCTCGACCACAACTACCTGAACGACATCGAAGGGCTCGAGAGCCCGACCATCGAGCGCATGGCGGGATGGTTCTGGCGCAAGCTCGAGCCCTCGCTTCCCGGCCTGGTCGAGATCGTGATCTATGAGACCCCGACCGCGCGGTGCTCGTTCCGGGGGGAGTTCTAGGGTTCCCTCGGGCCCCCCGGACGACGGCGCGCGGGGTCAGTCGCCGCGGCCCTGGTTCATCAGCGGCTGGAGCTGGCGGAAGTTGCCCATGCCCTCCATCATCTGCTTGAATCCGGAGGTCATCTGCTTGGCGGAGCCGACGGCCTTGTCGAGGTTCTCGAGGTCCATGACCGGCATGTCGGCGATGGAGGAGGGTTCGCGGGGAGGATCATCCCCGCGCTCCTCCAGCTTCGACTCGAAGGTCGCGGCCTGATCCTCGTCGAGCAGCGCGGAGAACTCGGCGACGAAGGCATCGTCCCGGAGCGGGTCCTGGTTGCCGCGGAAGTTCCGGCGGTCGAGCGGGTTGATCACCCCCTCGAGCCCCGCGGCGTTGGCCTCCTGGATGGTGCGGTACTCGTCCTCGCCCAACTCGCCGCGGGAGTGGGCATCGCTGGCCAGCATGAGGCTCATGAGCAGGGTGGGCTCGTCGCGCAGCTTGTCGACCGCGTCGCGGGTCTTCTCCAGCTCGCGCCGCTGGAATTCACCGTAGAGCTCGAGCGCCTTGTCGCCCTGCTCGTCGGTGAGTTCGATGTCGAGACGGTTGAGGGCGGCGTCGGCGGCGAAGCGGGAGCCCTCGTCGGCGGTGAAGCCGATCATCATCTCGCCCATCTCAAGGACGTCGTCGAAGATCTCGATGACGTTTCCCGTGACATGCCGGGAGAGGTTGGTGCGGGCCTCGCCGTACTCGGACACCAGTTCGGCCTCGCGTGCTGCGCGTTCCTCCTTCTCCCGGGCCAGCTTGGTGTCGCTGGTCGGCTCGACCGGCTGCAGCCCGGTGGTCGGACTCCCGGCGGCCGGAGTCGCGGTCCGTTCGGGCCTGGTGGCGGATTCCCCAGGGGTGGAGTCGGGCTTGCGGAGGGCGATGGCGACCGCCCCGATGACCAGGATGATGGCGGCGATGGCGAGGGCTTTGGTTTTCATGTCTGCGGAGGTTCGGGCGGCGGGATCAGCGGGGCAGGATGCAGGTGGAAGGCGGATGGCCAAAAGCTATTTCCCGGCGGGTGGTTTGTCTCATCAGGAGCTTCGGCCCGCCGGTTCCTGGCCCGATGGTTTGAAAACGCAAGGAAACCGTGGCTTCTTTCCGGCTTTGCCGGCTGGCCGGGGAGAGGTCGGTCAATGCTCCAGGGTGGCTGCGGTCGTGGTGAAGGAGGGAAAAGCCGGCGCCCAGCCGGTGGCGCGGAGCTTGGCGTTCGAGACCCGCTTGTGGGTCCAGCCGCGCTTGCGGTCGGGGTCGCGGGGGGCGCTCGGCGGCATCGGCCGGCCGAAGCGCCGGCTGAGTTCGCGCAGGCACTCGAACTGGCTCGTCGGGTGGTCGTCGCAGACGTTGTAGATGCCGGGCGGGCAGCCGCCGCTGGCGGCATGGAGGATGGCGCTGGCAGCGTCGTCGCGGTGGATCTGGTTGAGGATGCGACGGCCGTCCTCCTCGACCCGCGATTCGCCGGCGAGGAACTTCCGCAGAATCACGCTACGATGAGGGCCGTAGATGCCCGACAGGCGGAACACGAAGCCCTCGGCGGCGAGCACGAGTTGCTCGGCCTCGCGCAGGATCCGGCCGGTCTCGCGCTCCGGCTCCGCCGGGCTCTCCTCGGTGACGGTCGACCCGTCGGTCTGCGCGTAGACCGAGGTCGACGAGGTGAACAGCAGCGGGATGCCGGGGAAGCGGGCGGCGAGGTGCCGGCAGCCGTCGCGGTAGACCGCGCGGTAGGCATCGGGGCCGCCGCGGCCGGACGAGGCGCAGTGGACGATGAAGTCGGGTCGCGGGATGGCGGTGGCGAGGCCGGCGATGTCGCCATCGTCGGCGAGGTCGGCGGTGGCTTCCCGCAGCGCGGGGGAGGGGGCCGCGGCCGGGTCGGTGCCGCCGCGGGACACGGCGGTGACCTTCCAGCCGGCCGCGAGGAAGTCCCGGCTGACTGCCTGGCCGAGGTAGCCGTGGCCGCAAAGGAGGAGGTGCATCAGGGTTCCTCGGTCTCGGCCTCGGCCTCGCTGAGCGGGACCGGGCGGTGGTTGCTGAAATGGCGGCGCACCCCCTCGGCCACGGCGCCGGCATACTCGCGGAAGATCGATGGCTGCATGCGTCCGTCGACCTCGCGGAAGCCCTCGTAGTCGCCGGCCTGGATGCGGGGGTAGTCGAGGGTCGAGTTCATCACGTAGGGTTCCAGGAAAAGCACCGGGCAGAGGTAGAGCCGGTTGGCCAGCAGGTTGCGCGCCCACAGGTAGGCATTGCCGTCGACGTTCACCGCGCGCGACGAGTTGGCCTCATAGAGGTACGGCGGCAGCGCGGTGCGCTCGGCGAAGGCGGCGGCCACCTCGGTGGCGAGTTCGCGTTCCTCGGGGTGGATGCGCTGGAGCAGGCGGTTGAGGAGGTGGTGGCGCTGGTCGGCGTAGCGCAGTTCGTCGTCGGTGTAGGCGCCATTGAGGAGAAGGTGGAAGTGGTGGCGGTCGACGAGGGTCGGCTTCGCCGGGTTGCCCCAGCCGTCGGCGTTGAAGTGGAGGCAGATGACCAGGTCGGGCTGCAGCTGCTCGTTGATGCGTCGCGCCCGGGCGTGGATCTCGGCGGTGCGGTAGAACAGGCGCTCGGCCAGCCTGGCGGCATCGCCGGGATCCTGTTCGCTCCCGTCCGGCCGCGGGACCGAGTCCGGTCGCTCCTCCGTGACCGGCTGGCTGTCGCTGCGGACGAAGGAGACCCGGGCGCCGAGCTCCTCCAGCCGCGGCGCCAGCAGCTGGGCGACCAGCAGGGTGAGGTCACCCTCCTTGACCGGCGGGTCCCCGCCGACCTGGAACCAGCGCTCCTCCATGACGGCCCAGTCGCCGCCGATGTGGCCGGGGTCGATGGCGATCCGCACCCCGCGGAGCGGCCGGTCCGGCTGGGCCGGGGGGAATTCGGAGGCCGGGCGCCAGTAGCGCGTCAGCGACGACTCGCCGCCTTCTCCGGCGGGAACCAGCGGCACGATCACCCGCCGGGTGGGGTCGCCGGTGTCGACGACCAGCTCGCTTTCGCCGACCTGGAACCAGCGCTTCCAGCTGTTCGAGCCGGTGTAGACCTCGGCCATCTCGGCGAGGACCTGCTCGGGGCCCGGCGGGTTGGCCGGGTGGCTGAAAATCGACCAGTCCGGTGCCGGCGAGAGCGGCGAGAGCGGGCCGAGCGGAACCATCGACGGCCGGGCAGCCGGGCGGATCGTCTCGGGTCGCGGGGCCACCTCGACCACCCTCGGCGCCGGCTCCGCTGCGGCGGGCGGGCTGGAGGCCGACCACCACCACGCGCCGATGCCGAGCAGGGCGACGACGAGGAGGGGAATCCAGCTGGCGGGGCGCATGGTTTTCCGGGGCTAAGGTCGCGACATCGGGTGATTTTCCTTGGCGCCCATCCGGGGCAGGGCTGGCATGGGGGCACGCATGAATGAGGAAACGCTGCGGCTCATGTTTCTCGGTGACATCGTTGGGGAACCCGGGCGCAAGGCCGTGATCGCGCAACTGTCGCAGCTGCGCAAGGAACTCCAGCTGGATTTCATCGTCGTCAACGGAGAGAACAGCGCCGGCGGCCGCGGAATTACTCCGAAAATCACCATCGACCTGCTCCGTGCCGGCGCCGCCGTGGTGACCACCGGCGACCACGTTTGGGACCAGCAGGACATCGTCGACTACTTCCCGACCGAGCCCCGCCTGCTGCGCCCGATCAACTACCCGCGCGACACCCCGGGCCAGGGCAGCGTGGTGCTCGAGACGCCGAAGGGGCGGGTCGGCGTGATCCAGGGCCAGGGGCGGACCTTCATCCAGCCACCATTGGAAAACCCCTTCCTGCTCCTCGAGGAGGAGTGCCGCCGGCTGAGGGCGGACGGGGTGAAGGCGATCCTCATCGACTTCCACGCCGAGACGACCAGCGAGAAGATCGCCATGGGCTGGGCCCTCGACGGGCTCGCCTCGGTGGTCGTCGGCACCCACACCCACGTCCAGACGGCCGACGAGCGGATCCTTCCCGGCGGCACCGCCTGCCTGACGGATGCGGGCATGTGCGGCCCGGAGGACTCGGTGCTGGGCCGGGCCCACGAGTCGGTGGTGTGGCGCTTCCGCACCGGCATGCCGACGCGGTTTCCCATCGCCAAGGGGCCGGTCCGGCTGTGCGGGCTGGTCGCCGAGATCGGGCTCGAGACCGGGCGTTGCCGGTCGATCGAGCGCTTCAACCGGCGTTTCGAGGCGGCGGATTCCAATGAATCCGCTTGATTCCAGTCGCCCGGATCCTCGTTGAATTCCGCCGCGGGTGGCGTAGGGTGGGCGGTCATGAAGAAGGCCTTCGCGTTTTTTTTCGCCGCGCTCTCGGGAATCTACCTGTTGACCCTGGGGATCTTCCCGGATGGGCTGCCCTTCCTCGACGAGGCGGTGGCGCTGTTGATCTTCACCAACGCGATGGCGGCGCTGGGCATCGACCTGCGGCGCTGGATTCCCGGCCTCAGCCAGCGGATCCGTCGCGAGGAAAAGAAGAAGGAGAGCCCGGTCGTCGACGTATGAACTTCGGCGCTTGGCTTGGTGAGCCCCCCGGGTGAAGCTGCCGCCGCCGCCGGATGAGTGCCGCCGATCCCGATCCGCCATCCAGGTCCTGGGCCGTCTTCCTGAGCCTGGGGGGGCTGCTGGTCGCCGCGCTGGTCATCGTCCTGCCCTTCCTCGAGGGCTTCCTCGGCGAATTGGCGACGAGCCCCTGGGGCAACTTCCTCGGCCGCTTCCACCCGCTCGCCCTGCACCTGCCGATCGGCATGCTGCTGCTGGTGATCCTGATGGAGTTCGGCAAGATGTTCCGGGTCGACAAGGGCTCGTCGACGCAGGGGCCGATCTTCCTGACGGCCGGCTCGGCGGTGGTGGCGCTGGTTTTCGGCCTCCTGCTCCAGCACAGCCGACCGGGTGAATACGACGAGGTCCTGCTGGACCGGCACCTGTGGTGGGGCGTGGTCTTCACCTGCCTGTTGATCGCCGCCTTCGTCACCAAGGTCTGGGTCGACTGGGCCGGCGGCGAGGGCAACTTCCTCTACCTCCTCGTGCTGCTGGCCAGCGCCGTGGCGATGACGATGGCGAGCCACGACGGCGGGTCGATGACTCACGGCAAGAAGTTCCTCACCGAGGCCGCACCGCCCGAGGTTCGCGAGTGGCTGGGCCTCGACGAGGAGGAGAGCGAGCCGGAGGAGCTCGTTCCGCCGGCGGAGCGCGACGTCTTCGCCGACCTCGTCATGCCGATCTTCGAGGCCAAGTGCAACTCGTGCCACGGCGAGGAGAAGCAGAAGGGCAAGCTGCGGATGGACAGCTACGCGGCCCTGCTGGCCGGCGGCAAGGAAGGCGCGTCGATCGAGCCCGGCAGCGCCTTCGACAGCAACATCATCTTCCGCATCGAGCTGCCCCCGGACGACGAGGAGGTCATGCCGCCGGAGGGCAAGAAGCCGATCACCGAGGACGAGCTGCGGGTCATCAAGTGGTGGCTCGATTCCGGCGCGCCGGAAAAGCAGCGGCTTGCCGAGGCCGAGGTTCCGGAGGAAGTCGGCGCGGCGATCGCCCGGCTGGATGAAGCGGCCGGGGAGGCGACCGGTCCACCCGATTCGCCAGCCTCGGACGAGAACGAGGACGAGGCATCGCCGCTTCCCGACCTTTGAATCGCGCTGGCCGGGTGACTACTCGGCTGCCTTCGCGACCCTCAGCAAGGTCGCCTCGCCGAGGTGCGGGCCGATGACCTGGAGGCCGACGGGGAGCTGCGTGCCGCTGCCCGAGTCGATCGTGCCACAGGGCACCGAAACCGCGCAGATGCCGGCGAGGTTGGCGGCGATGGTGTAGATGTCGGCGAGGTACTCGCTGAGCGGGTCGTCGTCGTTCTCCCCCAGCCTGCGGGCGGCCACCGGTGACACCGGCGAGAGGATCGCGTCGACCTTGCCGAAGGCCTCGTCGAAGTCGCGACGGATCAGCGCGCGGACCTTCTGGGCGCGGCTGTAGTAGGCATCGTAGTAGCCGGACGAGAGCACCCAGGTGCCGAGGATGATGCGGCGCTTCACCTCCGGGCCGAAGCCCTCCTCGCGCGAGCGGCGGTAGGTCTCGATCAGGTCGCTACCGTCGCCGTGGCGCCGGCCGTAGCGGATCCCGTCGAAGCGCGATAGGTTCGACGAGGCCTCGGCCGGGGCGATGATGTAATAGGTCGCCACGGCGTGCTCGGTGTGGGGCAGCGAGATCTCGACCAGTTCGGCGCCGGCGGCCTCGAGCTTCCTCGCGGCGGCCTCGACCTTTTCCCGCACCGCGGGATCGATGCCCTCGCCGAAGTACTCCTTCGGCAGGCCGAGCCTCATCCCGGCGACGCCCTTGTCGAGGTCGGCGAGGTAGTCGGGGACCGCGGCGTCGAGGCAGGTCGAGTCGCGCGGGTCGGCGCCGGCGATCGCCTGCAGCAGCAAGGCGCTGTCCTCGACCGACTTGGTCAGCGGGCCGATCTGGTCGAGCGACGAGGCGAAGGCGACCAGGCCGTAGCGCGAGACCCGGCCGTAGGACGGCTTGAGCCCGACCACGCCGCAGTGCGACGCCGGTTGGCGGATCGAGCCGCCGGTGTCGGAGCCCAGCGCGGCGACGGCGAGGTCGGCGGCGACCGCGGCGGCGGATCCGCCCGACGAGCCGCCCGGGATGCGGGTCGGGTCGGCCGGGTTGACCGTGCGGCCGAGCGCGGAGTTCTCGGTCGACGAGCCCATCGCGAACTCGTCCATGTTCAGCCGCCCGAACGGGATCGCCCCGGCCTGGCGCAGCGCCGCGGTCACGCTGGCGTCGTAGGGCGAGGTGTAGGCATTCTCGAGGAAGCGCGAGCCGCAGGTGCAGGGGCTGCCGAGGGCGTTGATGTTGTCCTTGAGGGCGATCGGGATGCCGCCGAGCGGCTTCGAAAGGTCGCTGGCCGCGGCATCGCGGCGCGCCGCTTCGAGGTCGTGCGACAGGTAGGCGCCGATCTCGCCGTCGTGCGAGGCGATGCGCGCGGCGAGGTCGTCGAGGATGTCGTCGGGGGTGATGTCGCCGGCAGACAGCTGGCGCCGCAGGCTCGCGATGGTGGAGGAGGAAAGGGACATTCGGGTGATTGCCGATGGACGATTGGAGGTTGCCGATGCGGGTGGCCTCGGTGGGCAGCGACTCAGGCGTCGGCGATGACCTTGGGGACCCGGACCTGGTTCTGGGCCTGCTCCGGGGCATTCGCCAGGAGGCCCTCAGGCGGCAGGCTCGGCAGCGGGGTGTCGTCGCGGAGGACGTCGAGGACCGGCACCGGGTGCGCCATCGGCTCGAGCCCCTCGACGTCGAGCGCCGACAGGCTTTCGACATACTTCAGGATCGCGTCGAGCTGCGGCTGGAAGGTCGCGGTCTCCTCCTCGGTCAACTCGAGGCGGGCGAGGCTGGCGACGTGGCGGACGTCGATGGGGTGGTCGGTGGCCATTCCGG
Source organism: Verrucomicrobiia bacterium (assembly GCA_030430455.1). Lineage (GTDB taxonomy): Bacteria > Verrucomicrobiota > Verrucomicrobiia > Verrucomicrobiales > Akkermansiaceae > Haloferula. The sequence continues at coordinate 14,196 of JAUIJB010000045.1, read as the reverse complement.
CGGGAGTAAAGGGGAGCGGCCGGAGCGGGGCAAGCCCGCTTGGGCGGGTGGTGGAGCCGCTGCGGGCACCGGGGCCGTGTGGGAGGAGGCGGCGCGCGAGGCGGCGAAGGCGGGGGGAGGACTTGTCAGGGGGCCGATGAGCGTTAGCCTGCACCCGATGCGAGGGCGATGGATGGCGATGATTTTCCTCGGGCTGACCGCGGCTCTGGCGCCGGCGGGAACTCCCGACCAGGCGACGGCGGTGAGGAAATCCTACGAGGCGGCCATGAAGGCATGGGCGACCCGGGCCCAGGAGGCGAAGACGCCCGCCGAGCGCAGCGAGCTGGCCGAATCCCGCCCCAGCGGTGAGCAGGCCGCCCGGCGGATGTGGTCGGTGATCGGGGGCGAGTTGTCGAACGAGTGGACGCTGGAGCCGGCGGCCTGGTTCCTGCGCCTGGCCCGCACGCTCAGCGCCACCGGCGAGGACGGCCTGCCGAAGCCGCTGATGGCGGAGGAAATGGATGCGGTCCGCCAGGCGGTCGACCGGCATCACCTGAACAGCCCGGAGCTGGTGCCGATGTGCATGGCCCTGGTGGCCTGCGGCGACCAGCCCTCGCTGATGCTGCTGCGCAAGATCGAGGCCTCCCACCCGAGCGAGAAGATCAAGGGGGTGGCGGCGCTGGGGATCGCGATGATCGGGCGCAACCTCGGCGACGACCCGCGGGTCATGCGCGAGCGCTTGTCGATGCTGCGCCAGGCGATCATCGAGGCCGCCGACGTCGAGGTCGAGGGCACCACGGTCGCCAGCCTCGCCGAGGACGAGCTCTACATCATCCAGAACCTCAGCAAGGGGCGCGTCGCGCCGGACCTGGTCGGGGTCGACTCCGGCGGCCGCGAGATGAAGCTCTCCGACCACGACGGCAAGGTGGTCGTGCTGCTGTTCTGGCACTCGCGCGACGAGGCCGGCCCGCGGCTCGTCGAGATGTGCCGGAAAATGAAGGAGCGCTTCGCCGACCAGCCCTTCGAACTCGTCGGGGTGAGCAAGGACCCGAACCAGGTGCTGCGCACCCTGCAACGCTCCGAGCAGGTCGCCTGGCCGAACTTTTCCGACCCCGAGGGCAAGCTGGCGGAGCAGTACCGCGTCGGCCTCTGGCCGCTGGCCTACGTGCTCGACCGCGAGCGCGAGATCCACTACGTCGGGCCGATGGGCTCCTTCGTCGAGTTCACCGTCGCCGCGATCCTCGAGGACGGGTAGGGCCGGGACGGCCCTCCGGCGGGCCGGGAATCCCCGCCTGGCGCCCAAAGTCCTTGAGTAAATGCCGGATGCGGGGACGTATCAGGCATGATGATTTCGAGAACATGTGGATTCGGGGCGGCTGCCGGCGCCTTCGTGGGGCTCCTTGCGGGTCTGGCCGGGGCCGCCGACTGGCCGGCATGGCGGGGCCCGCAGGGAAATGGCTCGGTCGAGGGACCGGCGCCACCTCTGGAACTGGCCGGAAAACAGCTGTGGAAGACCGCGCTCCCGGGACGCGGCTGCTCGACCCCGGTGGTCGCCGGCGGGAAAATTTTCGTGACCGCCCCGGTCGACGGGCAGGATGCGGTGATCGCCTACGACCCCGACGGCGGGGAACTCTGGCGCCGGACCCTCGGCGAGCTCACCCCGGGCCGCGGCCAGCGGGTCGGCAGCTCGGCGAACTCGTCGCCCCTGGTGGCCGGGGACCGGCTCTTCGCCTACTTCAAGTCCGGCACCCTCGCCGCGCTCACCACCGACGGCGAGGAGCTCTGGCAGGTCAACCTCCCCGGACGCTTCGGCAAGGACACCCTGTGGTGGGACCAGGGGACCTCCCCGGTGATGGCGGGCGGCAGGGTGGTCATCCAGGTCTCGCAGACCGAGGGACCTTCCTACCTCGTCGCCTTCGACCCCGCCAACGGCGAGGTGGCCTGGAAGACCGAGCGGAAGTACGAAACCGGTCGTGAGTCCGGCGACGCCTACACCACGCCCTCGGTGGTCAAGGTCGACGGCGTCGAGACGATCGTCAGCTGGGCCGCCGACCACCTCACCGGGCACCGCGCCTCGGATGGCGCGCTGCTGTGGCAGTGCGGCGGATTCAACCCGGAGAAGAAGGGCGCCTGGCGGGTGATCGCCTCGGCCGTGGTCGACGACGGACTCGCCCTGGTTCCCTACGGCCGCGGCGACTACATCGCCGGCGTCCGCCTGGGCGGCAAGGGCGACGTGACCGACGGCGCCTTCGCCTGGAAGCAGGAGGGGATCGCCGCCGACTCGGTGACCCCGGTGGTCGAGGACGGCAGGCTCTACCTGCTCAAGGACGGCGGCAGGACCCGCGGCACGCTGACCTGCCTCGAGGCCTCGTCCGGCAAGCAGCTGTGGCAGGAGCGCCTGCCGCGCGGACCGCAGGTCTACTACGCCTCCCCGATCATCGCCGGCGGGAATTTCTACGCGGCGCGCGAGGATGGCGTGGTGTTCAGCGCGAAGGTCGGCAAGGACGGCCTGGGCGAGGTCCACGAGCACGCGCTCGGCGAGGGCGTGATCGCCTCGCCGGTCGCCTTCGACGGCAAGTTGTTGTTCCGGGGTGACAAGCACCTGATCTGCTTCGGCGATGAGTGAGCCCCGTCCGGGACATCCGGCCGTCGCCCTGGCCGGTGACCTGGCGCAGTTCGCCGACCGGGTCGGGATCGACGGCTTCGAGTGGATCGACGCCGCCGCCGTGCCGGCGCCCTACGACCGCCTGCTGGTCCACGGCGGCGACATGACCTCGACGCTCGAGCGCTTCCATGGCAGCACGATCGGGCTGCGCGTGATCCGCTGCGAGCGCGACGGAGACCACTACTTCCGCGAGGTCGCCCTGATCCGCGAGCGCGACGGCCGGCCGGTCGAGTATGGGGTCATCGAGATCCTGCTCGACTCGGTGCCCCCGGCGGTGGCCGAGCGGATCGTCGGCGGCCGGGAACCGCTGGGCGGGATCCTGGTGGAGTCCGGGACCCGGTTCTCGAGCCGCCCCGGGGGCTTCTTCCGCATCGCCCGCGGACGGGTCGGGGGCGTTTTCGTCGAATCTCCCGGTGGCGAAGTGCTCCATGGCAGGTATAATCAACTGCTTGCCGCCGACGGCGGCACGATCGCGAGGATCATCGAGATCCTGCCCGAGGAAGACGAAGACATCGACCTGAAACCGAACCGAACCTGAACCTGGACTGAACCAAAACGCGACCTGACATGATCAAGACGGATGCCATGGTGATCGGAGGAGGCCCGGCCGGCTCGACGGTGGCCGCGCTGCTGGCGGAGAAGGGCCACCGGGTGATGCTGCTCGAGAAGGCGCGCTTCCCGCGCTATCACGTCGGCGAGTCGCTGATGCCGTTCTGCTGGTTCACCCTCGACCGCCTCGGCCTCGCCGGGCGCATGGACGAGGTCGGCTACCAGCAGAAGAAGTCGGTGCAGTTCGCGACCACCGACGGCCGGATCTCGGCGCCGTTCTACTTTTTCCAGCACCTCGACCACCCGGCGGCGACGACCTGGCAGGTCGAGCGCAGCGAGTTCGACGCCATGCTGCTCGACAACGCCCGCGCCAAGGGCGTCGATGTCCGCGAGGACACCACCGTGCTCGACTTCGTCAAGCAGGGCGAGCGGGTGACCGGCGTGCGGGCGCGGACCGGCGACGGCGACCCCTTCGAGGTCGAGGCGGCCCTCACCCTCGACTGCACCGGCCGCGACGCCCTGTTCCAGCGCAAGCACGGCTGGCGGCGGCGCGACCCGAAGCTCAACAAGGTTTCGATCTGGACGCTCTTCAGGGGCGCCAAGCGCGACCCCGGCCTCGACGAGGGCGCGACGACCATCGCCTACCTGCCGGAGGGCGGCTGGTTCTGGAACATCCCGCTGCGCGGCGACATCGTCAGCTCGGGCATCGTCGCCGAGCGCGACTACCTCTACCGCGACACCCGCGACCCCGCGGAGATCTACTTCCGCGAGATCGAGAACAACGCCTGGATCAAGGAGCACCTCGGCGAGGGCGAGCAGTTCGGCGAGTACTGGGTGGCGGGCGAGTATTCCTACCGCGCCGAGCACTGCGCCACCGACGGCCTGGTGCTGGTCGGCGACGCCTTCGCCTTCCTCGACCCGGTGTTCTCGTCGGGTGTCTTCCTCGCCTTCAAGTCGGCCGAGATGGCCGCCGACGCCGCCGACGCGGCGCTCGGCTCGGGCGACACCCGCGCCGTGGCCTTCGCCGACTACGGCGAGAAGCTCTGCGAGCACATCGAGACCATGCGCCGGATCGTCTACGCCTTCTACGACCCCGACTTCAGCTTCGGCAAGCTGATCCGCAAGCACCCCGACCTGCGACCGAAGCTGACCGACCTGCTGATCGGCAACCTCGAGGAGCGCGACTTCGCCGACCTGACCCGGGCGATCGACGAGCTCGCCGAGCTTCCCGAACCCCTCGACTACGGCCGCGTCCCCGCGGGGGTGTGAGTGTGAAACTCGCCTTCCTCACCCCTGGAACCGGCAGCTACTACTGTGGCGCCTGCATGCGCGACAACGCGCTGGCCAAGGCGCTGGTGGCGGCCGGGCACGAGGTCTCGCTGCTGCCGATGTACCTCCCCCTCGAGCTCGACGAGGATGCCTTCGCGCCGCGCGAAACGCCGGTCTTCTTCGGCGGCATCAACGTCTACCTGCAGCAGAAGGTCCCGCTGTTCCGCCGCACGCCGGCCTGGCTCGACCGCGCCCTCAACACCACCGGCCTGCTGCGCGCGGCCGCGCGGCGCAGTCACATGACCTCGCCGCGCGAACACGGCGCGATGGCCCTGGCGATGCTGGAGATCGAGGCCAGCCCCTTCGCCAAGGAAACCGCCAAGCTGCTCGACTGGCTCGAGCGCGAGCAGCCGCAGGTGGTGGTCCTCTCGAACGCCCTTCTGGCCGGGTTCACCCGCACCTTGAAGGAACGACTGGGCTGCAAGGTGATCGCCTGCTTCCAGGGCGAGGACAGCTTCCTCGACGGCCTGCCCGAGCCCTACCGCCGGCGGTGCTGGGACGCCATGCATGAGCGCGTCGCCGAGGCCGACCTGCTGGTCGCGCCGAGCCGCTTCTACGCCGACCTCATTCGCCGCCGCTTCGATGCCCCCGGGCTCGACGTCGCGGTCATGCCCAACGGCGTCGTCGTGCCGGAAGCCGCCATCGGCGACGGTCCACCCACCACCGCCACGATCGGCTTCCTGGCGCGGATGATCCGCGAGAAGGGGGTCGAGCTGCTGGTCGATGCCTTCATCCACCTGCGCCGCCAGCTGGGCCATCCCGACGCGCGCCTGCACGTCGCCGGATCGATGACCGAGACCGACCGCGCGCTGGTCGCCGAGCTCAGGGCGCGTCTCGGGGCGGCCGGACTGGCCGAGTCGGTCCGCTGGTCGCCGAACATCGACCACGATGCCAAGCAGCGCTTCTTCTCCGAGCTCAGCCTGTTCAGCGTGCCGGTGACCTATCACGAGGCCTTCGGGCTCTATGCGGTGGAGGCCTTGGCGGCCGGCGTCCCGCTGGTCCAGCCGCGGGCCTCGTCCTTCCCCGAGATCATCGGGACCAGCGGCGCGGGCGTGCTGGTCGAGCCGGGCGACCCGGTGGCGCTGGCCGTGGCCTGGCACGAACTGCTGGGCGATCCCGCCCGGCTTGCCACGATGCGGGAGAATGCCCTTCGCACCGCGCGCGAATCCTTTAGTGTCGAGGCCATGCGCGATCGCTTCCTCGCTCTGGCCGACCCGCTGGTGGAGGGCGGATCCAGTTGAGTTCCGCCCCTTGTGTCCTCGTCGTCCCGCTGTAGAAACTTCCCACCATGAGCCACCCCGCCTTCGAGATCCAGCGACGCGTCGAGTTCTACGAGACCGACATGGCGGGGATCGTGCACTTCTCGAACTTCTTCCGCTTCATGGAGGCCTGCGAGCACGCCTTCATGCGCAGCCTCGACCACGAGCTGCACGGCATGCTCGACGGGCTCGAGACCGGCTGGCCGCGGGTCCATGCCACCTGCGACTACCAGTCGCCGGCGCGCTTCGGCGACCTGCTGACCGTGCGCCTGCACATCGATGAAATCCGCAACCGCTCGGTGAGGTATCGGTTCGAGATCCTGCGCGATGAGACCCCGGTCGCCGGCGGCTCGCTGGCCGTCGCCCACGTCGCCATCACCCCCGACGGCATCCGGGCCGTGCCGCTCCCCGCGCCGCTGCGCGAGAAGCTCCTCTCCTTCACTCCGACCGCCGACCCACCACCCCCGACCCAATGACCAAGAACATGAACTGGTTCTACTTTGCCCTCGTCACCGTGGCCTGCTGGGGCCTCTACGGAATCTTCCTCCACGCCGGCCAGGTCGGCATGGCCGACAAGGCGCTTGGCCGCTACAAGGCCTACCTCTTCGTCGGCATCGCCTACTTCCTGGTCGCCGTCCTGGCGCCGCTGGTGATCCTGCTGGTCAAGGGGGCGGACTGGACGATGCCGGGCAAGGGGATGTGGCTGTCGCTGCTCGCCGGGACGCTCGGGGCCATCGGGGCCTTCTTCGTGCTCGTTGCGATGGGTTCCGGGGCCAAGGCCGGAATCAACCCGGGCGTGGTCGCGGCGCTGGTGATGTCGACGATCTTCGCCGGCGCGCCGATCGTCAATGCGGTGGTCGGCCTGCTGATGCACCCGCCAAAGGGCGGGCTCGGGGCCATCCCCTGGCCCTTCCTGTTCGGTATCCTGATGGCGGCAGCCGGTGGCTTCATGGTGGTCAAGTTCAAGCCGGGCGCGGCGCCGCCGCCGGTGAAGGTGGAGGCGGCAGCAGCAGCAGAGAAACGGGATCCATCCTGACCCGCCATGGCCGACGCGCTGCGCAAGATCAACGAGCTGCTGGCCGACATCCTGCCGGCGAACCGTTTCTATGCCGCGAAGCTGGCGGAGTGCCCGGGGCCGTTCGACTCGCTCGGGGAGTTCTCGTCGCAGGTTCCCTTCACGACCAAGCAGGAGCTCGCCGCCGACCGCGATGCCCACCCGCCGCTCGGCACGACCCACACCTGGCCGACCGAGGGCTACCCGCGCTACCACCAGACCAGCGGGACCAGCGGCCGGCCACTGGTGTGGCTCGATGACGAGGCCGGCTGGGACTGGGTGCTCGACAACTGGGAGTGGGTCTGGCGCGGCGCCGGCGTGAAGCCGGGCGACCGGGCCCTGTTTCCCTTTTCCTTCGGGCCCTTCCTCGGGTTCTGGGCGGGCTTCGAGGCCGCCGCCCGGATGGGCGTGCGGGCGATCCCCGGCGGCGGGCTGTCGAGCATGGACCGCCTGCGCCTGCTCCAGCGCAGCGAGGCCAACGTGCTCTGCTGCACGCCGACCTACGCCCTGCGCCTTGCCGAGGTCGGCCGGGCGAACGGGCTCGACGCCGACCAGCTGGGCATCCGCGAGTTGATCGTCTGTGGCGAACCCGGCGGCAGCCTGCCGGCGGTGCGCGAGCGGATCGAGTCGGCGTGGAACGCCCGCGTGTTCGACCACCACGGGATGACCGAGGTCGGGCCGGTCACGGTGAGCGACGAGCACCAGCGCGACCTGCTGCGGATCCGGCACGAGGCGTACTTCGCCGAGGTGATCGACGACGCCGGCCAGCCGGTGGACGAGGGTGACGAGGGCGAGCTGGTGCTGACGACGCTCGGGCGCAACGGCTCGCCGTTGATCCGCTACCGCACCGGTGATCTGGTGCGGCCGGTGGCGACCGACGAGGGCCTCGCCCTGCAGGGCGGGATCATCGGCCGGGCCGACGACATGGTCGTGGTCCGCGGCGTGAACCTCTACCCGAGCGCGGTCGAGGCGGTCGTCCGCGAGACGGGCTACGGCGGCGAGTACCGCGTCGAGGTCGACCAGAGCGGATCGATGGGCGAGGTCGCCATGTGCCTGTGCGGCACGCCGACCGAGGCCCGCAAGGTCGAGGAGGCCCTGCGCACCGCCTTCAGCCTGCGCATCCCGGTGAGCGTGGTCGAGGAACTCCCGGTGTTCGAGGTGAAGGCCAAGCGCTGGGTGGTGAAGGGGGCGGGATGAGTCCGTGTGCCGAGACCGATGAATCTGAAACCGCGAATGAACGCGAATGGACGCCAATCAAGACGATCGTATTGAGGCCACTTTGAGAGGCGGGAATCGTCGTCTTGCGCAGGGGAGGTCTGGGAATCAGGCCAAGATGAGTTCGCGTCCATTCGCGTCCATTCGCGGTCTTCAATCGAGTCCTGGAGTTGCGGTTCAGTGATCCCGAGTCCACGAGTAATGTGATGATCGAGATTGAAGGACTCACGAAGGTCTACGAGACGCCCGGGGAGACGATCCGGGTACTCGATGGGCTGGACCTGGAGGTGGCCACGGGCGAGGCGGTGGCGATCGTCGGCCCGTCGGGCAGCGGCAAGACGACCCTGCTCAACCAGATGGGGGCGCTCGACCGGCCGGACGCGGGCAGCATCCGCGTCGATGGCAGCGAGCTGGCCTCGATGAGCCCGGCGGAGGCCGAGCGCTTCCGCAACCGCACGCTGGGCTTCGTCTTCCAGCAGCACCACCTGCTGCCGCAGCTCAGTGCGCTCGAGAACGTGCTGGTCCCGCGGCTCGCCGGGGGCTGGAGCGAGGACGAGGCGACCACGGCCGGCCGCGCGCGCGGCTTGCTCGACGAGATGGGGCTCGGCGGCCGGGTCGACCACTTCCCGCGCGAGCTTTCCGGCGGCGAGAAGCTCCGCGTGGCGCTGGCGCTGGTCAACGAGCCCGCCCTGATCCTCGCCGACGAGCCGACCGGCAGCCTCGACCAGGCGACCACCGGCAAGGTCGCCGAGCTGCTGATCGAGCTGAACCGCGGCAAGGGGGTGACCCTGGTGATGGTGACCCACAACCTCGCGCTGGCCGGACGCATGGACCGCGTCCTCGAGCTGGGCGGCGGCAAGCTTGCGGAACGATGAGCGCGTGGCGATTCCTGCGACGGGGGCTGGCGTACTTCCGCGGGTCGTACGTCGGGATGATCCTCGCCTCGGCGGTCGGGGCGATGGTGCTCGTCGGGGCCCTCGGCGCCGGCGACTCGGTCAAGGGCAGCCTCAAGCGGATCGCCGCCGAGCGCCTCGGCGGGGTGGGCTCGATCTTCACCGGTGGCGACCGCTTCTTCCGCGCCGCGCTGGCGGACGAGGTCGGCGGCGCCCCGGTCCTGCTCCTCCGCGGCCAGGTCAGCGCGCGCAACGGCGCGGCGGCGAGCGGCGGGGTGCAGGTGGTCGGCGTCGACCCGCGCTTCTGGGGGCTGTCGCCCTCCGGCGGGGGCCCCGGGCTCGGCGAGGGTGAGCTGGGCGTCAATGCGCGGCTGGCCGGGGCGCTCGGGCTGTCCGACGGCGACACGATCGTGCTGCGCATGGCCAAGCCGGGCTTGTTTTCCCGCGACGCGCCGCTGTCGGGCGAGGACGACGAGCTGGTCACCCTGAGGGGGCGGGCGAAGCCGGTCGACGACGAAGACTTCGGCCAGTTCAGCCTCGAGGCGAGCCAGATCACCCCCTCGACCGTCTTCGTGCCGCTGGCCTGGCTGCAGGAGGAAGTCGGCTTCCCGGGGCGGGCCAACATGCTGCTGCTGGGCAAGGGCAGCGAGGTCGACCCGGCCGACCTGCAGCAGGCGATGACCTTGGAGGACTACGGCATGAGCGCGGTGGAGGTGCCGCTGGCCGGGTCGGTCGAGCTTCGCTCGGAGCGGATCTTCCTGGATGAGCACCTCGTCGAGGTGGTCCGCGACTGGATGCCGGAGGCCGAGCCGGTGGTGACCTACCTGGCGACGACGATCGCCGCCAACGGACGGCAGACGCCGTACTCGATGGTCACGGCGGTGGATCATGCCGCGGCGCCGTTTCTGCCGGAGGAGCTGGCGGCCGACGGGATCGTGCTCAACGACTGGGAGGCCGACGACCTGCAGGCGGGGCCCGGCGACACGGTGACGGTCGATTTCTGGAAGGCCGGGCGGGGTGGCCGGCTGGAGGAGGCTTCGGCCGAGTTCCGCGTGGCGGGGGTGGTCCCGCTGGAGGGTCTCGCCGGCGACCGGATGTGGATGCCGGACTTTCCCGGGGTCGCCGAGATGGAGGACTCGAGCGACTGGACGCCGGGGATGCCGATCGACTTCGAGCGCCTGCGCGAGAAGGACGAGACCTACTGGGACGACCACCGCGGCACGCCGAAGGGCTTCATCCCGCTCGAGCGTGGGCGCGAGCTGTGGTCGAACCGCTGGGGCGAGTTCACCGCCTTGCGGATTCGAGGTGGCGACATCGACGAGATCCGCGACGAGCTGCCGCGGCGGGTCGATCCGGCCAAGGTCGGCCTGGTGCTGCGCGATGTCGGAGAAGAGGCCAGCGAGGCGGCGCGCTCGCCGGTCGACATCGCCGGTCTGTTCCTGAGCATGAGCCTTTTCCTCATCGTCGCGGCGGTGGCGCTGGTGGCGCTGCTGTTCCGCTTCCACCTCGACCTGCGCAAGCGCGAGGACGGCCTGCTCGCCGCGCTGGGGATTCCGGCCAAGCGGGTCAAGCGCTGGCGCCTGGTCGAGTCGCTGGTGGTGACCGCGGCGGGCGCGCTGCTGGGGATTCCCCTGGCGGTCGGCTTCACCTGGTTGCTGCTGCGCATGCTGCAGCGGATCTGGGGCAGCGCCTTCGACTTCCAGCTCACCCCGGCGAGCATCGCGATCGGCACGACGAGTTTCGTCGTCCTGGTCCTCGCCGCGGTGGCGTGGACCCTGCGGGGACGCGAGCGCCGGAGCGTCGGCATCCGGCTCGAGGAGGACCTGGAAGCCGCGCCGAAGCCGCCCGGGCGGAAGTCGTTGGTGGCGATCATCGTTTCCCTGGTGGTGGCGGCCGGAGCGGTGGCGGGCTCCTCGGCCATGGGGGCGCAGGGGGCCTTCTTTCTCGCCGGCGCGGGCCTGCTGGTGGCGGGCCTGCTGGTCCACCGTCGCGCGCTCGCCCGTGCCGCCTTGCGCGGTGGCTCGTTGAATGTCGATCGCCTCGCCCGGCTCAATGCCGCGCGGCGTCCGTCGCGCACCGGGGTGGTCGTCGGGATCCTCGCCTGCGGCGTGTTCCTGGTGGTCTCGGTCGCCGCCTTCCGCAAGGGCGGGGTCGAGGACTGGCGCGAGCGGTCGAGCGGCACCGGCGGCTACGCCCTGTGGATCGAGACCGCCTCGCCGGTGATGCCGATCGGCGACGACCCGTGGCTCGACCTGCCCGAGGACGCCACCAAGCCAGGTGCCGTGCTGCCGGTCCGGGTGGGCTCCGGGGCCGATGCGAGTTGCTTCAACCTCAACCAGGTCGCCCAGCCGCAGTTGCTTGGCGTCCACACGGCGACGCTGGCGGATCGGGCATCATTCACCATCGGAAAGACCCTCGAGGGGGTCGAGGCGGACTGGAGCGTGCTGTCGGAAGGGGAGGTGATGCGCGCCTTCGTCGACCTGACGACCCTGCAGTGGGCCCTCAAGCGCAAGCTGGGCGATCGCCTGAGCTACCGCGACGACCGCGGTCGCGAGTTCGAGGTCGAGATCGCCGGGACCCTCGCCGACTCGGTCTTCCAGGGGCGGCTGTTGGTCGACGAGGAACGCTTCCTCGAGCGCTATCCATCATCGGACGGCTACCGACTGTTCCTCGCCGAGGCGAACGGTGACCCGGGCGAACTGGCCTCCGCCTGGTCCCGCCAGTGGCGCGACCGTGGTGCCGAGGTGATGACCACCTCCGACCGCCTCAAGCAATTCCATGAGGTCGAGAACTCCTACATCGCGATCTTCCACCTGCTCGGCGGCCTCGGCGTGGTGCTGGCGAGCGCGGGCCTGGGGATGACGACCGCCCGCAACCTGAGCGAGCGGCGCGGCGAGTTCGAGCTGATGCGGACCCTCGGCGTGCCGCAGCGGGTGCGCGGCGGGCTGGTCTTCCGCGAGGTGCGCAGCTGCATCGGCTGGGGCCTCGCGATCGGCCTGGTCGCCGCCGCGGTTTCGATCGTGCCCAACCTGGCGCCCGCCGACTGGCCCAAGGCACTCGGCTGGATGGCGGTCTTCAGCGTGGCCACCGCCCTCGCCGCCTGGGCCTGGGCCTGGCTGGGGTACCGGCGGATGAGGGTGGGGGGTGAGGGAGGCAGTGTCGTCTCAAAGGAAGGATGAATGCACTGGCGTGGCCCTGGAGATGTCAAGATTTGCTCCCTGACCCGAATGGCACGTGATTAAGCCGACTTCTTCTGTTGTTGGTAGCGGTTGGACCGCGTATCGCTGACGCGGAACACGTGGCGTGGTGAGGTGAGCAGCTGGTAGCCTTTGGGCCGTCTTTTGACCGCTCGCGGTTCGCTTCGAAATGGCCTGATGTCGACGATCTTGGTGGCGAGGAGTTCGATGAGCTCGCCTCTCGCCCGTCGGGTCTTCCTAGGCTTGCCTGCAAGCCGGGCGAAGCGGTTCGCGGATGCAGTCATCAGGTCAACGCTCCCCTTCAGGCTCATCTCGTTGACCGGCTTCCCGACGGATTGCGCGGCCCGCCTCATCGCGTGCCGCATCAGGTTGTAGGCCATGAGCATCATGGTGAGGGTCTTGTTCGCCATCTCCGGACTCTTCACGGCAAACTTCTCCATGCCCAGAGTCGTCTTCACGTCGCGCAGCTTCACCTCGATCTCCCACCGGCGTGCGTAGAGATTCGCCACTTCGATCCCGTCGTGCAGGCCGGGATCAAGGAGTGTCGTGACGACGACGATCATCGCCTTCTCACCCTGGCGGTTCTCGTAGCCCTTCTTGATGTAGCGCAGCGTCAGGGACCGGGGAAGCGCGGCCCATTCTTCCGCATCCAGCTCGCAGCCCGGTGGTCTCCGGGCGGGCTTCTCCCAGGCCACCAGCCGTTCGATGGGACTGAGCTTCCTTCCACGCCGCCAGTCGAGCTTGCGATGCCTCGCCTGGTGCAGCCGCATCACGCACTCGGCACCTCGCTGCCGCAGGCGGGCGATGAACTCGTAGGAGCAGAAGGCCCGGTCGGCGAGCAGCAGGTCGCCTTCGTTGAAACTTCCCAGCAGCTGGGGAGCCATGCGCGCGTCGTGCTTCTTCCCCGCGTGGGTCTTCACCTCGAGCCAGCCGCCATGGCTGAGGTCGCAGACGCCTACGATCCCCATCGAGGGAAAGCCGCAGCCCTCCTTCTGGCTCCGCGGCTGGGGATACTCGCGCTGATTGGCCGGGGTGTCGTGGAGCTGTACGGAGCTGCCGTCGATGGCCTTGAGCCGCAAACCGTGCCAAAGGTCCCGTTCGGCTGTCGACTGGATCAGACTGGAATTGATCCGCTCAAGAATCGAATCAAGGAACCGGACATCGAGCCTCCTCCGGGCCTGGCAGTAGGAGCTGGTGTCGCCCCTTGGAACGGGCAGTCCGGCTTGCTGATACCACGACTGGAGAAGTCCGAGAGCACGGCCGCAGGAGGCATTTCCCTCCAGAATCTGCATGCACCATGCCCGGAAGACCGAGACATGTCCGAAATGACGTTGGGGAACGGTCGGATCGATCCCGGACATCCACTCGGCGGGCAGCAGATCCTCGAAGAACACGGCGAGACCGCAGATCGACTGCCCGGCCATGGATCTTCGCACCTGCCGGATCGAGGCTTGAAATCGGCGTGTGGCGTTGGCAATGATGGTTCGCGGAAAGTCGGTCAGGTAAGGTTGTTTGGTCACACTACAACCATCGTACCCCGGCCGGCTCTTCGTCTTTGAAAATCAACGAAATGCGGCTTAATCACGTGCCATTCGCGCCTGACCCCTGTTTCCTGACGACGTCGCGAAGTCACGGGAAGATTGGGTAGGATGGTGCCTTCCTCATGCGGCCCGCGCCTTCTGCTCGATCAGGCCGGCAATCATCCGGCGGACGAGGAACAGGCCAGTGAGAAGAATGACAACGAGAGCGAGGAGAATCCCGACGACGAGCTGGACGACGCGGGTGAAGGTGTGGTCGACGACGCGGGTGCTGATCGTTTCAAGGTCGCGCGTGAGGATCTCGCGTTCGGCGGTGATGGCTTCCTGCAGACTACTCAGCGCGGCGACTCGTTCGTCGGTGACATAGTTCAGGGCGATGCCACGTTCCTTCTCCACGGTTTCGATGGCTCGGGTAATTTCGAGTTGGGCCGCCTCGATCGCGGCGGTGCGCTCGGCAACGATGAGTGCGGGAGTGGTTTCGGCGACCTTGGTGAGGCGGTCGACCACCGGGACGATCT
>JAUIJB010000044.1 GCA_030430455.1 Verrucomicrobiia bacterium | reverse complement strand
CTCTACACCTTCGACGAGATCAACGAGGCCGGCGGCGTGCTGGGCAAGAAGATCGAGCCGGTGGTCGTCGACGGTGCCTCCGACTGGCCGCTGTTCGCCGAGAAGGCCGAGCAGCTGCTCGTCCAGGACAAGGTCGCGGTGACCTTCGGCTGCTGGACCTCGGTCAGCCGGAAGTCGGTCCTGCCCGTCTACGAGAAATACAACGGCATGCTCTTCTACCCGGTTCAGTACGAGGGTGAGGAGATGTCGCCGAACATCTTCTACACCGCCGAGGCGGTCAACCAGCAGGCGATCCCCGCGGTCGACTACATGCTCGACGAGGGCATCAAGAAGTTCTACCTCGTCGGCACCGACTACGTCTACCCGCAGACCACCAACCTGATCCTCTTCGAGTACCTCAAGTCGAAGGGGATCCCGGTCGAGAACATCGGCGGGGGTCTGCGCAAGGATGCCGAGGGCAACGTCATCTCGGCGGGCAAGTACACGCCGTTCAGCCACACCGACTACCAGCAGATCATCGCCGAGATCAAGGCCTTCGCGGCCTCGGGTGACGCCTGCGTGATCAACACCATCAACGGCGACTCGAACGTGCCCTTCTTCAAGGAGTTCGCGGCCGCCGGCCTGACCTCCGAGGACTGCCCGGTGGTCTCGTTCTCGCTCTCCGAGGACGAGTTCCGCAGCCTGCCGGCCAAGGACCTCGTCGGCCACCTCGGCTGCTGGAACTACTTCATGTCGATCGAATCGCCCGAGAACAAGGCGTTCATCGACGGCTTCCAGGCCTGGCTCCAGGAGACCGATGTTCCCGGGATCGTCAAGGAGGACCGGGTGACCTGCTCGCCGATGGCCTTGTCCTACTGCGGCGTCCACCTGTGGAAGAAGGCGGTCGAGAAGGCCGGCAGCTTCGATGTCGACAAGGTCCGCAAGGTGCTCGAGGAGGACGCGATTTCCTTCGACGGCCCCGGTGGCAAGATCACCTCGATGAAGAACCATCACTTCATCAAGAACGTCTACATCGGCGAGACCCTCGAGACCGGGCAGTTCGCGATCCTCAAGACCTTCGACCAGGTCGAGGCCGAGCCCTTCCTCAAGGGGACATTCGAGTAGGGCTTCAGAGACTTTCCCTTCGGTTGCTGCATTAAGAAGGGTCCAGATCGGCATGCGGGTGGTCAGCCACGCGCGTGCCGATCGCTTTCATGGCCTTGCTCCGCGGAGACTGGCATGACGGCTGGCACTGGACCTGCTCACCTCTGCCGACCCCTTGATCCAACGATGAGACTGCTCGCGATTCTGCCCCTGCTGCTTGCGGCCTTGTTGGCCCAGGAGGCCCCGCCTGCGGAGGCGACGGATGGCCGCGAGGTTCGCGAGGTGCTCTCCGACCTGGTGCTTGGCAAGGGCGGGGAGGAGGCCAACCTGGCCCGGCTGGGTGAATTCGGCGACCCGCTCATCGAGGAGGTTGTCGCCGCCTGGCGGATTGGCGGCGTCCTGGTGGCTCCCGGCGCACCGCCCGACGGGGAGATCGTCCTGCTCAAGCGCGACGGCGGGGTGGTCGAGCTGCTTTCCGGCCAGCCGTATGCCGGTTCCCCCGGGGAGGCGAAGGTCAACCGCGCGGGGCGCTCCCTGCGGCGAAAGTTGAGCCGGATCGTCGATGTCCTCGAGTTGGCATCACCCGACCCCGGGTTTCGTGCGGACGCCGCGATGAAGCTCGGGTCGGGGCAGAACCCGGACTTTCTCGCCGAACTCCAGGCCCGCCTGCCGAAGCAGAAGCAGGCCGGGGTCCGCCGGGCATTCGAGGAGGCGATCAACATCTCCCTGCTGGCGAACGGCACCGAGATGCAGAAGCTCGCCGCGGTTGAGTGGCTCGGCGACCACGACTCGGTGGCCGGGCGGGACTTCATCCGCAAGCTTCGTGACAACCTGGAGGACGAAGCCGGCGACGAGGCCGCGATGATCCGCAAGGCGGCCGACGAGGCGCTGGACAAGATCGCCTCCTACGAGAAGGCGGTCGAGATCAAGGGCACCCTGTTCCGCGGGCTCAGCACCGGCTCGGTGCTGCTGGTGGTTTCCTACGGCCTGGCGATCACCTTCGGCCTGATGGGCGTGATCAACATGGCCCACGGCGAGTTCATCGCGATCGGCGCCTACACCGTCTACGTGGTCCAGAACATCTTCGCCGCCCAGTTCGGGGCCGGCAGCGACGGCTTCGAGAACTACTTCCTCGTCTCGCTCCCCTGCGCGTTCCTGGTCGCGGCGCTCTTCGGGGTCCTGCTGGAGCGGGGGGTGATCCGCTTCCTCTACAAGCGCCCGCTCGAGTCGCTGCTCGCCACGTGGGGGATCTCGATGATCATCCAGCAGCTGCTGCGACTCCAGTTCGGCGCGGCCAACGTTCAGGTCGCCTCGCCCGAGTGGCTCTCCGGTGGCTTCGAGTTCAGCGGCGTGAGCATCACCTACAACCGCCTGTTCCTGATCGTCTTCGCGGGGGTCGTCATCCTGATGACCTGGCTCCTGCTGCGCCGCACCCCGCTCGGGCTGCAGATCCGGGCGACGATGCAGAACCGCGCGATGGCCTCGTCGCTGGGGATCGCCTCGAACCGGGTGAACATGCTGACCTTCGGCTTCGGCTCGGGCCTCGCCGGGCTGGCGGGGGCCTTCCTGTCCCAGATCGGCAACGTCGGTCCCTCGATGGGCCAGGCCTACATCGTCGACAGCTTCATGGTGGTCGTCATCGGCGGCGTCGGCAACCTGCTCGGCGCGGCGCTCTCCTCGCTCGGCATCGGCATGGTCGACCAGAGCCTGCAGCCGGTCCTCGGTCCGGTGATGGGCAAGATCTGCGTCCTGATCGCCATCATCCTCTTCCTCCAGTGGCGCCCCGGAGGCTTGTTTCCGTCGCGTTCGCGCAGCCTCGACGACTGAAGCCATGAATTTCTCCAAGGACCGGATCGAGTGGATCATCGTGGCGCTGGTGTCGCTGGTCGTGCTGGTGCTTCTGCCGGCGCTCAACCTGCTGTCGCCCGGGTCGGCGTTGCACGTCAGCACCTTCCAGCTTGGCGTGTGGGGCAAGTACCTCTGCTTCGCGGTGCTGGCGATGAGCCTCAACCTGCTGTGGGGTTACACGGGCCTGCTGTGCCTCGGCCAGAACCTGTTCTTCGCCCTCGGCGGCTATGCCCTGGGCATGTACCTCATGCTGATGATCGGGCCCGACCCGGTCTACAACAGTCCCCTGCCGGACTTCATGGACTTCCTCGGCTACCCGGAGCTACCGCCCCACTGGAAGCCCTTCGACAGCTTCGCCTTCGCGGCGCTGGCGGTGCTCTGGGTGCCCGGCCTGCTGGCCTTCATCTTCGGCTTCCTGGCCTTCCGGGCGCGGATCAAGGGGGTCTACTTCGCGATCCTCACCCAGGCCCTGACCTACGCCGCGGCGCTGTTGTTCTTCCGCAACGACTTCACCTTCGGCGGCAACAACGGGTTCACCGACTTCAAGACGATCCTCGGCGCCGACCTGCGCGAGCCGGCGACCCTGCGATGGTTGTTCGTCGCCAGCGGCATCCTGACGCTGGCGACCTACTGCCTGATCTCCTGGCTGCTGCGCACCAAGTTCGGCAAGGTCCAGCAGGCGATCCGCGACAGCGAGAACCGGGTGCGCTTCTCGGGATACTCGACGACCTCGTTCAAGCTCTTCATCTTCACCCTGTCGGCGGTCCTCGCCGGGATGGCCGGGGCGCTCTACGTCCCCCAGGTCGGCATCATCAACCCCTCCGAGATGGTCGCGGCGAAGGGGCTCGACGTCGTGGTCTGGGTGGCCGTCGGTGGCCGCGGCTCGAAGTTCGGGCCGATCATCGGCGCGATCGCGGTCAATCTCCTGAAGAGCTACACCACCCGCCATTTCCCGGAGAGCTGGCTGATCATTTCCGGCGGCCTGTTCGTCTTCGTGGTCCTCTTCATGCCCAAGGGCATCGTCGGCCTTCCGGGCCAGTTCCGCGGGCTCAAGGCGAAGTGGGACGCCCGCCGGGCGAGCCGGACCGCGGAGGCCACCGCCTGACCCTCCAGCTGAAGCGCCGATGAGTGAGCCACCCCTGCACCGCGACACTGACCTTGTCCTCTCGGTCGAGGACGTCTCGAAGTCCTTCGACGGCTTCAAGGCGATCTCCGACCTGACCTTCTACCTCGGCGAGGGCGAGCTGCGCACGATCATCGGCCCGAACGGCGCCGGCAAGAGCACCTTCATGGACCTGATCACGGGCAGGACCCGGCCGGACACGGGCTCGCTCAAGCTGCACCTGCCGGACGGGCACGACGTCGACCTGACGAAGTTCCCGGAGTACCGGATCAACCGCCTCGGCCTCGCCCGCAAGTTCCAGACCCCGAGCGTCTACACCGAACACAGCGTCCACGACAACCTGCTGCTGTCGCTGCCGCGGGCACGCAGTCTCTTCTCCACGGTGTTCTACCGCCAGAGCACCGCCGACCGGGAGGCGATCGAGGAGGCGCTCGAGACCGTCCGCCTGCAGGACCATCGCGACGAGATCGCCGGCAACCTCTCGCACGGCCAGAAGCAGTGGCTGGAGATCGGGATGCTGCTGGCGCAGAAGCCCTCGGTGCTGCTGGTCGACGAGCCGGCCGCGGGGATGTCCGACGACGAGACCCACCGCACCGGCGAGTTGCTGATCTCGCTTGCCGGCAGGCACAGCCTGATCGTGATCGAGCACGACATGACCTTCGTCCGCCAGATCGCGCGCGACGGCAAGGTGACGGTGCTGCACCAGGGCAGCGTTCTCTGCGAGGGCCACTTCGACGAGGTCCAGAACAACGCCAAGGTCCGCGAGGTCTATCTCGGCCGCGGCAAGGCTGCCTGAATGATGTCCGCGATCCTCACACTCCAGAACGTCGAGGCCGACATCGGCGGCTCGCGCATCCTCCGCGGCGTGAACCTCGAGGTGATGCCCGGCGAGGTGGTCGCCCTGATGGGGCGCAACGGGGTGGGCAAGACGACGACCCTGCGGACGATCGTCGGCCTGCAGCCGAACCGCGCCGGCGAGATCGTCTACGAGGGCAGATCGATCAACCGCTTGGCGACCGATGTCCGTGCCCGCGCCGGCATCGCCAACGTGCCCCAGGGCCGCGACATCTTCCCCCACCTGACCGTGCAGGAGAACCTCCAGACCGGGCTCAGCGCGAAGCGCCGCAGCCGGATCGAGGTGCGCGACGCGCTGGACCGGGTCTACGACCTGTTTCCGGTGCTGCGCGAGATGCTCAAGCGCAAGGGCGGCGTGCTTTCCGGCGGGCAGCAGCAGCAGCTCGCCATCGGCCGGGCCCTGCTGACCGACCCGAAACTGCTGATCCTCGACGAGCCGACCGAGGGGATCCAGCCGTCGATCATCGACCACATCGGCGACACCCTGAAGGCGCTCAAGAAGGAGGGTGGCCTGGCCATGCTGCTGGTCGAACAGTACGTCGACTTCTGCCGTGAGACCGCGGACCGCTTCTATGCGATGGACCGCGGCGCGATCGAGATCTCCGGCCCGATCGCCGAGCTCACCGACGAGGTCGTCAAGGAGCACCTCGAAGTCTGACCCATGCACCTCACGCCGCGCGAACAGGAGAAGCTGATGGTGGTCGTCGCCGCCGACCTGGCCCGCCGACGGCAGGCGAGGAGTCTCCGGCTCAACTACCCCGAGGCCGTGGCGATCATCACCTACGAGATCCTCGAGGGTGCCCGCGACGGCAGGACGGTGGCCGAGCTGATGGACGCCGGCACCCGCATCCTCGGGCGCGACGACGTGATGCCGGGCGTGGCGGAGATGATCCACGAGGTGCAGGTCGAGGCGACCTTTCCCGACGGCACCAAGCTGGTCACCGTCCACCACCCGATCCCCTGAGGCAGATCCGCGAAGCCACCAATCCCCCATCGATCACCGCATGATTCCCGGCGAAATCATCACCCCTCCCGGGGCCCCGGACCTCGAGGCCAACGCCGGCCTCGGCACCCTCGAGCTCGAGGTGGCCAACACCGGCGACCGCCCGGTCCAGGTGGGCAGCCACTTCCACTTCCTCGAGGTCAACGAGGCGCTCGGGTTCGACCGCGAGGCCGCGCGCGGCTTCCGCCTCGACATCCCCGCCGGCACGGCGATCCGCTTCGAGCCGGGCGACACCCGCCGCGTCCCGCTGGTGGCCCTCGCCGGAAGGCGCGTCGTCCACGGACTGAACAACCTGACCAACGGAGCCCTGCCGTGAACCGCATCCCCCGCCGCCAGTATGCCGAGACCTACGGTCCCACCGTGGGTGACCGGGTGCGCCTCGGTGACACCGAGTTGTTCATCGAGGTCGAGCGCGACCTGATCGCCGAGAACGGCGGCTACGGCAACGAGGTGAAGTTCGGCGGCGGAAAGGTGATCCGCGACGGCATGGGCCAGTCGCCCTCGGCGACCTGCGAGGAGGCCCTCGACCTGGTCATCACCAACGCCCTCGTGCTCGATGCCGACCTCGGGATCCTCAAGGCCGACCTCGGGGTGAAGGCCGGGCGGATCGTCGGCGTCGGCCACGCCGGCAACCCGGACATTCAGGACGGCATCGGCTCGGTCATGGCCGATCCGGCGACCGGCCGGGCCAACCCGATGATCATCGGCGCCGGCACCGACGTGATCGCCGGCGAGGGCTGCATCGTCACCGCCGGCGGGATCGACGCCCACATCCACTTCATCTGCCCGCAGCAGATCGACGAGGCCTTCGCCTCCGGCATCACCACCATGCTCGGCGGTGGCACCGGGCCCTCGACCGGCACCAACGCGACCACCTGCACCCCGGGGCCGTGGTACATCCACCGCATGCTCGAGGCGGCCGACGCCTACCCGGTGAACCTCGGATTCCTCGGCAAGGGCAACGCCTCCTTCGCCGGGCCCCTCGAGGAGCAGGTCCGCGCCGGGGCGATGGGCCTCAAGCTCCACGAGGACTGGGGGACGACCCCGGCGGCGATCGACGCCTGCCTGTCGGTCGCCGATGCCTTCGACGTGCAGGTCGCGATCCACACCGACACGCTCAACGAGGCCGGCTTCGTCGAGAGCACGCTCCGGGCGATCGCCGGCCGCACGATCCACACCTACCATTCCGAGGGCGCCGGCGGCGGGCACGCCCCGGACATCCTCACGGTCTGCTCGCAGGGCCACGTGCTGCCCTCGTCGACCAACCCGACGCGGCCCTTCACGGTCAACACCCTCGACGAGCACCTCGACATGCTGATGGTGTGCCATCACCTCGACTCGAAGATTCCCGAGGACGTGGCCTTCGCCGAGTCGCGGATCCGGCCCCAGACGATCGCCGCCGAGGACATCCTCCATGACCTCGGGGCGATCTCGATGATCTCGTCGGACTCGCAGGCGATGGGGCGGGTCGGCGAGGTGATCTGCCGGACCTGGCAGACCGCCCACAAGATGAAGCTCCAGTTCGGCGCGTTGGCGGGTCCGGAGCACGGCGAGGCCGACAATTTCCGCGCCCTGCGCTACGTCGCGAAGTACACCATCAACCCGGCGCTGACCCACGGCATCGCCGACCACGTCGGCTCGCTGGCACCGGGCAAGCTGGCCGACATCGTCCTCTGGAAGCCGGCCTTCTTCGGGGTGAAGCCCGAGCTGGTGGTCAAGGGCGGGATGCTGGCCTGCGCCAACATGGGCGACCCCAACGCCTCGATTCCGACTCCGCAGCCGACCTTCTACCGCCAGCAGTTCGGCGCCCACGGCGGCGCCCGCCTGCGCACCGCGCTGACCTTCGTGTCCCAGGCCGGGATCGATGCCGGTCTCGCCGGCAAGGTGAACTGCGGCAAGGTGCTCGTTCCGGTGAAGGGCTGCCGCTCGGTGACCAAGGCCGACCTGCCCTACAACGGCGCGACACCTGCCATCGAGGTCGACCCGGAAACCTACACGGTGAAGGCCGACGGCGAGGTCCTGACTTGCGAGCCGCTCGCCGAACTGCCGCTGGCGCAGCGCTACTTCCTGTTCTAGTGACTCCTTTGAACAAACCCGAGCCATGCTGATCCAAGAGCTGCCTTCCGAAGTCGACGAGTCCCTGCCTGCCGTCGCCGTGCGCCTCGACCGCCACACCCTGCAAAAGCGGCGCTGGCGCGCGGTGGCCGGGGATGGCACCGAGCTTGCCATCGACCTCGGCCAGCCGGTGGCCCACGGCGACACCATCGCGGTCGGCGCGGAGGCCCGCTACGTCGTCGAGCAGGAGCCCGAGGCGGTGCTCGTCCTGCCGTTGCCCGAGGGCCCGGACGAGGCGGCGCGGCTCGGCTGGTTCCTCGGCAACCAGCACCTGCCGGTCGAGGTGCGCAGCGACTGCATCCTGGTCGAGGAGATCCCGACGCTGGCGGAGGCGATCCACCGCCACCACATCGCCCACCGCCACGGCCACGAGGTCTTCCTGGCCGACCCGCACTCGCGGGCCGCCGGGCACGGTCATCATCACCACAGCGACCACGGACACGGGCACTCCCACGACCACGACCACGACCACGACCACGCTCATGCCCACTCCCACTGAGTCGCCCAGGACGGCCAGGGCGCGGGATTCCGGCGCCTGGCTGCCCGCCTTGCTGCAGCTGTCGGACTCGACCCTGCCGGTGGGGGCCTACGCCCACTCCTTCGGCTTCGAGGGGCTGGTCCAGCTGGGTGCGGTCCCCGACGCGGCGGGACTCGAGCAGTTCCTGGTGCGGGAGCTGCTCGCGGCGCTCGGCGAGGCCGACCTGCCGCTGTTGCGGCACCTTCGCGAGGCGCTCGACGCGGCCGACCTCGCGCGCCTGGACCGGCTCGACGCGCTGGCCCTCGCCACCCGGCCGAGTGCCGAGTTGCGCGACGCGTCGCGGCGGATCGGGCGCCAGCTCCTCCAGCTCGGCGGCAAGCTGGTCGATGCGGAAACCGCGGGCTCGCCGGAATGGCTGGCCGTGCAGGGCGCCGTGCCGCAGCCGCAGGCGCTGACGATGACCGCGGTGCTGCACCACTTCCGCGGCGTGCCCTGCGAGGCCGGGCTGGCATCACTGGCTTGGCAGACCCTCAGTGGCGTGGCCCAGGCCGGGCTCAAGCTGCTGCACCTCGGTCCCACCGGGGTCCAGGCGATCCTCGGCCGCTGCGCCGGGCCGATCGCCGCCGCGGTGGACGCCTCGGCCGGGGTGGCGGAGGACGAGATCGGCTCCTGTGCCCCGCTGTGGGACATCGCCTCGGCGCGCCACGAGCGCGCCAGCGCCCGCCTGTTCATCTCTTGAATCCAGTCCTCCCGTTTCAACCAACCACCATCCATCGAGCATGTCCCTGATTCGAGTCGGTATCGGCGGCCCTGTGGGCTGCGGCAAGACCACCCTGTGCAAGATCCTCTGCGAGGCCTTCCGCGACCGCTGCGAGCTCGCGGTGATCACCAACGACATCTACACCCGCGAGGACGCCAAGGCACTGGTCGCCGCCGGGGCACTGGCCGAGGAGCGCATCCTCGGGGTCGAGACCGGCGGCTGCCCGCACACCGCGATTCGCGACGACATCTCGATGAACCTCGAGGCGATCGAGGAAATGAAGGCCCGCTTCCCGGCCCTCGAGCTGGTGTTGCTCGAGTCCGGCGGCGACAACCTCACGGCGACCTTCTCACCCGAGCTGGTCGATGTCTTCATCTACGTGATCGACGTCACCGAGGGCGACGACATCCCCCGCAAGGGTGGCCCGGCGATCGCCCACAGCGACCTGCTGGTCATCAACAAGGCCGACCTGGCCCCCCACGTCGGAGCCGACGTCGAGCAGATGGACCGCGACACCCGCGACAAGCGCGGCAAGCGGCCCTTCCTCTTCACCGACCTGAAGTCGGGCCGGGCGGTGGATGAACTCGTCGTCTGGTTCGACCGCCAGGTCCTCTTCAGCGACCTCGAGGCGCCGGCATGATGGCGGTCCGCGGCACGGCGCTCGAGTCGCGCCTCGCGCTGGGATTCGAGGCCGACGAACGCGGGGTCACCCGCCTCACCCGGCGCTGTGCGGGCGGGCTGTGCCACGTCGGCAAGCCCTACTGGAACGGCGAAGTTCTGCTGACCCAGTTGATCAATCCCACCGCCGGGTTGTTCTCGGGCGACCGGATCGAGGCGGAGGTCGAGCTGGGCCCCGGGGCCGCGGTGTTGCTGAGCAACCCGAGCGCGACCCGGCTCCACACGATGCCGCAGGGGGCCTCGACGATGAACCAGGTCTTTCGCCTCGGCGCGGGGTCGTTCCTGGAGGTCCAGCCCGACCTGCTGATCCCCCAGAAGCGCGCGGCGGGGCGCCTGCGGACCCGCGTGGAGGCCGCCGCCGACGCCGCGTTCTTCTTCCTCGACCTGCTGGCGCCCGGGCGCACGGCGCACGGCGAGTCGCTCGCCTGGCGCGACCTCACGCTGGGATTCGAGGTCGCCATCGACGGCCGGCCGGTCGTCCGGGAATGGGCCCGTCTGGGTCCCTCGGGCCGGCACTGGCGGCTGGCGACGCCGGCTGGCGGGACCGGCTATCTGGCGAATGCCTGGCTGCGCCTGCCGCAAGTGGACGAGCTGGCGGGCCACCTCGCCGCCGTCGAGCAGCAGCTCCACGGCGAGGGCGTCTGCTGCGGGGCCAGCCTGCTCGAGCCGGGTCTCGGGGTGGTGCGCATCCTCGGCGACTCCAGCGTGAGGCTCCGGGACGCCTGCCGCGACCTGCGCGACCACTTCGCCCGGCAGGTGCCGGCGCTGAGGGCGCGGACCGGCAAGCTTTGACAGGTGGCACAAGGCGTGCTGCCGCCAACCCCGATGAAGACTCGCCTGACCCTCCTCGCCGGATCCCTTGCCGCCACCGGAAGCCTCACCGCCCATCCCGGCCACGACCACGGCGGGCTTGCGGGCTCGGAGGCATTCGCGCACCAACTCAGCAGCGGCCTGTTCTTCGCTGCGGCCGCGCTCGGCGGCCTCATGCTGGGATGGGTCGCGCTGCGCCGCGGCCGCCGCTGAGAACCGCGCCGCGCCGGTTGGACGACGTGCAGCCCGGCAGGCCGAAAAAAACGCCGCCCAGTGAGGGGCGGCGTTGGGAAGGTTTCGGGAAACCCGGTTGGACGGTGGGCGGGGTGGTCCGCGCTCCGTCGCTTACTTGGCGGCGTCGATGACCGACTGGGCGCAGATGCCGAGCTCCTTCATCGCGGTGCCGCCGGGGGCGCTGAGGCCGAAGCGGTCGATGCCGACGATCTTGCCCTCGCTGCCGACGTACTTCCACCACAGGCCGCTGACGCCGGCCTCGATGGCGATGCGCTTGGTGCAGGACTTCGGCAGGATCTCCTCGCGGTAGTCGGCGCCCTGGCGGTCGAAGCGCTCCATGCTCGGCATCGAGACCACGCGGACGCCGTCGCCGAGCTGCTCGGCGGCCTCGAGCGCGTGCTGCACTTCCGAGCCGGCGGAGATCAGGATGGTGTCGAGCTGGCCGCTCTCCTTCTTGACGATGTAGGCGCCGCGGCGCACGCCCTCGCGGCGCTCGCCGGACGACAGCTGGGTCATCTGCGGCACGCCCTGGCGGGTGAGGATGAGCGCGGTCGGGCCGTCGCTACGGAGCATCGCCGCGGCCCAGGCACCGGCGACCTCCTCGCCGTCGGCCGGGCGGATGACGTCGAGGTTGGGGATCACGCGCAGGCCACTGACCGTTTCCACCGGCTGGTGGGTCGGGCCGTCCTCGCCGACGCCGACCGAGTCGTGGGTGAAGATGAAGGTGACCGGCAGGTGCGAGAGGGCGGCCAGGCGGATGGCGCCGCGCATGTAGTCGGCGAAGACCAGGAAGGTCGCGCCGCTGGCGTGGAACAGGCCGTCGTAGGCGATGCCGTTGCAGATCGCGCCCATGGCGTGCTCGCGGATGCCGAACCAGATGTTGCGGCCGGTC
The DNA here is from genome assembly GCA_030430455.1 of Verrucomicrobiia bacterium. Classification (GTDB taxonomy): domain Bacteria; phylum Verrucomicrobiota; class Verrucomicrobiia; order Verrucomicrobiales; family Akkermansiaceae; genus Haloferula. Next base: position 21,016 of record JAUIJB010000044.1, on the reverse strand, counting down.
GGGTTGTCCGGGCCGAAGTCGCCGGCGTCCTTGATGTAGTTCTTGGTCGAGCCGTAGAGGTCGGCCGAGCCGGAAACCAGCTGGGGAACCTCCTTGGCAACGGACTGGATCACTTCGCCGCCACAGGCGCGGGTGGCGCCCTTGTGGTCCTCGGGGAAGGCCGGGATGCGGTCGGCGAGGTCGCTGGGGACCTCGCCATTGACGCCGGCGCGGAGCTCGACGGCGAGCTCGGGGTTGGCCTGGGCCCAGGCCTCGTAGGTGCTCTGCCACTGCAGGAACTCGCTCTTCAGCGCCTCGGCGCGCTCGGCGAAGTAGCCGCGGACCTCGTCGGAGACGTAGAAGGTTTCCGCGGGCAGGCCGAGTCCCTCGCGGGCCGACTCGGCGAACTTGGCGCCGCCCTCGCCGTGGCCGGCGGCGGTTCCGGCGACCTCCGGGATGCCCTTGCCGATGAGGGTCTTGGCGATGATCACCTTGGGCTTGCCGTTGTCGTCGGCCTTGGCCTTGGCGAGCGCGTCCTGGACCGCGGCGAAGTCGTGGCCGTCAACCGGGTAGGTGTCGAAGCCCTGCGACTTGAAGTAGCCCTCGGCGTCCTCGCTCTGGGTCCGCTCGGCCATGGCGTCGAGGGTGACGTCGTTCGAGTCGTAGATGAGGATCAGGTTGTCGAGGTGGTTGTGGCCGGCGAAGGCGATGGCCTCCTTGGCGACGCCCTCCTGCAGGCAGCCGTCGCCGTGCAGGGCGATGACGTGGTGGTCAAAGATGGTGTGGTCGGCGGTGTTGAAGCGGGCCGCGGCGCGCTTGCCGGAGAGGGCGTAGCCGACGGCGTTGCCGACGCCCTGGCCGAGCGGGCCGGTGGTGGCCTCGACGCCGGGGGTCTCGTTGAACTCCGGGTGGCCCGGGGTCTTCGAGCCGAGCTGGCGGAAGTTCTTCAGCTCGTCGAGCGGCAGGTCGTAGCCGCTGAGGTGGAGCCAGCCGTAGAGGAACATCGAGCCGTGGCCGGCGGAGAGGATGAAGCGGTCGCGGTTGAGCCACTTGGGGGCCTCCGGGTTGTAGCGCAGCTGGTCCCCCCACAGCACGGCGCCGATCTCGGCGCAGCCGAGCGGCAGTCCGAGGTGTCCGGAGGAACAGGCGTGCACGGCGTCGATGGCGAGTCCGCGGGCTTGGGTGGCGGCTTGGGAGAGAATATCGGTATTCATGGGGCGTCTGACTGACTGAGGGCGGGGAGGTTAGGGTTCCCCGGGCGGCTGGCAAGCCACCATTCTGGCTCGCCGGTGAATGTGACGAATGCGTTGGATGAGGGGACAATCGCGGCTCCAAAAGGGTGATTTTTCTCTTGTCAGCCGCATCGCCTTGGTTAGTTTCCCGGCCCGGTCGCTTGAGCGGCTGGCAACGCGTCCCGTTCGTCTAGTGGTTAGGACTCCGGATTTTCATTCCGGCAACAGGGGTTCGACTCCCCTACGGGATGCCATTTTTTTTCCGGAGGCAGGCTTGGAAGCCTGAGGGGTTACCGGTGAAGGGGGTTGGTTGGCGATGCGCACCGGCTGGAAAGTGCGGGTTGGGTGGTGAGCGGCTGGGGAGACGTGGCGGAGCACAGGGAATAGGACGGATGGGACCTATACGACCTATATGGCGTGAGGCTGCGCCTCACCCTTGAGTTTTGGACGGCTCCGGAAGGTGAGGTCCCGCCCCGCCCATCTTCGCAGCGCCAGGACCGACACTGCGGAGCGCAGGAGATGCTTCCATAGGTCCTATAGGACCCATCCGTCCTATTCCCTACGCCCCGCCACGTCTTCCCAGCCGCTTGGTCGCCCAGTCGGCGCTTTCCAGCCGGTCCGCAGGCGCCGGCACCCCTCAGGAGTAGACCTTCTCGTAGTACTCGTCCGCCATGCGGTCGGAGTCGAAGAAGGGGACGACGTCGTTCATCGAGTTGAGGACGATCCGCCACCACTCGTCGGGCTGGTCGTAGTAGAGCGGCAGGACCTTGCTCTGGAGGATCTCGTAGATCCCCATCATGTCGTGCTGGTCGCGCGCCTCGTCGTCGAGCTCGGGATCGGCGGGCGGCACGATGAAGCTGTTGTGGCCGTCCTTGGCGAACTCGCAGACCCAGCCGTCGTAGGTCGACAGGTTGACCGCGGCGTTCATGGCGGCGGTCATGCCCGAGGTGCCGGAGGCCTCGCGGGTGACGACCGGGTTGTTGAGCCAGATGTCGGCGCCGTACTTCAGCTGGCGCGAGAGCTCGAGCTCGTAGCCGACGAGCACCGTGGCGCGGGGGAACTCGAGGGTGCGGCCGATCAGGTGGTTGAAGGTGTCGATCGCACCGTAGTCGAAGGGGTACGGCTTGCCGGCCCAGATGATCTGCACCGGACGGCGCTCGTCGTCGAGGAGCTGGCGGAACAGCGCGGCGTTGCGGGCGATCAGGTCGGCGCGCTTGTAGCCGGCGAAGCGGCGCGCCCAGACGATCGTCAGCGCGTCCGGGTCGAGCAGCTTGCCGGTCTGGTCGGCGACGGTGCGGAAGAGCATTTCCTTGAGCTCGGCCTTGCGTTCCCGGAGGAACTCGACGTCGCCGTTGGTGCGCGCCTTCTCGAGCCCGCGGTCGCGCCAGTACTTCGCGTTCTGGGCGTTGGTGATGTGGCCGATCGGGCAGATGTCCCGGTAGTGGCCCCACATCTCGCGCGAGACCTCGCCGTGGAGCTTCGACACGCCGTTGGCGGTGCGGCTGAGGCGCAGCGCGGCCAGCGAGTGGTTGAACACGGCGTCCTTGATGCCGGTGGCCTCGCGCACCTTCTTCTCGCCGAGCGAGCCGAAGAAGTTGGCCGTCACGAGCTCGTTGAAGGCGGTCTTCTCGTTGCCGGCCTCCTCGGGCGTGTGGGTGGTGAAGACGAAGCGCTTGCGGACCTCGGCGGCGTCGCCGTCGTGCTTCTCGAGCACCCGGAAGGCGGCGGAGAGGCCGTGCGCCTCGTTGAGGTGCCAGACCTCGGGGTCGACCTGGAGCTCCTCGAGCAGGCGGGCGCCGCCGATCCCGAGCACCATGTACTGGGCGATGCGGCGGTAGGGGTCGGCATCGTAGAGCCGCCGCGTGATCTCGCGGTCCTGGGCCTTGTTCTCCTCGAGGTCGGTGGTGAGGAAGAACATCGGGACGGTGCCGAAGACGTCGCCCGAGAGGAAGCGGGCCCCGACCCAGACCGGGTTGCCGAAGATCGGGATCTGGAAGCGGATCCCGGTGTCCTGGAGGAAGAGGTAATCCTTGCGGCGGAACTGGACGGCCATCTCGCGGCCCTCGCCGCGGGTCTGGTTGTAGTAGCCGCAGGTCCAGTTGATGCCGATGCCGGCGAGGTTCTGGCGCAGGTCGGCCGCCGAGCGCATGTGCGAGCCGGCGAGGAAGCCGAGGCCGCCGGAGTAGATCTTGAAGCTCTGGTCGATCGCGAACTCGCAGCAGAAGTAGACCGCGCTGCGGGCGTACTTCGGGTCGATCTCGTAGTGGTGCGCGAAGGGGGCGGGAAGAAAGGAAGTGGACATGATTGGGCCGGATGCTGGTTGGAGATGTCGTCAGGGGCGCCGGGGTTGCCCCCAAAATCGTGACTTTCCCGGAACGCGGGAAGGGGTGGGCGATCGGCTGGCGCTTGTCCAGCCGCATCGCGCGGAGCGGAATCGGTGCCAGCGGCCGCCGCTCAGCCCGGGGATGAGCCCGGCTGATGGGAGGGCTCGCCTGCCATGCGCCGCTTGATTCGCGCGAGCGGTTGCTCGACCCAGCGCCAGCACAGCCAGGCCAGCAGCCACGAGACGGCGGCGAAGCAGGCCAGCCGGGCGGCGGTGGCGGCGGGGCCCTCGCCCCATTGCCACAGCCAGGGCAGGACCCAGCCGAGCCCCATCGGCACCGAGTTGTGGAACAGGTAGAGGCCGTAGCTGATCCGCCCGATGTGGAGCAGGGCGGGGTGCTCGAGCGGGGAGCGCCGGCCGGGGCGGCCCGGAGCCAGGCTCGAGGCGACCAGGCCCGCCATGGCGACGGCCAGCAGGGTTTGCTGGAGGTGGCGCAGGCCGGGCACCGGCTGGCCGGCCTGCTGCAACACGTAGAGCACCGCGTAGCCGGCGAAGGCGAGCCACGAGAGCCGCCGGATCCGCTTGTCGGCGGCGGCCTTGGTGGCGGTGCCCGCCTGCAACGCGAGCGCGAGCAGGCCACCCGCGGCGAAGTAGTCGAGCGCGCAGACGCTGATCGCGCCGGGGTGCCGCACGGCGGGGAAGGCGGCGGCGATCACCACCCGGCCGAGCGGTGCCGCGGTGAGACAGGCGAGCAGGAAGGGAAACAGCAGGCGCCGCGGCAGGGTGAGGATGGCCAGCGGCCACAGCAGGTAGAACTGCACCTGGATGGCGAGCGTCCAGTAGTGCGCGGTGGCCGCCGGGTAGTCCGGCAGGAAGGCGATGTGAAAGTTCGACAGGTGCGCCAGGTAGGTCCACGGGTGGGCGAGGATGTCGGGCGCGCCGACCAGGGCGGCGAGTCCCATGCCGAGGTAGCAGGGAACCAGGATCCGCAGCGCGCGCTGGACCTGGAAGTCACGGTAGGCGCGGGAGGCGCGGGCGACGCTGAGCCGCCCGCCGCCGACTGCCGCGTCCCGCTCGCGCAGCAGGATGCGGGTGATGAGGAAGCCGGACAGGGTGAAGAAGAAGAACAGCCCGATCTCCCAGGGCAGCGGGCCGCGCCACTCCGGCGGCGCCCAGTGCAGCCACATCACCCCGAGCACCGCCACGGCGCGCCAGCCGTCGAGACGGTGGCTGCGGGGTGCGGTGGAGGAGATGGGCGGTGGCGGATCCAAGGGGTGGTGGCCGGTTCGGGGCGGCCGGGCGGAGCATGGCGGGAGGGGCTGCGTGACGCCAGCCACGGCTTCGCGCGGCGGCGGGGAGTGTCCGGGCGCGACTGGGGTCGCGCGGTCCGCCGCTGGGTCGGGGCGGATGAAAATGCGCGACCTGTGGGCCCGGATGCGAAGACAGCCACCGCCGGGTCCGCCATCCTCGGCCATCATGACGGCGCAAGGTCCGGCCAAGCCCTCGCGGCGGTCCCGCTTGCCGCGCATCGCCAACGCCCTGATCTGGCTCAACCTCTGCGGCCTCGCCGGAACCGGCCTGATGCTCGCTTGGCGGCTGCCGCCGGGGTCCCGCGGCGGTCGCGGGCTGAGCGTGCTCGGCTGGGACCGCCACCAGTGGGGCGACCTCCACACCTGGCTTTCCTACGCCTTCCTCGTCCTCATCGCGGTCCACCTCGCGCTCCATTGGCGCTGGTTCTGGCAGGTCGCCGCCCGCAAGCGCCGCTGGCCGCTGCTCCTCGGGATCGGCGGCGGCATCGCGCTGGCCGTCGTGCTGGTGGCCCTGCCGGTGGAGCGGGGCCGCGACGACCACGACCACGAGCCGCTCCGCCAGCGCTTCCGCGGCGGGCGCGAGTGAGCGCAGCCGGCTTCAGTCGAAGCGGTCGTGGATCACCACCTCGGAGTCGGGCAGTCGCTCGCCGCGGGGCCATGCCGGCTTGGTCTGTTTGCCGACCGCGACCATGAAGCTGAGCGCGTGGTGGTCGGGAAGCCGGATCAGCTTCGCCACTTCCTCCGGGTCGAAGCCGACCATCGGGCAGGAGTCATAGCCCATCCCCTTGGCTGCCAGCATCAGGGTCATCCCGGCCAGCGCCGAGGAGCGGATGCCCTCGTCGCGGGTCAGCTGCTCCTTGCCCTCGTAGAAGGGCTTGATTGCCGGGCCCAGCATGTCTTGGACCTCCTGCGGAGCGTGCGACCAGTATTTCGCCGGATCCGCCAGGTGGGCCTCGAGGTCGGCGCAGAGGATGAAGAGGACCGAGGCGTCGGTGACCTGGGCCTGATCCCAGGCGACCGACCGGAGCTTCTTCCGCAGTTCGGGGTCGCGCACGACCACCAGGCGGTAGTTCTGGATGTTGAACGAGGACGGGGCGAGCTTGGTGAGCTCGATCAGCCGGGCGAGGTCCTCCTCCGGCATCTCGTGATCCGGGTCGTAGTGCTTGATCGCGCGGCGGGATTCGATGGCTTCGATGACGGTCATGGCTGGGTCGGGTGGAGGTTCGGAAGGCAATGGAAACGGAAAACCGAATCCCGCAAGCCGGCATTTCGCGACCGCCCCGCCGCGCGGTCCCCGCCGCTGCCTCAGCGCAGCAGGTTCCAGGCGGTGACCAGCGCCTTGAGGCCGGCCATCTCGATCGACGGGTCGATGCCGCAACCCCACAGGATGCGGCCGTCATCGTGCTGGAGCTGGACGTAGGCGGCGGCGTCCGAGCCCGAGCCGCCGTGCAGGGCGTGCGAGCGGTAGTCGGTCACCTTGACGTCCTTCAGGCCGGCGTTCTCGAGGGCGTGGACGAAGGCGTTGATCGGCCCGTTGCCGAGGCCCTCGACCCGGCGTTCCTCGCCGTCGATGACGATGGTCGCCGTGCAATCGACGCGGCCCTTCTCGCTGGTGTGGTGGACCAGCTCGTAGTCGCTCACGCCGAGCGGCCTGTCGACGTTGGTGAAGAAGCGGTGGAAGGCGTCGCGGATCTCGTCGGCGTCGAGCTCGCGGCCCTGGGCGTCGGCGAGGTCGTAGATGCGCTTGCCGACCTGCGGGTGCATCGTCTTCGGCAGGTCGAAGCCGTGCTCGCGGTCGAGCACGTAGGCGACGCCGCCCTTGCCGGACTGCGAGTTGATGCGGATGATCGCCTCGTACGAGCGGCCGATGTCCTGCGGGTCGATGGTCAGGTAGGGCACGCCCCAGGCCGGCGACGCGTCGCCGGCGGCCTCGCGGATCTCCTTCTGGCGCCGGTCGAGGCCCTTCTTGATGGCGTCCTGGTGGGACCCGGAGAAGGCGGTGAAGACCAGCTCGCCGGCATAGGGCTGGCGCTCGGCCACGCTCATCCGGGTGACCCGCTCGTAGACGGCGCGGATCGACGGCAGGTCGGAGAAGTCCAGGCCGGTGGGGATGCCGTGGCTGTTCATGTTCAGCGCGACGTTGACGATGTCGAGGTTGCCGGTGCGCTCGCCGTTGCCGAAGAGGGTGCCCTCGACGCGGTCGGCGCCGGCCATCAGGCCGAGCTCGGTGGCCGCCGTGCCGGTGCCGCGGTCGTTGTGGGTGTGCAGCGAGACGTCGATGCACTCGCGCCGGTCGAGGTGGCGGCACATCCACTCGATCTGGTCGGCGTGGACGTTCGGGGTGGTCCACTGGACGGTGTCCGGCAGGTTGATGATCATCCGCTTGTCCGGCGTCGGCTGCCACACCCCGATCACCGCGTTGCAGCACTCCAGGGCGAAGTCGAGCTCGGTGTCGGAAAAGGACTCCGGCGAGTACTGCAGCACGACCTCGGTGTCGGGGATGGTCGGGACGAGCTCCCGGACCAGCTCGGCGCCGGCCACCGCGATGTCGCGGATCTCCTCGCGGGTGGCGTCGCCGAAGGTCACCCGGCGCTGCAGCGGCGAGGTCGAGTTGTAGATGTGGACGATCGCCCGCCGGGCGCCGCGGATGGCCTCGAAGGAGCGCCGGATCAGGTGCTCGCGCGTCTGCACCAGGATCTGGATGGTGACGTCGTCGGGAATCAGGTCGTCCTCGATCAGGCGGCGGCAGAAGTTGAACTCGGTGTCGGCGGCGGAGGGGAAGCCGATCTCGATCTGCTTGAAGCCGATGCGGCACAGCAGGTCGAAGAACTCGAGCTTCTCCTGGATCGACATCGGCTGCGGCAGCGCCTGGTTGCCGTCGCGCAGGTCGACCGAGCACCAGATCGGGGCGCGGTCGATGGTCCGGTCCGGCCACTGGCGGTCGGGCAGGTCGACCGCGGGAAACGGCCGGTATTTCGTGATGGCGGATGGGTTCATGGAGGTGGCGGCTGCGCCGCAGTGGAAAGGAAAATGGAGAAAGTGAAAAGGGGTCAGTGCCGGAGCGGTCCGGCTGGTCGATGGCGCGAGAGCAATGAGGTGCCTGGGAAGGGGGTCGCTGCTGTCCAGCGCATCCGTCATCCATCATCTGCCATCCGTCGAGATGGAGCAGCGGGGGTGTTGCGCCGGGAACGCGGATGGAAGCCGGACTGCGGAAGCCATCGCTCGGGACGCGGGTGGCGCTGGGGCAGAGGGAAAAGGTCAGCGGGTGGCCAGCCCTAGAAGGAGGGCGGCGCATGCAGGGGATCCGCTGGAGATGAAGCTCATCGCGCCGGGAGGCTGGGCCCTCGCCGCCGGGGTGTCGAGGCGGAAGTCGGAGTGCCCGCATTTCAGCATTTCAGTTTTTCAGCGTTTCAGAATTTCACTCAGGTATTTCACTCGAGGCGTGCGCGAGTTGCTGCTCAACGAGGAGATCCACCAGCGGGTGATCGAGGAACTGGTGCCCGCGGCGCAGCGCTTCGTGTGGATCATCACCGCGGACCTCAAGGACCTCCACGTCGTCCGCGGCCGCCGCTCGGTGCCCTTCCTCGCCGTGCTTGCCGGCCTGGTCGAGGACGGCATCGCGGTGCGCCTGGTCCACGCCAAGGAACCCGGCCCGCGCTTCCGCGAGGACTTCGACCGCTTCCCGGTGCTGGTCGAGAGCGAGCTGTTCGAGCGCGTGCTGTGCCCGCGGGTCCACACCAAGGCGGTGATCGTCGACGGCCGTCGCGCGTTCGTGGGTTCGCCCAACCTGACCGGAGCGGGGATGGGCGCGAAGCACCCGGACCGGCGCAACTTCGAGGCCGGCTTCCTGAGCGACGAGCGCGGCGACGTCGAGCGCCTGATGGCCTGGGCCGACGAGTTGTTCCTCGGCGAGTTCTGCGGCCGCTGCCGCCTGCGCGATCGCTGCCCGGATCCGCTCGACGGCTGAAGCCGGGCGGGCTGCCGCAAGTTGGCACTTGGATCTTTCGTGCCGCAACCTAGCGTCCGGGTCGTGTTCCAGATCGTCTTCAACGAAATCAGCGCCAACGAGATCTCCCAGCTGGACACGCTGGAGCAGCTCGACCTGCTCGACCAGTTCAAGGTTTCCGAGGAGGACCTCGAGAACCTCGACGGCGAGCGCTTCGGCAAGCTCGAGCGGGAGGGCAAGCGGCTCTACCGCTTCCGCGCCGACGACTGGCGGATCTACTTCGAGGTCGACGAGAGCAAGGTGGTGGTCCACCGGGTGCTTCACAAGGGGACCTTCTCGGACTTCCTGTTCCGCTCGAAGATCCCGCTGGCCGAGGACGAGGAGCTGGCCGAGTCGAAGACCTTCTGGAAGCTCATCGACGAGGGCCGCGCGGCCAAGCGGGTCTGAGGGCCTGCGGGCCCGTCCCGCCCGGACTCGCGAAGGTGGCAGGGTTTTTCCTTCCCCGGAGGTGCGGTCGAGTTGATAGACTCGCCGGGTCATGAAATGGGTGTTCTATCTTCTCCTCGGGCTGGGTCTGGCCTTCGGCTGGTACAAGTTCGCCACCGCCGACCGCGGTCAGATCGAGGAAATCCAGCAGAAGATCGCCGAGATCGAGGAGCAGGGCTACCAGGACGAGATGGAGATGATCCCGTCGATGCGGGACGAGATCGAGAACATCAAGAGCGGCAGGACCTTGCAGGGGATCCTGTTCGCCTTCCTGACCGCGGGACTGGTGGGGGTCATCTTCGTCCTCGATCTGCTGCCGATCATCGCCCACAAGTTCACCCACGCGGTCTACGACAGCGGTGAGGAGGTCGAGGAGGACGTCATGCACGACGCGCGCGCCAAGCTGGCGCAGGGCGACCTCGAGGGCGCCATCGCCGCCTTCCGCGACGCCCAGGCGGCCGACCCGATGAACCGCATCCCGGTGGTCGAGATCGCCAAGATCCAGCGCGAGCAGCTGGGTGACCCGGCCGCTGCGGTGCAGACGCTGCGCGAGGCGATCGAGGGCCAGGAGTGGCAGCCGAACGACGCCGCCTTCCTGATGTTCCGGTTGGCCGAGGTCTACGACGAGAGCCTCGGCGACCGCAACAGCGCGGCCACCATCATGCAGCAGGTGGTCGACCAGTTTCCGGAAACCCGCCACTCGGCGAATGCCCGCCACAAGCTGCATGAGTGGGGCATCGTCTGAAGCCTGCGCCTGAGCGGTCCAGCTCGGCTCCCGTGCCATGAAAGGGTGGCTCCGCCGGCGGGTGGATCGCCACCCGGTTCTGTGGGTCGCCCTGCTCGGGGCGGCGGCGGTGCTGGTCGCCGACGGGGCATGGCTCGCCGGCCTGCCGCTGGCCATCGGTGTCGTGGCCGGCCTGCTGGTCGAGCGCCGCTGGCAGCTGCTCGCGGTCGCCCTCGGCGTGGCGCTCGTCGCCGGCTGGAGCCATGGCCGCGGCGTCGCCGGGCAGCACCAGCGGGCGGCTGCGGTCGGCAAGGGGCGGCCCGGCGAGGTCAGCGGCCGGGTGGTCGGCCGGGTGCGCAGCGCCTCGGCCGGGTGGTCGGCGCTGGTCCGCGTGGATGCCTCGCACGGCGGTGGCCGGGTCTGGTTCCGCGGCTTCGGCAGGCCGCCCGCACCGGGGGACCGGGTCAGCGGTGGGGGGCGCTTCCAGGCGCTGCCCCAGCGCCGCAACCCGGGCGCCTTCGATGTCGGCCGCTGGTTGTTCCGCCAGGGCGTCTTCGCGGTGTTCCGGGCCAGTGGGGTGAGCATCGAGGAGGGCGGCTCGGCGGTCGCCGGCGAGCGAGTTCGCGAGTGGTTCCGCACGGCGGTCACCCGGGGGCTCGACCCGCGCTCGCGCGAGGTCGCCGTGATCCGCGCGGTGGTGCTCGGCGAGCACCCCAACGACGACGTCCTGATCGATCCCTTCCGGCGCAGCGGAACCCTGCACGTCTTCGCCGTCAGCGGCCTGCACGTCGGCATGGTCGGCCTGCTCGGGTGGATGCTGTTGGGGGCGCTCGGCGTGCCACGGCGCAGCTCGATCCCGCTGCTGGTGGCGCTGATGTTCTTCTACGCCTGGCTCACCGGCATGAAGCCGCCGGCCGTGCGGGCCGCGACCATGGCGACCGTGGTCCTCGCGGGATTCTGGCTGAAGCGTCGCCCGGACGTGGTCAACGCGCTGGGGCTCGCGCTGCTGTGGGTGGTGCTGAGCGAGCCGCACCGGCTGTTTCATGCCGGGGTCCAGCTGTCCTTCGGGGTGGTTTTCGCGATCGGCTGGCTCGCCGGCCCCTGCAGCCGGCCCTTCGGCTGGATCTCCCGCGCCGAACCGTACCTGCCGCGCCAGCTCTACCGCGGCTGGCAGTCGGCCTGGCTCGGCCTGCGCCGCAAGGTCGTCGGGGTGCTCTCGGTGTCGACCGCGGCCTGGGCCGGCTCGGCGCCGCTGACCGCGTTCTACTTCGGGCTGTTCACGCCGGTTTCCATCCCGGCCAGCGCACTGCTTTCGGTGCCCGTCTTCCTCATGCTCGGCTCCGCCTTCCTGGCCGCGGTGCTCTCGCCGCTGCCCGCCGTGGGCGAGCGGATCAACCGCCTCAACGGCGGCCTCGCCCGCACCACCCTGGCGCTGGCCGAGGGCGCGGCACAGCTGCCCGGCGGGCACCTGGCGGTGCCGCGCGACCGGCCGGCGGAGGATTTCCTGATCGTCTACGACCTCGGTAGCGACGGCGCGGCGGTGCTCCATGACGGCGGCTCGACGACGCTCGTCGATGGCGGCTCGCGGCGCAGCTTCGAGGGCGTGCTGGGTCCCTCGCTGCGGCGCATGGCGCTGCGCCCCGCGGCCTTCGTGATGACCCATCCGGAGACCGGACATGCCGGCGGCCTGGTCGAGGCGCTCGACGCCTTCCCGCTGCGCCGTGGCCTGGTTCCGGTCCTCGAGGCGCGCAGCCCCGTTTTCCGCGACCTGCTGGTGGCGGCCGACGACCGCGGGGTCCGCCTGCGGCGCGGCCGGGTGGGCCGTCCCTATCCGCTGTCCCCCGGGGCCACCTTGGAGGTCCTCCACGAACCCCCGCCGCGCAACCTCGCGGCCCTCGCCGACGACCGGGTGATGCCGGTCCGGCTCGACTGGCAGGGCAGCCGGGTCCTGTTCCTCGCCGACAGCGGCTGGCAGCTGTGGCGGTCGCTGCGCGAGTCCGGCGTCGATGTCCGCGCGGAGGTCCTCGTGATCGGCAGGCACCTCCACGACCGCGAGGTCGATGACGGCCTGCTGGCGGCGGTGCAGCCGCGGGTGATCATCGCGACCCACGACGACTTCCCGGCCTCCGAGCGCCTGTCGCCGCGCTGGCGGCGCAACTGCGAGCGCCGCGGCATCCGGGTGTTTCACCAGGGTGAGTGCGGCGCGGTGACGATGACCCATGAGGAGGGTGAGCTGGTGCTGCGGGGCTTCGTCGATGGCTCGGAGTGCCGGGTTCCGCCGGGGGCGGCCGATTGAGCGGGCGTGCTGGCGCTGCGGACCGGCTGGAAAGCGCCGCCCTGGCAACCGAGCGGCTTGGGAGACGTGGCGGAGCACAGGAAATAGGTCCTATGGGTCCTATAGGACCTATGGAAGCATCTCCTGCGCTCCGCAGTGTCAGCCCTGGCGCTGCGAAGATGGGTGGGGCGGGAGCTCACCTTTCGGAGCCGTCCAAAGTGCAAGGGTGAGGCGCAGCCTCACGCCATATCGGTCCCATAGGTCCCATAGGTCTTATGCCCTGCGCTCCGCCACCTCTCCCCAGCCGCTCACCGCCCAACCCGCGCTTTCCAGCCGGTCCGGAGCGCCCAGCGGCCGCAGCCCGTCCCTTTCCCGACCCTCACCCCTCCGGTGGCTTCCTCAGCCGCAGCGACTGGAGCTTCTTGCCCTCGCCTTCCCACAGCCGCTGGAAGTCGGTCTTGGGGTAGTAGAAGGCATCCTCGGGCCACTCGAGGGTCTCGAAGCCGCCGCCGCAGTTGTAGCGCGCGACCTCCTCGATGACCCACTCGTGATATTCCTCGTGGTCGGTCTTGAAGAGGAACTCACCGCCGGGTTCGAGGACCTCCCAGACGGCCGCGAGAAACTCCTGCTGGACCAGCCTCCGACGGTGGTGGCGGGCCTTGGGCCAGGGGTCCGGGCACAACAGGTGGAGCCGCGAGACCGAGGCCGGCGGCAGCAGCCACTCGACGGTGTAGCGGCTCTCCAGGCGCAGCACGCGGAGGTTGGCGAGGCCGCGCCGGGTGGCGAGGCGGCAGACCTTGCGGACCCGGCCGAGCAGGCGCTCGACACCGAGGAAATGCCTCTCCGGGTGGGCCGCCGCGAGGTCGATCAGGAACGATCCGTCACCGCAGCCGAGGTCGACCTCGAGCGGCTTGGGGTCGGCGAAGATCTCGCCGGGCTCGAGCCGGCGGAAGTAGTCGCCGGGCACGAATTCCCCCGCTTCCGCGGGACGGGGCTGGAGGGCGGGCTGGGGATGGGACCGTTGCGGCGGCACGCGCCCACCCACCGCGCCGCGCCCGCGGAGGCAAGCCAAAACCGGCCGTGGGACCGCCCCCGGCCGCTCCGGCCGATGGGGCTTGACGCTGTTTGTTCAGAATCCCAAAGTTCCTTCCATTCGCCCCCCGAACACCCCCACTCCCTAGTGCCGTGGATCTGAAGGAAATTCGCAAGATTGTCGAACTGATGAACGAGCACGGGCTCACCGACTTCGACATGTCGAAGGACGGCTTTCATCTGAAAATGAAGAAGGGGCCGGATCTGGAGGCACTCAGCGGGCTGATGGCCGCGATGCCGACGGTCCATGCCGCGCCCGCTGCGGCGGCACCCGCCCCGGCCCAGGCGCCGGCGGCCGCGGAGGCCGCCCCCGTCGCCGACGGCAACGAGATCACCTCCCCGATGGTCGGCACCTTCTACCGCCGCCCGTCGCCGGACCAGCCGGAGTTCGTCAAGGTCGGCGACACGGTGAGCGAGGGCCAGACCCTGTGCATCATCGAGGCCATGAAGGTCATGAACGAGATCAAGGCGGAGACTTCCGGCACCATCAGCGAGGTGCTGCTCGACGACGGCACCGCGGTCCAGTTCGGCGACCCCATGTTCCGCCTCAAGTAGGCCCCGGCGCCCGCCGCGGGCGGGCGAACCCCCGAATCCATGTTCAAGCGAGTCCTGGTAGCCAACCGCGGCGAGATCGCCCTGCGGATCATTCGCGCCTGTCGCGAGCTCGGGGTCGAGTCGGTCGCGGTCTACTCGGAGGCCGATGTCGACTCGATGCATGTCCAGCTGGCCGACGAGGCCGTCTGCATCGGCCCCGCCGCCGGCAAGGAGAGCTATCTCAAGGCCGACCGGATCATCGCCGCCGCCGAGATCACCGAGGCCGACGCCATCCACCCGGGCTACGGCTTCCTCTCGGAAAACGCCGACTTCGCCGAGATCTGCGACAGCTGCAAGGTGCGCTTCATCGGCCCCTCGGCCGAGGTGATCTCGAAGATGGGCGACAAGGCGACCGCGCGGGCCACCGCGATCGCCAACGGCGTGCCGATCACGCCCGGCAGCGACATCCTCGCCGACGAGAACGAGGGCCTCGAGGAGGCCCGGCGGATCGGCTTCCCCGTGATGATCAAGGCGACCGCCGGCGGTGGCGGCCGCGGCATGCGGCCGTGCTTCGACGAGCGCGACTTCATCAACCTCTACCGCGCCGCCTCGAACGAGGCCCAGGCCGCCTTCGGCAACGGCGACTGCTACCTCGAGAAGCTGGTGCTCAATCCGCACCACATCGAGTTCCAGGTCCTCGGCGACCAGCACGGCAACTTCATCCACCTCGGCGAGCGCGACTGCTCGATGCAGCGCCGCAACCAGAAGATCATCGAGGAATGCCCCTCGCCGCTGCTGACCCCGGAGCTGCGCAAGCGCATGGGCGAGGCCTCGGTGAGCCTGATCCAGGCGATCGGCTACGAAAACGCCGGCACCATCGAGTACCTCGTCGATGACAAGGCGGAGAACTTCTATTTCATGGAGATGAACACCCGCATCCAGGTGGAGCATCCCGTGACCGAGGAAGTGATGGGCTGCGAGCTCATCAAGGAGCAGATCCGCATCGCCGCCGGCATGCCGCTCTCCGCCCACGTCCTCAAGTCCCGGCCGCGCGGCCACTCGATCGAGTGCCGCATCAACGCCGAGGACCCCTACATGAACTTCACCCCGAGCCCGGGGCCGATCCACCTGTGGTACGCGCCCGGCGGCAAGGGCGTGCGGGTCGACACCCACGTCTACTCGGGCTACACGGTGCCGCCGTACTACGACTCGATGATCGCCAAGCTGATCGTCACCGCCGCGACGCGGAAGGTGGCGATCGCGCGGATGAAGCGGGCGCTCGGCGAGTTCATGATCCGCGGGATCAAGACGACCATTCCCTTCCAGCAGGAGATCATCGACCACCCGGACTTCCAGGAGGGCAACTACGACATCGGCTGGGTCCAGCGCTTCCTCGACGAGAAGAAGGGGGAATAGGAAGCCTGCGGGGAAGACGGAAGACCGCGGGCGGTGGGGCCGGAATCGGACCGCAGGCTTCAGCCTGCCCCGGAGCGCCCCTTCGCTCCGCCGTCACACCTCTTGGCCGACTGAAGTCGGCGCTCCGATGAGACATGCTGAGGCCCGCCTTGCATCGGCGGGCGTTGCCGACTGAAGTCGGCGCTCCGATCCATGCACCCGCAACTTTCCAGCGCCCGGCTCTACGCCATCGTCGACCTCGGCTACGTCGCGCCGGCCGCGGCGGCGCAGGCGGCCACCGAGCTGATCGCCGGCGGTGCCGACATCGTCCAGCTGCGCGCGAAGGAGCAGGGCGAGGCCGTCATTCGCGAGATCGGCGGCAAGCTCCTGCCGCTCTGCCGCAGCGCCGGCGTGCCGCTGGTGATCAATGACTTCCCGGAGCTGGCCGCGGAGCTTGGCGCCGACGGGCTCCACCTCGGCCAGGACGACGGCGCGCTGGAGGCCGCGCGGAAAATCGTCGGCGGGCGGATGATCATCGGCCGCTCGACCCACTCGCCGGAGCAGGCCCGCGCCGCCCTTGCGGAAGGCTTCGACTACATCGGCTTCGGCCCGCTGTTCCCGACTCCGACCAAGCTCGGCCGCCCGGGCATCGGGCTGGAAAACATCGCCGCGGTCGAGCGCGAGGTCGGCGCGCGGATCCCGGTCTTCTGCATCGGCGGCATCAAGCGCGGCAACCTGGCCGAGGTGACCGCCGCCGGCGCCCGCCGCGTCGTGATCGTCTCCGACCTGCTTCAAGCGGCCGACATCGCCGCCGCCACCCGCGAGGCGAAGGCGACCGTCACCACCCCCTAGTCACTGGCTCACCGGCTCACCCCGCCGCAGGCGCCTACCACCGGGTCATCTCGCGAAACACCTCGAGGCGCTCGTCGATGTCCCCGCGGCTGATGCTTTCGAGCTGGCGGGTCGAGAAGGCCTCGCAGGTGAACGAGGCGACCACCGAGCCCTGGACCACCGCCTGGCGGATGTGCTCGAAGGAGTAATCGCCGCCGGCATGGCTGGCGAGGTAGCCGGCGAGGCCGCCGAGGAACGAATCGCCGGCCCCGGTCGGGTCGGCAATCCCGCGCAGCGGGAAGGCGGCGCAGCGGAAGAAGGTCTCGCGGCAGGGCACCGAGTCGCTCCCGCCGACCTCCTGGTTGTTGGCCCAGAACAGCATCGCGCCAAACTCGCCGAGCTTGATGACGACGAACTCCGGCCCCTTGCCGAGCAGGATCCGCCCCGCCTCGACCAGGTTCGAGGTGCCGGCGAAGTCGCGCGCCTCGCCCTCGTTGATCACGAACAGGTCGATCTGGCCGAGCACCTCGTGGAGCCGCTCGTTGGCGATCTCGATCCACAGGTCCATGGTGTCGGCGATGACGAAGCGCTCCTTCGCGCGGCACTGGCCGAGCATCTGCAGCTGGTTGTCGGGCGACATGTTGGCCAGCACCACGATCGGCGTGTCGGCGATGCCCGCCGGGATCTTCACCTGCCAGTCCTCGAGCACGTTCAAACCCACCCGGTGGGTCACCCGGTCGTTCATGTTCTCGCGGTATTCGCCGCTCCAAGTGAAGGAATCGCCCTCCGAGCGCTCGATCCCGTCCAGCGTCACCCCGCGGCCCTCGAGCATCCTGAGGTGCTCCTCCGGGAAGTCCTGGCCGACGATCCCGACCAGGTGCACCGGCTGGGTGTAGAAGCTCCCGGCCAGGGCGGCGTAGGCCGCCGAGCCGCCGAGCAGGTTGCTGGCTTCCGATCCGGGCGTCTTGACGTGGTCGATGGCAACCGTGCCGCCGACGATGATGGGGTGGGATTCCTTGGGCATGGGGGAGGGAGTCCAGAGGCCGATGGCCGGGAATGCAAGCCGCATGGGAGCCGGGCCGCCGGAATCCGCCCGGTTCGGCCGAATCCGCCGGTCAGTGTGGCCTCCTTCCCCACAGAAAACCGGCGCCAGAATGCCCTGCGGGGATCTACGCGCAGGCACGATGCGACGAAATTGCCATGTTTTCCGCCGAAAAGCGCGCAAAGGAACTTTCCATCGAATCCTAAAAATTCGCTCAACCCATTGGTTTTGTGTGAATTAGGAGATGGCTCCGCGCTTGGCTCCCGACACGAACACCTTCCCGGCTGCCCACCACCCCAAAAAAATGGAAGCTCCTGCCAAAAAAAGCACTTGCCGCACCCCTCCAAACCGTGGTTTTTTCCCCTCGAGACCCGGGCGTTCCGTGCCCACTTGCGTCCAGGAATGTTGTTCCTCCGCGGGTGAAGCGCTGAACTCCCACCCAAATACCGAACAAAACCCGCAAACAACCAACGTCATGAAAACAATCACTTCCTTTGCGCTGCTCTTCGCAGCTGCTGCCACTGCGGCCTCCGCCGCAGTCACGAACCCGGTCGGGTTCGTCTCCCAGGGTGACACCACCGTCGGTGTCGACAACATCCCCGCCAGCAGCGATGCCTCGCTCTCGCTTCCGCTTGCCCAGCCGGCCGCCTTCACCGGCGCTGCTGACTCGGCCACGGCGACCACCGTCACCGTGCAGGGTGCTCCGGCTTGGACCCCGACCACCGAGTGGACCACCGAACCCCACCTTCTCGTCGTCACCAGCGGCGCCGAGGAAGGCGCCATGGCCCTGATCACCGACAACACCGCCGACACCGTGACCGCGACTTCCGTCGTGGGCGACCTTTCGGCTGTGGCAAATGGTGACACGGTTCGCATCGAGCCGGCGACGACCCTGCTCAGCATGCTTCCGATCGGCGTCGCTCCCAACGGAACCAACGTCATTCTCTTCGACGAAGGCGCCGGTGGCATCAACCTCGGCGCGGCGTTCATCTACACGATGACTCCGAGCGGCTGGCTTCAGACCTTTGGCGGTCCGATCGGTCCTGCCGACGACGTCGTCGTCTACCCTGGTGAGGCATTCCTCGTCCGGACCCCGGCGTCCGCCGGCATTGCCGATCTCGTCTTCACCGGTGAAGTTCCGACTTGGAATCACCGTACGATCATCAGCAAGAACTCGGGTGCTTCCCAGGCTGACAACCGTGTCGGCTACTTCTCGCCGGTCGAGGAAGAAATCGGCGCCGCTGGTATCCCTGCAGGTGCGGGTGACAACCTGATCGTGTTCGACAATACCACGTCTGGTGTCAACAAGGGTGCTTCTCAAATCCTGACCTACACGGGATCGGCTTGGCTGCTCACCTTTGGTGGTCCGGTTGGCCCGGCTGACGATTTCCCGATCGGCGGCGGCAACGGTTACATTTATCGCCGTGCGGCGGGCAATCCTGACGGCGATCTCGATTGGTCGAACGAGCAGGGTTACATCCCGAGCCTCTGATTCATTCACCCCGGATCTACAAACTAACCTCCAATCACCAACACGAACCTAGTGCACATGAAACTGACCAAAACCTTGGCTGCCACCGCTTTTTCGGTGGGCCTCCTCGGCCTCTCCCACGGAGCGGTGACCATCTCGTTCAACGCCGTTGCTGCTGGTGGCGTTGCCTCCAACCTTGCCAACGCAGCTGGCACCCCGTCGAACGGTCTCTTCTACGGCGTGATCGTTGATGGTGCTGGTGACGGCTGGCTCAACGACTACGGTGCGATTTCGCCCTCCCTCAACGGAATGGCTGCACTGACCTCGTCGCTTGGTGACCCGACCGACGACGTCTTCTACTTCGCTGGCGACCTGACCCAAGACACGAGCGCTCTCATCGAGGGTGACTTCGCGACTGTTGGTGGTCCGGGTGGTGTCACGGGAATCGTGTTTGATTTCACCGGTGACGTCGGAGCCGGCGATGCCTACGGCCTTGTCTGGCTCGACGGCCAGAGCGGCGGTGTTCTCACCGACGCGGCCTTTGTCGTTCCTTCGGACGGTGCCATTGTGAACCACGACAGCCCCTTCGTCGGAGTTGATCCGGTTCGCCCGGCAACCGGCCTCACCTTCGTTCCCGAGCCCTCGGTCGCCCTTCTCGGTGGTCTTGGTCTGCTCGGCCTGCTTCGCCGCCGCCGCTAAGCGAGAGGTTAGGACGAAGTTTGACTCACAAGGAGGGCAGGGAAACCTGCCCTCCTTTCTTTTGCTCCACGTCCATGCCCTGCACCGGAAAGCGACAAGGTGATCGTTACCTGATCCAATCAATGCCTGGGTCGATGCCCATTCCCCTGAAAAACAGAATCATTGCCAGTGCCTTGGCGATTGGACTTGCTGACTCCGCTCAGGGTTCGGTGACCTTGGCCTTCAATGCCGCATTTTTCGGCGGGGTTAACTCCAATTTTGCGGATGCTTCAGGGGCTCCCTCGAACGATCTCCATTACGGGGTGATCGTCGATGGTGACGGCGATGGATGGTTGAGCGGCTATGGCGGGGTAACTCCATCCCTGAACGCAGCATTCGAACTCGCCGATTTGCGTGGGGATCCAACCGATGATGTACTCTATCTGGCAGGTGACTTGACTCAGGACACAAGTTTCATGCTGGAGGATGATTTGACGACTCCAGGGGGAACAGGTGGGATTTTGGGAGTCGCTCTCAATTATGTCGGCACCACGAGCCCGGGAGACGCCTACGGCATCGTTTGGTTCGATGGCCAGAGTGCCGGGCTTCTGACCGATCCGGAGTTCGTGATTCCCGGGGACGGCAGCATCGTGACCCATGCGACGGTTTTCGAAGGTCCCGACCCCATCCGGCCGGCGACCGGGCTGACCTTCGGGGTGACCATCGTTCCCGAGCCCGGTATCGCGATGCTGGGAGGCCTCGGAGTGATCGCCCTGTTCCGGCGTCGACGTTGAGTGGGGCGGCGAACTCGGTTCGATCGCGGGAGGGCTGGGATTCCAGCCCTCGTTTTTTTGGTCCGGCTGGCGGGCCCATTGGCGACCTTCCCCTTGATCTTTTTCTGAGCCCGCTAGTCTCTAGCGAATCATGAAGGTGATTCTCATTTCCGGAAGTGCCCGCACGGGTTCGGTGAACCGTAAGCTCGCGGAAGTGGCGGCGGGTATCGTTCGCGAGCTCGGCAGCGAGGCTGTCGTGCTCGAGCCAGATGAACTCCGCATGCCGCTCTTCGACCAGGACCTCGAGGAAGCCGAGGGGATGCCGGCGCGGGCGAAGGTGGTGAAGCAGAAGCTGGTGGAGGCCGATGCCCTCGTGTTCTGTTCGCCGGAATACAACTCGTCGGTCACCCCGCTGCTGAAGAACCTGATCGACTGGTGCAGTCGGACGGAGAGCGATGACGAGCCGGCTTTGGCGGCCTACCGCGGCAAGGTGGCCGGTCTCCTGGCGGCATCGCCGGGCGGCCTGGGCGGCCTGCGCGGGCTGGTCCACCTGCGCTCGATCCTCGGCAACATCGGTGTCCACGTGGTGCCGAAGCAGTTCGCCCTCAGCGGCGCATTCGATGCCTTCGATGACGACGGGAATCTCAAGGACCCGAAGCAGCTCGACCAGGTGAAGGCCGTGGTCGAGCAGACCGTGACCACGGCAAAGGCCCTTGCCGGTTGATCGGAGCGCCGACTTCAGTCGGCTGAGAGGTGAGGATGCGGAGCGAAAGGGCGCTTCGGGGCAGGCTCAAGCCTGCGGTCCGATCGGAGCGCCGACTTCAGTCCAATGCCTTTAAGGATTCAGCAGGCTCGACTGAGCATATTTTGCTTGTACTATTGGGGCAGCTGTTTTGATTGGGCGGATGCAGATGCAATCCGGGTC
>JAUIJB010000043.1 GCA_030430455.1 Verrucomicrobiia bacterium | reverse complement strand
GGAAGGTGAGGAGTGGACCCGGATTGCATCTGCATCCGCCCAATCAAAACAGCTGCCCCAATAGTACAAGCAAAATATGCTCAGTCGAGCCTGCTGAATCCTTAAAGGCATTGGACTGAAGTCGGCGGTCCGATGCGCCCCTCTTCATCGGACCGCAGGCTTGAGCCTGCTCGAGTCGCCCTTTCGCTCCGCCGCCACACCTCATGGCCGACGGAGGTCGGCGCTCCGATGCAGAGCCCCCCCTTGCTACCCGCTACCGGCTACTTCCCCCCGCCACTTCACCCGGCTCCGGAACAATCGCATCCCTCCGACTCCTCCCCCGCACCTCCCCTTCCTTCCCTCGCCGCGCCGCCATCCCCGAACCTGGATTCCCATCCACCCACGATTGTCCCTTGGCAAGGCAGCGATTCGGTCGATGCTCGGTGACGTGGACTCGATCTCGATCCCGGAGACCTGCGGCGTGATGCTGCTGCCCGACTGCACCCTGTTCCCGCACGGCGGGCTGCCGCTGCGGATCTTCGAGCCGCGCTACCGCCGGATGCTCGAGGACGCCCTCGCCGGCAGCTGCTTCTTCGCGGTCGCACGCCTGCTCGATCCGAAGGAGGACAACCCGGCGCTCGCCGTCGCGCCGGTGGGCACGATCGGCCTGATCCGGGCCAGCCGCAAGATGGACGACGGCACCTCGAACCTGCTCCTCCACGGGGTCATCCGGGTGCGCTTCGCCGAGTGGCAGCTCGATGCGCCCTACCCGACCGCGCGGATCCAGCCGATCCCGTCGAACTTCGAGCCCGAGGCGCAGAGCGAGGCGGCGGTCGAGTCGCTGCGCGAGGCCGCCGGGCACGCCATCGAGTCGTTGCCCGAGCCGACCCGCGAGACGGTGATCGAGACCAGCTCGCAGATCGACGACCCGGCGATCCTGGCCGACGTGCTGGCGCAGCAGTTCATCCACG
The DNA here is from genome assembly GCA_030430455.1 of Verrucomicrobiia bacterium. GTDB lineage: Bacteria > Verrucomicrobiota > Verrucomicrobiia > Verrucomicrobiales > Akkermansiaceae > Haloferula. The sequence goes on along the minus strand of JAUIJB010000043.1, from coordinate 32,376 downwards.
AGCCGGACGAGCGCCAGAACCTGCTCGAAACCGAGAGCGTCGCCGCGCGGGTCGCCTGGCTGTGCCGGAAACTCGGCACTTAGCCGTCCGGGCGTCCGCTTGACCGAAGCGAGGGTCGGCCGGAGCGACCAGCTCGGTGGGGCCTCGGCGGGAACCCGCCCGCCTCGAGGCCATCAGCCCCCGATGTCGGTGCGGCCGGAGAGCGAGGCGCCCTCCTCCATCGACAGGTTCTTCGTCTTGATGTCGCCGTCGAGGCGGCTCTTCGACTTCAGCTCGCAGCGCTCGGAGGTGATCTTGCCCTCGACGCGGCCGAAGACCTTGACCTCGCCGGCGGTGACGTCGCCCTTGACCCGGGCGTTCTCGCCGATGGTGACCCGGCCCTTGTCGGAGACGATCTCGCCCTCGATCTTCCCGTCGATGATCATGTCGTTGGAAAACCGGATCGAACCGTTGATTTCGATGCCGCTTGCGAGGACGTTCGTTGCCGTAGCCATGGTGCGGGAAGTCCAGCAGGTCGCCGGGGGCTTGGCAACCTGGATTTCGCGCCGGGGCGGGCGGATTCCCGGAGGGCGCGCCGGGGCCCTGGCGGGGGCTCGATTTTCCGTGCGTCCGGGCGCCGATTTCCGCTAGAAACCGCCGATCCGAGCCGTTCTTCTGCCATGCCCCGCGTTTCCATCACCGTCCCCGAGCGCAAGTCGCAACCCTACCGCTTCGCCCTCGACCGCAAGACGGTGACCCTCGGCCGCGGCAGCGAGAATGACATCGTCATCGACTGCGGCTCGGTCTCGGTCCGCCACGCCGTGATGGAGCGCGTCTCCGGCGGCTACGAGCTGCGCGACCTCGGCTCGACCAACGGCACCAAGCTCGGCGGCAAGCGGCTCGACATCGTCCCGCTCCACGACGGCATCTCGGTCAACATCGGCGACGTCGCCTTCGACTTCGCGCTGAGCCCGGAGGAGATCGAGGAGATCGCCAAGGAAAGCCCGGCGGACGACGACAAGCCGAAGCTGCCGGAGTTGAAGGAGGAGCCCGTCGCCAAGCCGGTGCCGCCCCCCGCCCCGGCCGCGTCCACCGGCGGCGGAGGTGGCCTGGCGGTCTTCGGCTTCATCATCGCCGCCGCCCTGGCCTTCTTCATCGGCATGTCGGTGCGTCACCAGAACGACACCGGCCGCGGCCTGGTCCGCGACATGAAGAACCCGCCGCCCGCCGCCAGCGAGGCCTCCCAGCTTCCCGAAACGCCCCCGCTCGAGGAAACCAGCCCCGCCGAGTGATCGGGATCTTCGATCCTGGATGGTGGATCTTAGATCTTAGATGGTGGATGGTGGATGGTGGATGGTGGATGGTGGATGGTGGATGGTGGATGAGCTTGAGGAGAGCGAAGCACTTCTCAAGCGCCCTCACTGCTCACTGCTCACTGCTCACTGCTCACTGCTCACCCGTCACCCGTCACTGGCTCACCGCCCACCCGACTCCGCACTTCACCAAGCCACGGATCCGGGAGACCCCTCCGCCTCGAAACCACTTTCTACTTTTTACTCGGCACTTCGACACGCCGACCCGGTCTCGAACCGACCCGGCACACTCGCCACCTACACCTCCGCGACCGGCAACTGCGTGACCTCCTCGCGGACCTTCTCGGCGAGCAGGGTGGAGAGGTAGCGCTCGGTCGAGGAGCAGCCGATGGTGACGATCCGCTTGCCCTTGAACTCGGGCCTGGCCGCCACCTGCATCGCCGCCCAGACGTTGGCGCCGGTCGAGATGCCGGCCGGCAGCCCCTCCTCCTGGGCGAGCTGCTGCGCCACGGCGAAGGCGTCCTCGTTGCTGACCTGGATGGTGTCGTCGATCACCTCGGTGTTGCAGTTCTTCGGGATGAAGCCCGCGCCGATGCCCTGGATCATGTGCGGGCCCGGATTGCCGCCCGAGATCACCGGGCTGGCGGTCGGTTCGACCGCGAAGGTCTTCAGGTCGCGGCGCGACTTGATCACCTCGGACACGCCGGTGATGGTGCCGCCGGTGCCGACCCCGGCGACGAAGGCGTCGATCTCGCCGTCGGTGTCGCGCCAGATCTCCTCGGCGGTCGTCTCGCGGTGGACCTGCGGGTTGGCCGGGTTGTCGAACTGGCCGGGGCCGAAGGCGCCCTCGGTCTCCTCGAGGAGTTGCTGGGCCTTGGCGATCGCGCCGCCCATCCCCTTGGCGCGGGGGGTCAGGACGATCTCGGCGCCGAGCAGGCGCAGCAGCACGCGACGCTCGATCGACATGCTCTCCGGCATCGTCAGGATGCAGCGGTAGCCCTTGGCGCGGGCCACGAAGGCGAGCGCGATGCCGGTGTTGCCCGAGGTCGGCTCGATGATCAGGCCGCCGGGCTTGAGCGAGCCGTCCCTCTCGGCCGCCTCGATCATCGACTTGCCGATGCGGTCCTTGACGCTGAACAGCGGGTTGAAGAACTCGGCCTTCACGCAGATCTCGGCGCCGAGACCGGCGCCGACCTTGTTGAGCTTGATGAGCGGGGTGTTGCCGACGGTGTCGACCATGGATTGGGCAATGGGCATGAGTCCTGAGGATGGGGTTCGCCCGAGACTGAAGACCGCGCCCGCCCCCCGTCAAGGAGGGGCAGGGTCAAAGCGGAAAAACGAAGCGCCCCGGGCGGATCCCGAGCGGCGCCGCACCCGGACCCTCGGTCCGACGGCCGGTCCCCGACGGGGTCGCAGCCGGCCGGCCCCTGCCGTCCCCAACCCCGGCCGGCCGCCCCTCCGCGCCCCCGCCGACCCTTCGCCGGCCCGACCATGACCTGCGGTGTCTTTTTCTGGTTTTTCTATGCACGTTTTTGTTTTCGTGTTATTGGTTCCACGTTTCGCCGACGGGCGATCCACCGAAACACCAAACCAAGCTGAGAATGAAATTCCGACCACTTCCACTCGCCGTGCTCGCGGGTCTCGCCTGGAGCCCGCTCCTTCCCGCCGCCGCGCCCCTTCCGCCGACACCGGAGGAGCAGAAGGCGATGAGCCCCGATGCCGTCCTCACCAAGCTGATGGCGGGCAACGCCCGCTTCGTCGCCGGCGAGGCCCGTGACTCCAACGCCAGTGCCCGCATCGAGGCGACCAAGGGCGGCCAGTATCCGATGGCCTACATCCTGTCCTGCGTCGATTCGCGGGTCCCGGTCGAGCAGGTCTTCGACCACGGCATCGGCGACTTCTTCGTCGGGCGCGTGGCGGGCAACATCGAGTCCACCGAGCAGCTCGGCTCGATCGAGTTCGCCACCAAGGTGGCCGGGGCGAAGCTGGTCATGGTCCTCGGACACGAGGCCTGCGGCGCGGTCAAGGGTGCCTGCGACCACGTCAAGATGGGCAACCTGACCACGCTGCTCGGAGAGATCGAGCCCGCCGTCAAGGCGGTGGACGGTTTCGAGGAGGACCAGCGCAACTCGAAGAATGGCGAGTTCGTGGCGGCGGTCGTCGAGAAGAACGTCCGGCTGACCATGGCCGACCTGCGCGAGCGCAGCGAGGTCCTCGCCGAGCTCGAAAAGGCCGGCCAGATCAAGATCGTCGGCGCGGTCTACTCGCTCCAGGACGGCAAGGTGACCCTGCTGGAGGACGAGGAAGCCTGAGCCGGTCCGTTCTCCCTCCCGCGAAACATGGCCGTTCCCGGATTTCCGGGAGCGGCCATCGTGTTGCGGGGGGGCGCGGCGTCCGCGGCGCGCGCCTCAATCGTGCCGATCGGGACGGCCGGCCGCCTCTCCGTCCAGGCCCCGCTTGAGTTCGGCGATCGACTCCTCCATCCGGGCGAGGATCTCGCGGGCCTCCTGCACCGGTGCCGCCGGATCCGGCAGCGCCGAGAGTTCCTGCATGGTGGAGACGATGATGCCGATGAAGAGGTTCAGGATGGTGAAGGTGGCGATGATGATGAAGGGGATGAAGAAGGCCCATGCCCAGGGGTGCTGCTCCATCACCGGCCGGACGATCCCCATCGACCAGCTTTCCAGGGTCATGATCTGGAACAGCGAGTAGAGGCTCGCGCCAAGCCCCCCGAACCACGCCGGATGGCTTTCCCCGAAGAGCCGCGTCGCGAGGACCGCCGAGGTGTAGAAGAACACCGCCATGACGGCAATGACGCCGAGCAGGCCCGGGATGGCGTGGAGGAACGCCGCCACCACCCGCCGCAGCTGCGGGACGACGGTCAGGAGTCGCAGCACCCGCAGCACCCGCAGCGAGCGGAGGACCGCCCATGGCCCGGCCGCGGGAACCAGTGCGACGGCGACCACGAGGAAGTCGAAGACGTTCCACCCGCTGCGCCAGAAGCGCCCGCGGTAGGCGATGAAACGGAGGCCCAGCTCGACCGCGAAGAAGCCCAGGCAGGCGCGGTCGATCACCCGCAGGACGAGGCCCGACTCCGCCATCACCTCCGCCGAGGTCTCGAGGCCGAGCACGACCGCGTTGAGCAGGATGACCGCCACCACCCAGGCCTGCACCCGGGGTGACTCGATCCACTCCGCCAGCCGCAGTCGCCGCGCCTGGATTCCCGGCTGGCGACGCAGCGCCTCGAGCTCCTCCTGTCCCATGATTCCTCCTTCCCCGTCCCCTCCCCGGGATGCGTCGCGCTTGTCGCCGCCCCCGGCCTCAGCCGAGCAGGTCGAGCAGCTCGCCGATCGTGTGGCGGCTCTCGAGCGGGTGGCGCAGGCGCGCGCGCCGGTTGATCGTGTAGGTGTTCCGGCGACCCTCCTTGCGGACCTTGAGGATCCCCTCCTCGGTGAGCTCGGCGAGGATCCGCTGGACGGCGCGCTGGGTGATCCCCACCTCGTCGGCGAGGTCGCGGATCCGCGCCGACGGGTCCTTGGCGAGAACCACGAGGATGTGGGTGTGGTTGGTCAGGAAGGTCCAACCGGAGGCGGTCGCCGCGAGATCGACGGATCGGGAATTTCTGCTTTTCATGTAAGCTGAGGCACGATAATAATTTCGTGTATTTTCTACCGCAAATCGGCCTGTGAGTCAAGCCGGCATTCGACACCCCTGCAAGCCGTGGATCTCCTTCTTGAAAACCTCGTCTCCCCGGTCGTCCTGGCCTTCGTCCTCGGCATGGTCGCCCGCTGGGTGCGCAGCGACCTGGAGATGCCCAACGCGATCTACCAGGGGCTGTCGATCTACCTGCTGTTCGCGATCGGCCTGAAGGGCGGGGTGGCGATCTCCGAGACCACGATCGCCGAGCTCGCCGCGCCGACGGCGCTGACCCTCGTCCTCGGGGCGCTCACGCCGCTGTCGGCCTTCTTCCTGCTGCGTTCCTTCGGCCGGCTCGGGCGGATCGATGCCGCCGCGACCGCGGCCCACTACGGCTCGGTCTCGGCGGTCACCTTCTTGGCGGCGCTGGAGGCGGTGAAGCTGACCGGCCTGCCCTCCAACGGCTACCTCCCCGCCCTACTGGCGGTGCTCGAGGTGCCGGGGATCATCGTCGGCCTGCTGCTGGCGCGGAAGTCCCGCGCCGGGGGAATCCGGGCGGCCTTCCACGAGGTGGTCACCGGTAAGAGCATCTTCCTGATGATCGGCGGGCTGGTGATCGGCGCGCTCTGTGGCGCGCGCAAGATCGAGGGCGTCGCGCCCTTCTTCGCCGAGCCCTTCAAGGGTGCGCTGTGCCTGTTCCTGCTCGAGCTGGGGATGGTCACGGCCGCCCGCCTGCGCGACCTCCGCAGCGCCGGCTGGCGGCTCGTCGTGCTCGGCTGCCTGCTGCCACTCGTCCACGGCTCCATCGCGACCGCCCTGGCGCTGTGGGCCGGCATGGCGCCGGGCGGCGCGGCGGTGTTCGGGGCGATGGTCGGCAGCGCGTCCTACATCGCCGCCCCCGCGGCGGTGCGCATCGCCCTGCCCGAGGCCAGCCCCGGCATCTATCTCTCGCTTTCCCTCGGGGTGACCTTTCCCTTCAATCTCGGCATCGGCATCCCGCTGTTCCTCAAGCTCGCCGAAACCCTCTCGCAGACATGAGAAAGCAACTGACACTCGTCACCGTCATCACCGAGGGCCTCCTGCGGGAGCAGGTGATCGAGTTGCTCAAGCGCCACGGCGCCAGCGGCTTCACCCTCACCAAGGTCGATGGAGGCGAGGGCTCCCGCGGGGTGCGCGCACGCGACTGGGAGGGCCCCAACCTGCGCTTCGAGTCGATCATGGCCCCCGCGGCGGCCGAGGCGGTGCTCGACGAGGTGGGCGAGCGCTTCTTCGAGAACTACGCCGTGGTCGCCTGGCTGTCGCCGGTGAGCGTGGCGCGCGGCGAAAAGTTCGTGCCCTGATCCCGGGCGGACCCCGCACCAGGGCCGCGGTGCCCGGACCGGCGGGCACCGCGGCGCTCTTTCCGGGTTCAGGCGACCTCGGCCCGGCTCCGGGCGACCTCGGCCTCGATCCAGTCGCCGGGCAGCGCGTAGCGCAGCAGCGCCCCCGCCCCGCCGTTGCGCTCGAGCAATTCGCAGTCCTGCACCGTCTCGATCGGCACGTCGTTGCGGCTGGCCAGGCGGACGAGCTCCTCGCGCTCCTCGTGGAGCAGCGCGCTGGAAACCACCAGCTGGCCCACCCGTCCCTCGCGCAGGGCGCGCCGGGTGGTCTCGACGCCGACCGTCGCCAGCCCGCCGGCGCGGACCGCGGTGACCAGCAGGTCGACCACGTCGTGCGCCTCCTCGGCCTCGGCCCTGAGGAAGGAGTCGACCGCCTGGCCGACCACGTCCTCCAGCCGTCCCCCGGTCATGCCGGTCTTGATGCGGCCCACCACCCGCTCGCGCAGGTGGGCGGGAAGCGCCTCGAGCAGGCGGTTGACGCAGCGCGAGTCGCCGGCGACGACCAGCGAGTTGTGGCCGCGCTTGGCCATCAGGCTCTCGATCACCGCGATCTTCTCCTTCACGAACTTGCGGGTCCGGTCGCGGCGGTGGTTGACGTAGTGCTCGCGGGTCCACTCGCGGCCGATCCGCTCACGCAGCGCGGGCCGCTCGGTGAGCAGTTCCACCGACTGGGCGCCGAGGTTGACCTCGACGATGCGGGCCGAGGTGGCGGTGGTCAGCACCACCACGAAGCGGTTGAAGCGGTCCTTCAGCTCGACCAGCGGGTAGATCGCCGGGACGACGTCGACATGGAAGTGGTTCTCCAGCGGCACCTCGAAGGGCATCGCCAGGAACAGCGGGTGCTCGCCCCAGCGGGCGAACAGCGCCGCGCTGCGCGGACGGTTGTCGGCGATCCACGAGTCGACCTCGTCCGCCGCGTCGTCGAAGTCCCGGCGCGCCTGCCCGGTGAAGGTCTGGCGCGTCAGCGCCGCCCAGCGGCGGAAGTCGGTGACCGCCGCCCGGGCGGGGTCGCTGAAGTCGAAGTAGGCGCTGATCACCGGCGAGTCGGTCTTCGGCAGGCTGGCGAGCGCGATCAGGTGTTTGCGGAGTTTGGCGTAGTTCATGGTGCTTCAGGTGTTACACGCTATTATTCGCACGCTTTTGACTTCGTGCATTTGGAATCGCCACGATTTTTCCCAACCACCAGCCGCGAGGCGATCGAGTGGCAGGCCAGCGGCGCGGTGAGGAAGACCAGCGCGACGGTGGCGGCGAGCAGCAGCAGCGGCCCGGGCTGCGGGAAGCGGAACGCGGCGGCGAGGGCCATGAGCAGCACCGCGAGCGACGAGGCCTTGGTCCCGGCGTGGAGCCGGGCGAGCGGGTCGGGCAGGCGGAACAGCCCGAGCGAGGCGATCAGGAAGGCGAGGCTTCCGAGCAACAGCAGGAGTTCGGCAATCATCGGATCAGGCGGGAAAGGACGACGGTCGAGAGGAAGCCGAGCAGCGAGAGCGCGAAGGCGAACTGCAGCGCCAGCGCCGAGCGGTCGTGGAAGGCCAGCAGGACGCTCAGCCCGAGGAGCTGGAAGGTCAGCACGTCCACCGCGATCACGCGGTCGGCGTCCGCCCGGGCGAACATCAGGCGCAGCAGGCCGAGCGCGACCGCCAGGGCGGTCAGGATGGTGGCGAGTTCGAGCATGGTCAGATGGGGATTCGGGCGGCGAAGCTCTCGTAGCGGTCCTTGATTTCGCGCCGCGCGGCGGCGGGATCCGCCCCGCCATAGAGCGAGTGGACCAGCAAGGTGCGTCCGTCATCGGCCTCGCCGATCGAGATCGAGCCCGGGGTCATGCTCACCAGGCAGGCGAGCAGCAGGCGCTGGCCGGGCGAGGTGAGCCCGACCGGGACCCGCAGGATCACCGGATCGATCCGCGGCTGCGGCGACAGGACATCACACGCCACGCGCAGGGCGCCGGCGACGATCTCGCGGAGGTAGAAGAACGGGAACACGAGCAGGGCTTTCATGGCATCACCGGGTTGGCACTGCCGAGCACCGCGTCGAGGTAGGCGGCGGGGTCGAGCAGCGAGTTGGCGGCGCTCTCGGCGAGGCCGAAGACCGGACCGCAAGCGAGGCCGATGGCGAGCGTCACCGCGGCGAGGCAGGCGGAGCTGATCCCCACGGCGGGCGGGGTCCGGCCCGGCAGCGCTGCGCGGGGCTCGCCCCAGAAGGCACCGCGCCAGATCTTGAGCATCGAGAACAGGGTCAGCACGCCGACGACCACGATCGCCGTCGCCGCGAGGGTGTCGCCGAGGTCGAGCGAGGAGCGCAGCAGGGCGAACTTGGCGAAGAAGCCGGACAGCGGCGGCAGGCCGGCCAGCGAGAGGGCCGGGACCGCGAAGGCCAGCGCCAGCAGGGGCGAGGCGTGCAGCAGGCCGCCGACGCGGTTGAGCTCGGAGGAGCCGGCCCGCTCCTCGACCAGCCCGGTCACCAGGAACAGGTTGGCCTTCACCACGATGTGGTGGACCAGGTAGAAGATCCCGGCGGCGATGGCGAGCGGGCTGAACAGGGCCAGCGCCAGCGCCATGTAGCCGACCTGGCTGATGATGTGGAACGAGAGGATGCCGCGCATCCCGGACTGGCCGATCGCCCCGAGCACGCCCGCGATCATGGTCAGCAGGGCGACCGCGAACAGCACGCCGCGGTGCGGGAAATCGCCGTCGAAGCCGAACACCATCGTCCCGACCCGGTAGAGCGCGTAGAGCCCGACCTTGGTGAGCAATCCGGCGAAGAGGGCGCCGAGCGCCGGAGGCAGCAGCGGGTAGGAGGCCGGCAGCCAGAAGGCCAGGGGCACCAGCGCCGCCTTGATCGCGAAGGCGCCGAACAGCAGGGCGGCCGAACTTTCAACCAGGAAGGCACTGTCGGCATCCACGAGCCGCAGCCGCAGGTCGGCGAAGTTCAGGCTACCCGTCTTGCCGTAGATCAGCCCGGCCGCGGTGAGGAACAGCAGCGAGGACACCAGGTTGATCACCACGTAGCGCCAGGTGCCGGCGCGGGCCTCGCGGCCGGGGAGGATCGACATCAGCGCAAAGGACGACAGCAGCAGGACCTCGAACCAGACGTAGAGGTTGAACAGGTCGCCGGTGAGGAAGGCCCCGCAGGTGCCGAAGGCGAGCAGCTGGACCAGCGGCACGAGGTGACGGCGGTGGAAGCGGGCCGGCAGCGTCCAGGCGGCGGAGACGAAGGCCGCAAGGGTGACCAGCTGGCACACCGCGAGCATCAGCGCGGAGAAGCCGTCGGCGACCAGCACGATGCCGAAGGGTGCCGGCCAGTTGCCGGCATGAAGGGCGTGCACCGCACCACCGGCGGTGGCGACGACGAGGCCGATCGCCGCCGCCAGGCTGAGCGCCAGCGCGACCGCCCCCACCACGAAGGCGGCGCGGCGGCGCGGCAGGGCAAGCGTCACCAGGGCCCCGGCCAGCGGGGCGAACAAGGCGGTCAGGATGGCGAGCTGGGGTGTCATTTCGAGGTCGAGCGGAGGATCAGCGCGAGCAGGAAGGCGAGGATGCCGAAGCCGATCACGATGGCGGTCAGCACCAGGGCCTGCGGCAGCGGGTCGGCCATCACGGCCGGCTCGGTGGTGCCGTCGATCAGGGCCGGGGCATCGTGGCGCAGGCCGCCCGAGGCGAAGATCGTCAGGTTGGCTGCCTGGCTGAGCAGGATCAGCCCGACCAGCAGGTTGATCCGCCCGGCGCCGAGCAGGCGGTGGATCCCGGCGGCGACCAGCAGGCCGATCGTGAGGGCGACGAGGATTTCCATCGGTCAGCGGGGGTTGGGTTGGAAGTGACGCAGGCAGGTGAGCGCGAAGCCGAGCACGGCGAGGAAAACCCCGAGGTCGAATAGCAGGGGCGTGCCGAGATGGAGTTCGCCCGAGTGCCACCACAGCCCGGTGAAGAACGGCCGGCCGACGGCGAGCGGGAGCAGCGCCGTGACCAGCGCCAATCCGAGGCCGGAGACCACCAGCGGCCGCGACCAGCCGCGCAGCCTCCCGGCAGTAGCCCGCGGCAGGCCGACGAGGGTGGCGAGTCCGATCCCCGATGCCGCCACGAGGGCGCCGATGAAGCCGCCCCCCGGTGCGTTGTGCCCGCGCCACAGGACCCACAGGGAGAGCGGCAGCAACAGCGCGACCACCCAGCGCGAGCCGGTGCGCAGCCAGGCGGAGTCGCTCCCGCCCGGCAGCGTCGCGCGCCGGCGCGCGGCCCCGAGGGCGGAGCCGAGGCCGAGCGCCGCGATCCCCAGCACGACGATCTCGCCCAGCGTGTCGAGGGCGCGGAAGTCGACCAGGATCACGTTGACCACGTTGGCGCCGTAGGCGGCCGGCTTGCTCTGGCCGAGGTGGAAGTCCGACACGGGGCTCCCCCACTCCAGCGCCATCGCCTTGAGGATCAGCAGGGTCACGGTGAGCCCGCCGAGGGCTGCCAGCAGCGACCTTCCGGGGAGGGCCTCGCCAACTTCATCCGTTCGCTCCTTCGCCTTCCACAGCACCCCGGCGAGCAGGAACAGCAACAGGGTCTCGACCAGCAGCTGGGTGAGCGCCAGGTCGGGCGCACGGAACCACAGGAACAGGAAGGCGACCAGCAGGCCGACGAAGCCGAGCGAAACCAGCATGACCACCGGCTGCCGCGCCCGCGCCGCGGTGATGGCCGCGACCGCGATCACCGGGGCCAGCAGCCAGGGCACGGCACTGCCGGGCGACGGGTCGAGCTCCGGAAAGGCGAAGCGGTGAACCTTCAGCGAAACCAGCGCCAGCAGGCCGACCGAGCCAAGCACCACGGCGAGATGGGTCGACAGGCGCCCCCCGCCGAGGGCCCCGCCGGTCCACGCGGCGAGCCCGCGGATGGCGTCGAGCAGGTTCTCGAAGAAGGGCTCGAAGACCGGCGCGAAGGAGGCCGGCAGCGGCGCCAGCACCGGGCTGCGGAGAACCCGCCACACGACCAGCGCCACCACCAGCGCACCGAGGCCGAGGCCGAGCGCCGGAGTCCAGCCATGCCACAGCTTGTAGGAGGCTCCGGCGGGACCGCCGAGCGCCGTCGCGGCCGCGCCGAGGTAGTCGTGCCGGGTCAGCGGCAGGGATCCCATCAGCACCAGCGCGCCGAGCGCCGGCAGCAGGGCGGCGAGGGTCATCGCCGGCGGCACCTCATGCCGCGGCGGCGCGATCGCCTGCCGGACGAACAAGGGCAGCGCCAGCTGGAATCCCAGCGCCAGCACCCCGGCCGCGGCCAGCGCCACCGCCACCGCCAGCATCGGCGAGTACGACCAGGTCGCCTTGAGCAGGTACTCCTTGCCCAGGAAACCCGGCAGGGGCGCCAGGCCGATCAGCGAGAAGGCCGACACGCCGAGCACCAGGGCGGTGACCGGCGCATGGCGGATGACGCCGCCAAGCTCGGACAGCCGCCGGGTGCCGAAGCGCTTCTCGAGGTTGCCGACCGCCAGGAAGAGCGGCGCCTTGTAGAGCGCGTGCGCGGTCAGGAAGATGACGAAACCGAGCAGCGCCGCCGGCGTGCCCAGGCCGGCCAGCAGGGTGAGGAAGCCGAGCGCGGCGAGGGTCGTCGAGGCGAGGATCGCCTTCAGGTCGTCCTCCCGCGCCGCCCGCAGGATCGCCGTTCCCACGGTCAGGATGCCCGACCCAGCCAGCAGCGGCGTCCACAGCGGATGCGCCGACAGTACCGGGGCCAGCGTGGCGAGCAGGAAGACACCGGCCTTCACCATCGTCGCCGAGTGCAGGAAGGCGGAGACCGGGGTCGGCCCGACCATCGCGTTGGGCAACCAGAAGTGGAACGGCCACTGCGCCGACTTGGCCAGCGCGCCGATGATCACCAGCACCACCGCGCCGCCGCCAAGCGTCGCGGCCGGGACCTCCGAGGCGAGGATCGCCGAGATCGAGGCGCTGCCGAAGTGCGCGTGCAGCAGGATGAAGCCGGCCAGCATCGCCGCACCTCCGGCCATCGTCACCATCAGGGCCTGGCTCGCCTTGGCGCGGGTCGTGGCCTGGCGGTCGTCGAAGCCGACCAACAGGAACGACAGCAGCGAGGTCGCCTCCCAGAACAGGAACAGCAGGTAGAGGTTGTCCGATACCACCACCCCGAGCATCGCCAGCGTGAAGAAGGCGAGCGCGGCGAGCAGGAAGGGAAGCCGCGGGTTGCCGGCGAAGTAGGCGCAGGCATGGAGCAGCACGCAGGCGCCGAGCCCGAGGATCAACGCGCTGAACCAGGCACCGAACGAGTCGACGCGCAGCGCGAAGTCGATACCGAGGCGCGGCAGCCACTCGAAGCCGAGGTGCCGCACCGCGGCGTCGGGGACCGCCGCGAGCACCACCGCCGAGGCCACCGCGAGCGCCACCGCCGAGGCCACGCCGCAAGCCAGCGGCCGCGCACGCACCAGCGCCGGGGCGCACAGGGCGAGCAGCGCGGGCAGCAGCGGCACGCCGAGAGCGAGAAAGACCGGATCCATCGTCGCTTCCCCCGGCGTCAGTTGGGAATCCCCAGCAGCTCCCTGACGAAGCCGAGATTCTCGTTCTTGCGCTTCACCACCAGGACCGGCTTGTCGCACTGGCGCAGCACCTCGCTGGCCTGGCTTCCCAGCAGCGCGATCGAGAGCGCACTACGGCCATGGCTGCCGAGCACCACGAGGTCGAAGTCATCCTCGTCGGCCAGCCGGCACAACTCGCCGCTGGGCCACTGGCTCTCGAGAATCGAGACCTGCCAACGCGAGGCATCGCGGGCGTTCGAATGAACGAAACGCTCCAGCTCCCCGCGCGCCGAGTCATTGATCTGCCTGAGGAGCTCGTCGGGGTTCAGCGCCATGGAGGCCCGGGTCCGCACGGGGGCTGCGACCAGGTGCACCGCCATCAGTCGCGACGCCCCCGTTTCCCCCAGCGTGGCAAAGGCCTCCGCCCAGTCGAGGCACAGCGGTGAAAGGTCGGAGAAGTCGATCCCGACCAGCACGCCGGTCGGCACCGGCGGGGCACCCGAGGGAACCGCCAGCACGCCCACCGGACTCTTGCGCGAGACCCGCTCGGCGAGGGCCCGCGAGTCGCGGTCGTCGGCCGGCAGCAGCACCAGGTCGAAGGTGCCGCGCGCCAGCCGCTCGAGAATCTTGCGCAGGGGGTCTCCAACGACCCGTGAGACCTCCACCGGAACACCGGGGAGCAGCGCACCAAGCCGGGCCGTCCACTCCTGCAGGTCAACCTCGGGCTCCTCCGCTGCGTCCTCCACCAGGTAACCGGCGACAGGGTCGTCGGCCACCAACAACAGGTCGACTCCGGCCGGCGATGAGGCGGCGCCCAACTCGCGCAGCCAGGCGAGGAGGGTCCCGGTCGGGGCGTTTTCAGGGACAACGACGAGAATCTGGCGGAAGCGTTTCATGGCAGCGAATTGATACGCGCCATCTCAAACACGCTTTTCTTTACGTGCAATTGAAATCGGAAAAATCGCCTTCGTCGCGGCACCGTCCCCCACCGGCCCGTGCGCTCGACACGCCGGCACCCGGACCGGAGCACCGGGCCTGCCCAAGGAGCGGGGACTGGCAGTCCCCGGGCGGTCCGGAGGGTGCCTCGCGACCCGGCCGCTTGCGACCTGACCGCCTGGTGCTCCGTCGGTGGTTGCAAACCACCGCTCCTTGGGGGCTCACGCCCAATCAAGGCAAGCGCCGGGCCTGACCGGACCAGCGAAGGAAAAACCGCGAATCTCCCCTGTGGCGGTCCCCGCAGCGCCCGGTCTCGCTCAGATCTGGAAGTCCTGGTTGCCCGAGTCGAGGTGCAGGCCGCACTCGTACTTCTCGCCGTTGAAGCGGGTCGCCTCGGGGTCGAGGCCGTCGGTGGCCGGGCGGGTGCTGTGCCAGTCGCCCATGGTGACGTAGCCCTGCTCCGCCAGCGGGTGCGGCGGCAGCTTGCGCTCGTGCATGTAGGCCGCGACCTGGGCATCGGCCCAGTCGAGGATCGGGTAGACCTTGAGCATCTTCTTCTGCTGCTCGGCGAAGGCCCGCCCGGTGCGGCTCTTCGAGTGCGAGCGACGCAGCCCGCTGAGCCACACCCCGGCACCGAGCTCGCGCAGCGCGCGGTCCATCGGCTCGAGCTTGGTGAGGGTGGCGTAACGCGCGGAGCCCTCCTCGCCCTGGTCCCACAGCTCGCCCCACAGGGCCTGCATCCGCGCCGCGGAAACCTGCGGCTGGTAGACTCGCAGGTCGACCTCGAGCCGCTGCTGCAGCTCCTCGGCGTAGCGGTAGGTCTCGGGAAACAGGAAGCCCGTGTCGATGAACACCACCGGCACCTGCGGCACGTGCCGGGCGACCAGGTCGAGCATCACCGCGGCCTGCAGGCCGAAGCTGGTCGATGCCACCAGGCGATTGCCGAAGCGCTCGTGCAGCAGGCGCAGCCGGTCGCCCGCCGCGAGCGGCCCGAGCTCGCCGGCCAGCGCCGCGGCATCCACCGCCGCGTCTTCCGCCGTGCCCTCCGCCGCCTTTCCGGCCACGCTGTCCACCGCGGGCTTCATCCCTTCGCGTAGGCCTCCTCCCCGATGTTGGCGTGGAAGTCACCGCCCTGCCGGGTGGCCGCGACGATCCCCGCGCGGATCACGAAGTCGCCGAAGCGCTCGCCCTCCTCGCGCTCCTTGGCGTAGCGCTCGAGGATCGGCCGCAGGGTCGCGCGGATGTCCTCGTCGGCGAGGTCCTGGCGGTACAACTTGCTCAGCCGCTGGCCGGCGTGGCCGCCGCCAAGGTAGAGGTTGTAGCGTCCCGGGCCGCGCCCGACGAAGCCGATCTCGGAGATGAACGGCCGACCGCAACCGTTGGGGCAGCCGGTCATGCGGATGGTGATCGCGTCGTGGCGCAGGCCCAGCGACTCGAGGTCCTCCTCGAGCCGGGTGACCACGTCCGGCAGGTGGCGCTCGGCCTCGGCCAGCGCCAGGCCGCAGGTCGGCAGGGCCACGCAGGCGATCGATGCCAGCCGCATCGCGCTCCGCTCGTGGCTGCGGGCCATGCCATACTTCTCCAGCAGCGCCTCGACCTCCGCCTTCTTCGCCGGCGACACGTTGGCGATCATCAGGTTCTGGTTCGCGGTCAGGCGGAAGTCGCCGTCGTGAATCGCGGCGATCTCGCGCAGGCCGGTGCGCATGGGGTAGGCCTCGGTGTCGAGCACGCGGCCACCCTCGACGAACAGGGTGAAGTGGAAGTTGCCCTTCTCGTCCTCGACCCAGCCGAAGCGGTCGCCGTTGTCGGTGAACTCGTAGTCGCGCACCGGGCCCAGCTCGTAGCCGAGGTAGTCGTTCAGCTTCACCAGGATCCAGTCCGGTCCGTGGTCGTCGACGGTGTACTTGAAGCGAGCGTGCTTGCGGTCGGTGCGGCAGCCGAAGTCCCGCTGGATCAGCACGATCTTCTCGGCCACGTCGACCACCTGCTCAGGCGTGCAGAAGGCGATCACGTCGGCGATCCGCGGGTAGGTCTTCTCGTCGCCGTGGGTCGAGCCCATGCCGCCGCCGACGGCGACATTGTAGCCGGCCAGCTTGCCGTCCTCGACGATGGCGATGAACGACAGGCAGTTGGCGAAGATGTCGACGTCGTTGCTCGGCGGCACCGCGATGGTGATCTTGAACTTCCGCGGCAGGTAGGTCTTGCCGTAGATCGGCTCCTGCGCCTCCTCGCTGGTCTCGATCTTCTCGCCGTCGAGCCAGATCTCATGGTAGGCGCGGGTCGCCGGGGTGAGGTGCGCGGAAATCTCCCGGGCCGCCTCGAGCACCTCGGCGTGGACCGAGGACAGGTGCGGGTTCGGGTTGCACATCACGTTGCGGTTGACGTCGCCGCAGGCCGCGATGGTGTCCATCGCCGCCTGGTTGATCTCGCGCACGGTGCGCTTGAGGTTCGACTTGATGATGCCGTGGAACTGGAAGGCCTGGCGGGTGGTCAGCTTGATCGTGCCGTTGGCGAACTGGCCCGCCATGCGGTCGGTCTCGAGCCACTGCTGCGGCGTCGCCACCCCGCCCGGGACGCGGATCCGGATCATGAAGGAGTAGGCCTTCTCCAGCTTGTGCTTGCGGCGCCCGGCGCGCAGGTCGCGGTCGTCCTGCTGGTAGCTGCCGTGGAACTTGATCAGCTGCTGGTCGTCGTCGGACAGCGACCCGGTCGACAGGTCGGCCAGGCCCTCGGCGATCGTGCCGCGCAGGTAGTTCGAACGGGTCTTGATCCCCTCGTTCGCGGAAAGCTTCTTCTCCTCACTCATGACTCTATCTTCTGATTTCCAGTCTTCTGTCTTCCGTCTTCCGGTCTTGCGTCTTCCGGTCTTGCGTCTTCAATACACGTCGCGCTGGT
The DNA here is from genome assembly GCA_030430455.1 of Verrucomicrobiia bacterium. GTDB lineage: Bacteria > Verrucomicrobiota > Verrucomicrobiia > Verrucomicrobiales > Akkermansiaceae > Haloferula. The sequence goes on along the minus strand of JAUIJB010000043.1, from coordinate 15,743 downwards.
AGCGCTTGGCCTTCTTCAGGGCGTCGACGTAGGCCTCGGCCTCCTCGGGCGACCGGCCGCCCTCGCTGGCGACGATCGAGACCAGCGCCTCGTGGACGTCGCCGGCCATGCGGTTGGCGTCGCCGCAGACGTAGAAGTGGGCGCCCGCCTCGAGCCACTCGTAGAGCTCGCGGCCACGGGCGCGCATCGCGTCCTGGACGTAGTACTTTTCGGGCTGGTCGCGCGAGAAGGCGACGTCGAGCCGGCTCAGCGCGCCCGACTTGAGGTGATCCTGCCACTCGAGCTGGTAGAGGAAGTCGTAGGTGTAGTGCTGGTCGCCGAAGAACAGCCAGGTTCCCCCCTTGGCGCTCTGCTCGGCGCGGTGCTCGACGAAGGCGCGGAAGGGCGCGATGCCGGTGCCCGGGCCGATCATGATCACCGGCGTGTCGCCCGACTCGGGCAGGCGGAAGTTCTTGTTGCGGTGGGTGTAGACGAGCACCGGGTCGCCCTCGTTGACGAGGTCGGCGAGGTAGGTCGAGGCCACCCCCTTGCGCTTGCGCCCGTGGGTCTCGTAACGCACCGAGGCAACCGTCAGGTGGACCTCGTCGGGGTGCGCCAGCGGGCTGGAGGCGATCGAGTAGAGCCGCGGCGGCAGCTTGCGGAAAATGCCGGCCAGGGCGTCGGCGGCGAGTCCGTCGGGGGCGAAGTCCTCGAGCGCGTCGACGATCCAGCGGCCGTCGATGTAGACCGCGAAGTCCTTCTTCGACTCGTCGGAGAGCAGGCCCTCGAGCTTGGCCGAGCCGGTCGCCGCGAGCAGTTTCTTGAGCACCGCCCGCGACAGCGCGGTGATGTCGAGGTCCTCGCGCAGGGCGTTGGCAAGGTGCTTGCGCAGCCCCCCCTTGAGCTCCACCTCCTCGGTGCCGTTGAGCTTGGCCGCCTTGAGCACCGCCTCGACGATGTCCGGCGCGTTGACCGGCACCACCGCCAGCGCGTCGCCCGGCTCGTAGCTCAGGCCCGAACCCTCGAGCGAGAGCTCGTAGTGCCAGGTCTCCTTGGCGCTGCCCTCGCCGTTGAGCAGCACCTTGGCCTCCATGGCGGCGGGAAAGGGGTTCTTCTTGTCGTAGACGGTGGCCGCCGGCACGGCGACCGCCGCGGCCGCCGGCGCAGGGGTCGCGGCGGAGGCGCCCGACGGAGGACCGAAGGCCTCCAGCGCGGCGTCGAGCCAGGCGGTGTGTGCTTCCTCGAAGTCGACGTCGCAATCCTGCCGTGGCGCGATGCGCTCGGCACCGAGCTCGGAGAGGCGCGCGTCGACCTCCTTGCCGGTCTGGCAAAAGCGCTCATAGGAGGTGTCGCCGAGCGCGCAGACCGAGAATTTCAGCTTCGACAGGTCGCGCTGGGCGGTCATCAGGTCGCGGTGGAAGTCGACCGCGGCCTCCGGCGGGTCGCCCTCGCCCCAGGTGCTGACGATCACCAGCAGGTTGCCGCCCTTCTCGAGCTCGGCCGGGCTGATCTCGGCCATGTTCTTCACGCTCGGCTTGAAGCCGCGCTTCTTCGCCAGCTTGGCCGATTCGTCCGCGAGCTGCTCGGCATTTCCCGACTCGGTGCCGTAGAGCACCGTCAGCGGCTGCGCCGCCTTTGCCCCGGCGGGGGCCGCCCCGGCGGGCGCGGCAGCGGTCCCGTCAGCCGAGAGGAACCCCGCCAGCCACAGGCGCTGGCCCGGGCTCAGCGAGTGGAGCAGGGCGTCCAGGGCCGGACGCTGCTCCGGCGGAAAGGGGGCGTGATCAGGAAGCATTTCCTTAGTTTGTTGCTAATGTTTATAAGGTTTACGGAGCCTCCATGCTCCGGGCCGGCGAGGCAAGCGATTTTTTTCCGTCCGGACAAGGCCTTCCACTGGCAGCGCGGGCGGCTCTCGGGCTGGCGTGATGGCCCGCTGCTCAAGGGGTTTGCGGGTCTCGGGAGCCCCGCGCTCCCCAGCCGCCCGACGCAAGGTGGCCTGCCTCCGATGCTCCCTTCCCAAGAACCGAGCAACCCTTGGCGCAGCCCAACGACTAAAGGTGAACAACTAGCAACTAAAGGTGTGTCCTTTTATTGGCTAAAGATGAACAACTAGCAACTAAAGGTGTGTCCTTTTATTGGCTACACCGATCTGGCTCCAGCCGCCCGAAGGATGGCAAAAAGAAGGCCCACGACGCCACCGTCCTCAAACGCGCCGAAATCGAAACCCTGCGCCAAGGCGCGGCCAAAGGCCAGAAGGTCCTCTTCGCCTGGGACAAGGCCTGCATCGACTACCCCAACTGGGCGCGCCTCAAAAGGAGCGGCATCTACTTCATCACCCGCGAAAAGAGCAACAGCGCCCTAAAAACCCTCTCCATCGATCTCTTCGACCCACACGACTCTCGGAATGCCGGCATCCAGAGCGACGTCCTTGTCGGTGGAGCCACGGGAGAAACGCTGCGCCGCGTCATCTATCGCGACCCGCGCGATGGGCAGAGCTACACCTTTCTCACCAACGAACTGACGCTCCCCGCCTGGGCCATCGCGCTGGCTTACAAGCACCGCTGGGTCATCGAAAAGGTCTTCGACGAGCTCAAGAACAAGATGGCCGAGACTAAGTCCTGGGCCAGTGGCGAGACGGCCAAGAGAAGCCACGCGATCTTCGCCTGCCTTGCGCACAACCTCAGCCTGTTGATGGAAGAGACGATCCGCAGGGAAGCGGGCATCGAGGACGAGGTGGAGGCCCGGCGAAACGAGATCCGCCAAAGGACGCGGACCAATCGCGAAGGTCGGGCTTTGGCGGAGACCGGCGACTTCATCCAGCGGGCCGTCCGTCGAGCCACACAGCGGACGGTGCGCTTCATCCGGTGGCTGCGCGTCTGGCTCTACCGCGAGGCTCCCTGGAGCGAAGCTCTGGCCCGCATCGCCCGCGTATGGAGCACAAATCCCTGAGAGTTTTCTACACCGATCCGATTCATTCTACACCGATCCGATTCATGATGCCGGCCAGTGACTTCCATGCCGCCGGGATCACTCGGAGTGCCGATCTCGGACCGGTCGCATCGAAGACTTCCCCGCCCCATCGTCCACGGCACTCGTCCCTCCTCGTCCCTCCTCGTCCCTCCTCGGCCCTTCTCGGCCCTTCTAGCACTCAGCCCTCCCCGCCGACCTCGACCGCGCCGTTCTCCTCCTCCGCGTCGCTCGGCTCGCGGGCCAGCACCACGCGGAAGCCGAAGGTCAACTGGTGGGAGTCGGGCGGCTGCGGGTTGCGCGCGCCGAGGTAGAGGCTCTCCTCGGAGTAGGTCATCCAGCCGCCGCCACGCAGCAGTCCCTCGTCGGCCCCGGGCTGCGAGCTGTAGGCGTCGGCGACCCACTCCTGGGCGTTGCCGCAGAGGTCGTGGACGCCGAGTTCGTTGGCCGGGAAGGACCCCACCTCGGAGGTCTCGGGGAAGCCGTCGTCGTAGCCCTCGATGCGGCGCCCGGCGGGCAAGTCGGCGGAGGCATCGGCGAGGTTGCCGGAGCCGGGCGGCGGCGGCCACTCCCAGCCCCAGAAAAACTCCTCGGTCTTGAAGCGGTCGCGCTGGCCGGGCGAGAGCTCGGCCTCCTCGCTCACCCCGGCGAGCGAGCTCCACTCGGCATCGGTCGGCAGCCGGTAGGCCTGCGAGCGGGTCAGGCGCTCCTCGCGGCGCTCCTTCTCGGTGAGCCACTGGCAGAAGGCCTCGGCCTCGCTGCGCGACACCGAGATCACCGGGTGGTCGGCCCAGCCGCCCGAGCCGTCGATGGTGTCGGGCACCGGGTTGCGGGTGGCTCGGGCGAACTCGTAGTAGTCGCGGACGCGGGTCTCCCACACCGCGACCATCCAGTCCTTCCCGGCCGGCACCAGTTCCATGCCGAGCGAGTTCGTCCACGGTCGATCGAGCCTCACGCTGAGGTTCGCCTGCAGTTGGATGGCGAGCTCCTTGGTCTCGCCGGGGTTGACCCGGAAGCGCTGGGTCTGTGGCTTGAAGCCCTCCAGCGAAACGAAGAGCTCGACCTGGCCCGGGCGGATCCGGTCGACCAGCAGCGGTCCCTCGGCCTCGCCCCAACTGGCGCCATTGACATAGACCTCGGCGCCCGGCGGCTGGCTCGTCACCAACACCCGCGCGAAGCGGACCGGCTGCACGCGCACCCGGAACGGCCGCCAGCCCTCGTCCCGCGCACGGCCCTCGAGCCCGTCGACCTCGACCTCGTGGTCGATCAGCGGGATCGCCTCGAAACCATCGTTCAGGTAACCCTGCGCGGTGCCCTCGCGCACCAGCCAGTCGCAGAACAGGCGGGCCTCCCGCTCGTCGGTCACCGCCACCCGGCGGCGCCGGCCGCCCTCGTCGACCCGCGTCAGGACCGCGGCGTTGTCCGGCCGCGAAGCGGCCTCCGCGTAGGCATTCCATGAGCGCGAGGTGACCAGGAAATTGCGCTCGTGGCCGACGCCGACCGGGCGGTACGAGGCACCGAGGTGGTCGCTCCACGGCTGGCCGGCCACCGGCGGCGAGTCGACCGCGAGCACGGCCGAGAGCACCAGCGGCTCGTCGGCCGCGCCGGCCGGCACCTGGTGCTCGATCATGTAGGGCTCGAAGCCCTCCTTCACCAGGACCAGGCGGAGTTGCTCGCCGACGAAGGACTCCAGCACGTTGGTCGGCGTGCGGCCGATCAGGCCGCCGGACTGGTCGAGCACGTCCGCGCCATCCGGGCTGCTGGTCACCTTGACGAAGGCCTCCCGCGGAGCCACCTCGGTGACCGCGGTCGTCGACGTGGACGCGACGCCCTCGCCGGAGGCAGCCAGCGCCCCGCCGGCGACGCCCGTGGCCGGCCCTGCCGCCCCGGCCGCCTGCCACGGCCGCTTGCCGACCAGCTGCGCCACGCCCCAGCCGAACAGCATCAGGGCGCAGGCCGCGGTGAGCATCGCGCCGACCGGGCGCCGCCGCCTGCGCCGCCGGCCGACCCGCAGCGCCGACATCGCCGCGCCGAGTTCCGCCGCGCTGCGGATGCCGCGCCGTGAGACCCGCGGGTTGCACACCTCGCAGATCACCTGGTTGAGCGCCAGCCACTGCTTGCGCTCGGCGCCCGAGGGGATCTCGTCGGGCAGCTCGGGAAACTCCATCCGGTCCTTCCCCGTGGCCATCTCGTAGAGCACCTTGCCGAGGCTGTAGACGTCGGCCTGCGCCGAACCGGGGCCCTCCGGCGGCACGAAGCCCTCGGTACCCACGAAGGTCCGCTGGCCGCGCGCGGCGACCAGGCCGATGTCGGCCAGCTGGGCCTTGCCGCCGATGAAGATCACGTTCGACGGCTTGACGTCGCGGTGGGCCAGCCCCTTCGAGTGGAGGTGGTCGAGCGCCTCGGCGAGGCGCAGTCCGACGTCGATGCAGAAGGCGGTCTCGAGGCGCTTGCCGCCGGCCGCCTTGACGTCGCTGCGCAGCGTGCGGGCCTCGTACTCGATCGGGTTGATCTCGCGCCCGGTCAGGACGTCGTCGCCCAGCTCCATCACGTAGTAGTAGAACGAGCTGCCGTCGGGCGAGCGGCCGACGTGGAGGATGCTGACCAGCCCCGGGTGGTCGCGCGACATCGGCTCGTACTTGAGGATGCCCTGGAACTCGCGGTCGAAGCCGCGCTCGTCCTCGAAGTCCTCGCGCCACACCACCTTGACGGCGCGCAGGGCCCCGGTGACCCCGCGGGCCAGCCAGACCTCTCCGTACGCACCTCCGCCGATCTGCCGGATCACCTCGTGGTCCGGGATCGTCGGTTCTGGGTGCGTCCTACTCGTCGGCATTCTCTTCCATGCGCGCCAGCTCGCGCTTCAATACCGCGCCGACCCGGTGCTTGGCGAGGTAGACCTGGGCCATGCTCACGCCGAGGTGCTCCTGGACCCGCTTGGCGTCCCACTGCCGCACCACGTAGTAGTCGAAGATCTGGTACTGCTTCGGCGACACCCGCGCCTTGACCTTGGCGAGCGCGGCCTCGGCGACGTTCTTCTTCCACTCGACGTCCCACAGCCGCTCGAGGAGGTCGCCGTTGGGGTCCTCGAAGCGGTCGATCACCGCGGTCTTGCGGTCGTCCAGCCAGTCGCCTCCCGGCATCGCGGTGTCCTTCTTGCGCTTGCGGAACTGGTCGTTGATCCGCCACCGGGTCATGTTCATCAACCAGGTCTTGAAGGAGCCCTGGGCCGGGTCGTAGAGCTTCTTCTTGCTCTGCTTGGCGATCGAGAGAATCGTCTCCTGGACGCAGTCGTGGGCCTCCTCCGGGCGCAGGCCAGACTTGATCCCGACGGCGTAAATCAGGCGCCAGTAGGTCTCGTAGAACTCCTCCCAGGTGCGGCGGTCCTCCCAGTTGTCAAGACGCGCGATCAGACTCTTGCGCGTCGCCTCGTAAGCCTGCTGCATCAGCTTGTCATTCGCCTTGCCGCCGGCCTTGCCGGCCGGCTTGGCCTCCGCCGGGGTCCCGCCCTCGTTCGCGTCCTTGCTCGCCGCCATGGGCGCACTCCTACCATAGGCCGGCCCCGCTGTCTTTCACCGACACGCGCCCGGGCGGCCAAAAGACGCAAATTCCCCGAAATTCAACAAACACGAAGCAATCATCTTCGGCTTCCCCGCCCCGCGGCGGCACCGTAAGCTCCTCCACCCCCCGTCGGACCGACGTTCACCCACCCCCCCACAGGTCCAGTCCATGCCCCACCCCAGCACCGCCCCCCAGACGGCGCGCCAGGTCGAGCGAATCCGTGAGATCCTCGTTGGCCGCCAGATGCAGGAGGTCGAGCAACGCCTCGCCCGCCTCGAAAAGCACCTCCGGCCGATGCCGGCGGACGAGGCCGCCGGCACCCTCGATGCCCGCCTCGCCGCCTTCCAGCGCCATCAGGAAGAGCGCCTGGTCCGCCTGCGCGACGAGGTCGACGCCGGCCGCCTGCAGCAGTTCGAGGAGATCCGCCGCCTCGCCCAGCAGGTCCAGTCGCTGGCCCGCGAGCAGCACGGCCATGGTGGTGACGGTGGCGTTGATGGCGGCGAGCTCGAGCGGCGGCTCGGCCGCTGGATGCAGTCGTGGCAGGAGGACCTCCAGCGCCACCTCAAGGAGCGCGAGGACTATCTGGTCGGCCAGCTGCGCGCCGAGCTCGACCGGCTGCGCGCCTGGACCCGCAGCGAGACCGCGCGGCTGTCGGGCTCCGCCGGGGCGGCGCCGACCGAGCGCTACCGCCAGTCCTTCCAGCGCCTCGCCGAGTTTGCCCAGGCGATGGCGGATGAACTCAACGAGCCGCGCCCGTGATTCCGCCGATCCCCACCAGCATCGACGATCCGCTGCCGGCACCGCGCCGGCCGCTGCCCGGCATGCCGCAGGATCCCCCGCGCCAGCCGGTCCCGCCACGCGGCATGGATGTGCCGCCCTTCGGCGAGGTCCACCAGGCGCCGCCGGCCGCGGGGCCACGATCGATCCCGCCCATGGGGGCCTCCCACCCGTCGATGGCGAGCCGCCGCCCGATTCCGCCGATGCAGACGCCGCCCGCGGCGATGGATCCCTACGGCCAGACGCCCGAGCCCGTCCCCGACGAGATCCCGGCCTTCACCGATGCGGATCTTTCCGAGGCCCTGCTGGGACTGGTCGGCGACCCGCGCAGCGACCAGCGCTGCCTCACCGACCCCGACTTCGAGGCCATGCTGCGCTCGACCGTGCGCCGCGCGCTTTCCGAGCACTCCACCGGTCCCTTCGACCGACCCGACCTCGCCCACCGCTGCCTGTGGCGCTTCAATGCCCTGCTCACCTCGCGCAGCTACGACGACATCGTCCATCGCAAGATGCGCCGCTTCCGGGTCGAGGAGCTGCTGTTGTTCGACCGCGAGCACACCACCCTGGTCTCCTTCGCCAGCGTCAAGCCGGCCCGCCACGCCTCGGCGCGCAAGGTCAGCCCCTTCGCCCACCGCGTCGCCAGCGAGCTGCGCGACTCCTCGGGCGAGCTGTTTCCCGAACTGCGGCTCGACGACGGCCGCCGCGCGCTGGTCCGCAGCGGCCAGCTCGCCGACCTCGTCGCGGTGGTCCAGGGCGAGCCCGACGACCTCGTCAAGAGCGACCTCGACTACGCCCTGCGGCGCATCGAGGCCCGCTTCCAGGCCGAGCTCGAGGCCGGCGACCCGCTGCTCTCCGAGATCCAGCCGCTGCTCGAGGAATGCCTCCTGATCCACTCCCCGGTGCCACCCATCGGTGGATAAGCCCCTTGACCCGCCCCAAAACGGTCAGTACGCCCTCCGCGCATGGGATTTGATTCGCTCGGGCTTTCACCCGCCGTCCAGGAAGCCGTCACTGAGTCCGGCTACGAGAACCCGACGCCGATCCAGGCGCAGGCCATTCCGCTCATCCTCGAGGGGCGCGACGTGATCGGCGCCTCCCAGACGGGCACCGGCAAGACCGCCGCCTTCGCGCTGCCGACGCTCAGCCAGATCGAGCCGCTCGGCGAGCCGCAGATCCTCGTCCTCGAGCCGACCCGCGAGCTGGCCCACCAGGTCGCCGAGCAGTTCGAGCACTACGGCAAGCACACCGGCTGCAAGGTCGCGCTGCTCTACGGCGGCGTCGGCTACGGCTCGCAGAACGAGCAGCTCGAGAAGGCCGACATCGTCGTCGCCACCCCGGGCCGCCTGGTCGACCACTTCTACCGCGCGACCATGCGCTTCAACGCGATCAAGGTGCTGATCCTCGACGAGGTCGACCGCATGCTCGACATGGGCTTCCTCCCGCAGGTCCGCAAGATCGTCAACCTGTGCCCCTGGGACGGCCGCCAGACGTTGTTCTTCTCCGCCACCATGCCGCCGGCCATCCAGACCTTCGCACAGTGGTGCCTGAAGGACCCGGTCGAGGTGGAAATCGCCCGCCGCGCGGTGGCCGCCACCGTCACCCACGCCTTCTACCCGGTGTCGATGGACCAGCGCGACGAGTTGCTCCTCTCCCTTCTCGACCGCACCGACTACCACTCGGTGATGATCTTCACCCGCACCCGCAAGGAGGCCGACCAGGTCTGCGCGATGCTCAAGCGCGAGGGCCACGAGAAGGTCGTCGCGATGCACTCGGACATCAACCAGGCCGACCGCATGAAGGCGCTGCAGGGGTTCAAGAAGGGCGAATACGAGGTGCTCGTGGCCACCGACGTCGCCGCCCGCGGCATCGACATCTCCGGCGTCAGCCACGTGATCAACTACCGCGTCCCCGAGAACGCCGAGGACTACGTCCACCGCATCGGCCGCACCGGCCGCGCCGAGGCCGAGGGGGACGCCTTCACCCTGCTCACCGCCGACGAGCTCGACTTCGCCAAGTCGGTCGAGGTGTTCATCGACAAGGAGATCCCGCGCAAGAAGCTCGACGGCTTCGACTACATCTACACCGCGCTGCTCGACGACTCCCCCGGCGCGCCGGTGCGCAAGAAGCGCCGCGGCGGCAAGAAGCGTCGGCGCTGACCGGCCATGGCGCGGATGTCCAGGTTCCGCGAGCCGCTCGGCTGCCTCGTCGCCAGCATCGGGATCCTGCCCCTCGCGCTGGTCGTGCTCGCGGTCATCGGCCTGTCCCGCTGGGCCGGCGCCTCGCCCGACGGCCGACCCGAGGGCGCCCTGACGATCCTGCTGGTGGCGCTCGGCGTCGGGCTGGTGCTCCTGGCCGGCATCATCGGCCTCGGAATTCACTTCTTCCGCAACACCGACTGGAAGGACTACGATTCGAAGCACGACTGATGCGCGTCCTCTCCATCGACCCCGCCATCCGCAACACCGGCTACGCCGTGGTCGAGGGCGACCCCGCCCGGCCGCGGGTGCTCACCTACGAGGTGATCCGGATTCCCGCCAAGCTGCCGCAGTCGGCCGCGCTCGCCGCGGTGCGCACCCACATCAGCCACCTGATCCGCGAGCACGAGCCGGACGAGGTCGCCGTCGAGGGCATCATCTACGTTCAGTCGCACCAGACCGCGATCGCCATGGGCGCCGCCCGTGCCGCCACCCTGATTGCCGCGGCCGATGCCGGGCTGGCGGTCTTCGAGTACGCGCCGCGCAAGGTGAAGCAGGCGGTCGTCGGCAAGGGCACCGCCGACAAGGCCCAGGTCGCCTTCATGGTCCGCGCCCTGCTCGGCCTGGCCGAGACCCCGCCGGCCGACGCCGCCGACGCCATCGCCATCGGCCTCGCCCACCTCCAGGCTTCCGACCCCCTCCGCGCCAAGCTCCTCTCCCGCCGCCAGGTCTGACGGAGTGGCGCCTTTCCAGGCGCCATGACCCGGAGCGGCGCCTTTCAGGCGCACAGGGGCATCGCCACCCAAGCCATGCAAACCCGCCACCTCTCCAACCACCTCCCCTACGCCGAGGGCCTCGCCCTCCAGCAGGAGTGCGTCGACGCGATCCTCGCGGGCGGTGGCGGGGAGACCCTCTTCCTGCTCGAGCACGAACCGGTCTACACCATCGGCCGGCGCCGCGACCAAAGCTCGCTCGGTGCCACCCCGCAGCTGCCCGCGCCGGTGGTCGTCACCAACCGCGGCGGCCAGGCGACCTACCACGGCCCCGGCCAGCTGGTCGGCTACCCGATCCTCGACCTGCGCGAGCGCGGCCGGGACCTCCACGCCCACATCCGCAAGCTCGAGGAGGCACTGATCCTCACCTGCGGCGACTTCGGCATCGCCGCCGGCCGCCGCGACGGACTCACCGGCGTGTGGGTCGGCGGGCGCAAGATCGCCTCGATCGGCGTCGGCGTGCGCAAGTGGATCTCGATGCACGGCTTCGCGATCAACATCACCCGCGACAGCCTGCTGCCCTTTTTCGCCATCACCCCCTGCGGCATCGACGGCGTGGTGATGACCTGCGTCGAGCAGGAAGCCGGCCGGGCGGTTTCCGTCGACGAGTTCGCCCACGCCTTCGAGCCGCCCTTCCGCGAGGTGTTCGGGGTGGATTGATCACGCAATCCAGTCGTCCCCGATCTCGATCTCGGCCGGAGGTCGGAGGTCGGAGGTCGGAGGTCGGAGGTCGGAGGTCGGAGCCTGATACGAGTTCTGAGATTCAATCCGACCTTCTGAGGTTCCACGGAAGGGAGGCCGCAGATTTGCCTAAGGGCCATCTCCGCTGCGCTCCGGTTCGCAGATTGACGCAGATTTCAGAATCCATCTGCGCTCATCTGCGCAATCTGCGGCCATCCCACCCGACCAGGAGAGTCAGGTGGTTTCACTGACACGGTATGAATCGAAGTTGGAGGGTCGCCTCCGACTCGGTCCCTCCCCTTGCGAGGACGAGGGACGAGGACGAGCGGAGTGCTCCGGACGCCTTCCCCAATCTGCGTCCATCCGCGTTCAACTTTGGTTTCAACCCATCCGCGGTCCCCCTCACCACTCCCCACCGGTCAGCCCGCGGCCGACCTGGCCGATGCGCTGCGGGTAGTGCTCGCCGAACCACCACGCTCCCTTCTGCGGTGCCGGGCGCAGCCCGCGTTGCTCCGCGGGAGCCCCGGTCCGCAGCGCCAGCACCAGGTCGCTGTTCACCCACGGGTGCTGGAACCAGTAGCGGTGACCGACGATGTCGAAGCCGCGGCGGTCCTTGCCGTAGGAGGTGTCGATCGCCTCCAGTCGCGGCATGCTGCGCAGCGCGGCGAGCTCCTCCTCGCTGAGCTTCTCCGGCACCATCCCGAGCCGCCGTCCGCCTCCCATCAGCCGCGACGACCACTTCACCGCGCCGTCGCCGTCCGACATGTAGACCAGCACCCGCTCGCTCAGGCCATGGATCGCCGGCAGCCGCTCGAGGAACTCGCTCACCGGCACGTCGCCCGCCGCGAAGGCCATCACGCCGAGGCGGGAGCGGCGGCGGGCCCGCTCGATCCCCCCCTCCGCGGCCAGCTCCGCCAGCGCCCGCGAGTGGACCCGCGCGCCGGCGCTCCAGGAAACGATGTGGATCCGCTCGGCGCGCGTCCGGTCGGCCAGCACCCGGATGGTCTCCGCCAGGCGCCCGGACGAGCGCCGCGCGTGGTCGACGTCGACGCCGTCGACGTAGGACCAGACCTCCTGGTGGGTCGGCCAGTCGAAGGCGACCGGGACCAGGTCGCGGCCGCAAAAGTGGTCGAGTTCGGCGGCGAAGGCGCAGGAATGGTGGAAGCCGACCTTGGCGCCGTGGACGTAGAGCACGATCTCCCGCGTCTGCACCCCGCGCAGCGCGCGGTCGACCTCCTTCGCCCACTCCTCCATCGCGCCGTCGTCCTCGTCGGTGCCGATCTCGCGCGAGGCCACCAGGTTGACCGGCATCGGCTTCGGCCGCGGGTCGGTGGTCGAGGCCAGCACAAGGGTCTCCCAGTCGTCGCCGGGCTCGCCGAGCTTCATGGTCGCCGTGCCGAAGTGCAGCACCGAGTTCACGTCGTTGCCGTAGTGGTCGCCCTGCGGCTTGCGGTTGGTGGTGTAGAACACCTCGACCCCGGTGTGGCGCATTTCCGGGCCGAGGTGGCCGAAGGGATCGACCCGGCCGTCCTGGTAGAGCACCGGCGTCGGCATCAGCCACTGCGGTTTCGGCGGACCGGCACAGGAGGCGAGGAACCCCGCCGCCAGGACCGGGAGCACTGCCCAAGGCTTCATGGCGGCCACCCTGAACGCGAACCCCCGGGCTGTCCAATCCTCGCCGCGTCGCAGTTCCCGCTTCCCCTGCGGGTCTCTTGTCCGCTTGGATGTCCGCCATCATGAAACTCGAGACCCTCTGCCTCCACGGCGGCCACCAGCCCGACCCCGTCACCCACTCGCGCGCCGTGCCGGTCTACCGCACCGCCTCGTACGTCTTCGACAGCACCGAGCACGCCGCCAACCTCTTCGCCCTCAGGGAGCTGGGGAATATCTACACCCGCCTGATGAACCCCACCACCGACGTGCTCGAGAAGCGCGTCGCGCTGCTCGAGGGGGCCCCGGAAATGGGCGGCCTCGGCCACGCCTCCGGCACCGCCGCGGTGTTCAACTCGATCGTCAACCTCGCCGAGCAGGGCGACAACATCATCTCCGCGCGCAACCTCTACGGCGGCACCTACACCCAGTTCAACGACATCCTCCCCAAGCTCGGCATCGAGGTGCGGCTGATCGACTCGACCGACCCGGAGAACTTCGCCAGGGCGATCGACGGCAAGACCCGCGCGCTGTTCTGCGAAACCGTGTCCAACCCGGCGCTCGAGGTTTCCGACCTCGACGCCATCGGCGACATCGCCAAGTCCCACGGCATCCCGCTGATCGTCGACGCCACCTTCTCGACCCCCTACCTGACCCGCCCGCTCGACCACGGCGCGGACATCGTCGTCCACTCACTGACCAAGTGGTTCGGCGGCCACGGCACCGGCATCGGCGGGATCGTCGTCGACTCCGGCCGCTTCGACTGGAAGGCCGGCAGGCACCCGCTCTTCGACGAGCCCGACCACTCGTACCACGGCCTGCGCTGGGGTCACGACCTGCCCGACCCGCTCGCCCCGCTGGCCTACATCCTGCGCATGCGCACCGTCCCCTTGCGCAACCTCGGCGCCTGCATCGCACCCGACAACTCGTGGTTCCTGATGCAGGGGATCGAGACCCTCGCCCTGCGCATGGAGCGCCACTGCCAGAACGCGCTCGCGGTGGCCAAGCACCTCCAGGACCACCCGAAGGTCGAGTGGGTCCGCTTCCCCGGTCTCGAGGGCGACCCGGAGTTCGAGCGCAGCCGGAAATACCTCAAGGGCAAGGGCGGCTCGATGGTCGTGTTCGGCATCCAGGGTGGCGCCGAGGCCGGGGCGAAGTTCATCGACTCGCTCAAGCTGGTCTCGCACCTCGCCAATGTCGGCGACGCCAAGTCGCTCGCCATCCACCCGGCGACCACCACCCACAGCCAGCTCAACGAGGAGCAGCAGCGCGCCGGCGGCATCACCCCCGAGCTGGTGCGCCTGTCGATCGGCATCGAGCACCTCGACGACATCCTCGAGGACCTCGACCAGGCCCTCGCGGCGTCCTGATGGTGGGGGTCAGGAAGGTCCCGTTCCACTCATTCTCGCAACGACCTCGAAGGTTTCCGCAGTGGGTCGGGCACTCGCAGCGAGGCCTCGCCCGACTCGGCATCGGCGGCGGCGCAGGGCGACGGCGGCAAACCCGCCGGCAAGCAGGCCGACGGCCGATGGCTCGGGAACCGGCACCCCGGTCATGGTCACCCTTCCCACGACCCCATCCTCCGCGAAGGACCGGTCGTTGTTGAACAGGGTGAGGTTCCAGGTGCCCGCCTCCCAGGCTCCCGCCGGCCATTCCCGCGCGGCGTAGGTACCGCCGGGCTGGTAGCCCGAGAAGTCCCAGTCGGTGACGCTCAAAGTTGCCTCCGCCGGATTGCGCAGCGTGTAAAGCTCGACGCCGCTCAGCAGCCCGTTGCCGGCGCCGACCCGGGTTCTGTCTCCATCGCTACCCAGCAAGGTGAACTCCTGTCCGGTGGGGGCCTCGAGGGTCAGGACCAGTTCACCGACGTAGGAATGGCTCAACTCGAGCTCGACCGTCGAGACGGCCGCCAGGGGGCCGAGGGGAATCACGGCGGAGAACGCCAACTGGTCGACCCGACCCAGCCCCGTGATGTTGTAATCCCGCGAAAAGAGCACGGCCGCCCTGGCATGGGTCGCCGCAAGCAGCACGAGGATGAGGAGTCGAAGGCGCATCGGCACGAGGGATCCCGGACGCTATCAAGAAGAAGCTCGAGGCGTCAAACCCGTCCGCATCAGGAGGGCGCGGAGCCTGCCTCGGGTCGCCGACCGCCCCCGCCTCACATCAGCGCCGCGAACTGCAGCGGCTCAAGCGTCAGGCGCTCGGTGGCGACGATCGTCTGGCCGGCGATGATGTCGGTGAAGGTCTTGCGCATGCCGAGCTGGCGCAGCCGCGTCGCCGGCAGGTCCTGCGGGTGCTCGGAAAAGTTCGCCAGGCACAGGATGCTCTGCCCGGCGTGGGTGCGGAAGTAGCCGAACACGTGCGGGTTCTGCGGGTCGATGAACTCGGTGTGGCACTGCTGGAAGGCCTCGTTGTTCTTGCGGATCTGCGACAGCTTGAGGATGCCGTTGAAGAGCTTCTCCTCGACGGTCCCCGGCTCGCGCCGCAGCTCCGCCTTGTCCCAGTCGAAGGCCGGACGGTGCAGCCAGCGATCGTCGCCGGCCTTCTCCGGGTCCTGCTCGAAGTCGTAGTCGTTGAGCAGGCCGATCTCGTCGCCCAGGTAGATCAGCGGGATGCCGCCGATGGTGAACAGCACGCCGTGGAGCAGCAGGATGCGGCGGATCGCCATCTCGACCTGGTGCTCGTCGTTCTCGTAGAGCGCCTTCTCCAGCCCGCACAGCGAGGCGGTGGTGCCGCAAATGCGGGCGTCGCCGGTGCGCGGGTTGTGCTGGAACATCCGCCCGCGGGCGAAGCTGGTGCCGTCGTCGCCGCAGAAGAAGCGGTTGAGGAACCAGCGGTGGTCGCCGGGGTTGACGTTGACCTCCCACAGGTCGCGGTCCTCGAAGCCCCAGCCGATGTCGTCGTGGCAGCGGATGTAGTTCACCCAGGAACAGCCGTCGGGCAGCGCGAAGCGCTTCGGCAGGCAGTGGTTGAGCAGGTGGGCGTCGCGGGTGGCGATCGAGTTCCACAGCTGCACCATCAGCGGCGGGTTGTAGGAAAGGTGGCACTCGTCCTCGGAGACGTAGCGCTTGATCTCGTCCGGCGCGACGATCGCCTCCGACTTGAAGATCAGCGCCGGCGCGGCGATGCGGGCCAGCGAGTTGAAGGCCTGGATGAGCAGGTGGGCGTT
>JAUIJB010000122.1 GCA_030430455.1 Verrucomicrobiia bacterium | reverse complement strand
CATGATGAGCTTCACTCGTTCGACCGGACCGAAGGCGGCGAACAGTTCGGCCACCTCTTCTTCGGTGGCGCTGTAGGGCAGGTTGCCCACGTAGATGTCCATGGTTTGTCTTTGAAAGCGCCGGATTCTTGTCAGCCAATCGGGAACCGGGCGCGGAATCCCCCATCGGGTTGCTTGGATTTGGGTGCCAAGCATAAGGCCCACTACAGGTCGCCGGGGAATCCGGCAAGGAAGGAATTCGCGGCGGGTCGGCGGGGGCGGCGGCCCCCCAGCCCCGGAAAATCACGGATGATGCCCCAACGAACCGGGTTGGATGGGATCAATGGGAGGGTGGGTTGGGATCAATGGAGGAGGGTGGGTTGGGATCAATGGAGGGGGGTGGATGGGTCCGATGGAATGTCCGATGATGACTCGATCGGTTCCTCCTCCGTCGCCGACGAGGCCGGGGATCCGGTTCGCAACCTCCGATTCATCGGCCCGCCCCCGGCCCGGAAATCCCGCCGTTCCCCCGCGCGCCGCTCATGCGGTTGTTGGAAAACCACCGGACGCTTCGGGGCGGGGTTGATTGCCGCAGATTTTGCCTGGCGGCCATCTCCGCTTCGCTCCGATTCGCAGATGAGATGAGAAATCTGCGGTAATCTGCGAAATCTGCGGCCTCCCCTTCGATGGTCCCAAAGCGTCCGATGGTTTCCTTGGTCTGGTATCAGACCTCCGGCCGCACCGGGATGCCGCGGGCGGCGAAGTGGCGCTTGGCCTCGCCCACGGTGTGGGTGCCGAAGTGGAAGATGCTCGCCGCCAGCACGGCGTCGGCGCGGCCCTTCTCGAGCACCTCCACCATGTGATCGAGGTTCCCGGCCCCGCCGCTGGCGATCACCGGGATGCCGACGGCGTCGGAAACCGCGGCGGTCAGCTCGCAGTCGTAGCCGGCCTGGGTGCCGTCGGCGTCCATGCTGGTGAGCAGGATCTCGCCGGCGCCGCGGCGCCACGCTTCCTTGGCCCACTCGAGCGCGTCAAGCCCGACCGGGGTGCGCCCGCCGTGGGTGTAGACGCCCCACTTGACGGGGCCCTCGCGCTTGGCATCGATGGCGACCACGATGCACTGCGCGCCGAAGGCCTTGGCGCCGGCGTCGATGAGGTCCGGGTTGTTCACCGCCGAGGTGTTGATGCCGACCTTGTCGGCGCCGGCGAGGAGCATCTCGCGCATGTTCGCCACGCTGCGGATGCCGCCGCCGACGGTCAGCGGGATGAAGCAGTGCTCGGCGGTGCGGCGGACCACGTCGACCATCGTCTCGCGCTTGTCCGACGAGGCGGTGATGTCGAGGAACACCAGCTCGTCGGCCTGCTGCTCGTTGTAGGCCATGGCGCACTCCACCGGGTCGCCGGCATCGACCAGGTCGACGAAGTTGACACCCTTGACCACGCGGCCGTCGGTCACGTCGAGGCAGGGGATGATGCGTTTGGCGAGCACGGGGAGAGCAAAGGCGGGCGGGGCGGGGCTGGCAACTTTGGAGTGCGGGGGCTTGACCCCGCTGTGGGAGTCGTTTGGGCGGCGGGGGGCGTCGGGAGGGTTTCGGATTGCCCGAAAGGCTGCTCGAAGGTCGATGGCTTCCGCGCTTGTGAAGTCTGGAAGCTGCATGCCGCCACCACCCCCCGGCAGCACCCAGAACAGAGCCTTCCCAGAACGTCACGCAAAGCGGCGTCCAGACCGCCGCAGTCCAAGGTCAGCGCTCCGGGTGGCGCAGGTCGGGGGTGAGGGAGGTGCCCCAGATGGTGCCCGGGCCGCTGTCGAGGAGGGTCTTGCCCGAGCCGACCTCGATCTTCCGGTCCGAGGAGCGGACCGGGAGCGAGCCGACCGAATTGTCGAGCCGCAGGACCACCGCCCGGTTCCCCTTGAATGGTCTCCGCCCCACGGTGTCGGTCCCGGGGACCATCGGTGCGCAGGCGACCGGAAGGTCGGGTTTCATCGAGGTGTTCATGCCGGTGAAATAGGAGAAACTGCATTCGCCAGGTTTCAGGGCTTCGTTCAACGGGGTGAAAATGTCATCGGGCCGGCGACCGTGATTCACTGCGGGATGGTGGCAGTAGAAGATCTTCTCGCTCTGGATTCCAAAGGCGATGAGCTGGGCGAAGTAATCGTTGGATGAACTTGTCCCTCGGGAGTGGATGCCAGGGTCGAGCTTGGCGACCTCCTTGAGAGTCCCTGCCGACGGAAATTCACCGAATTCCTGGTCGAACTCCAGCAATGCCAGGCCGATCTGGCGGGCGTTCGAGACAGCTTCGGTCCGATAGGCGGGGCGGGATGGCCTCAATACCACCGGAACCATGGAGAGGCAGAGGATGCAAACGACTCCGCCGACGATGACCATACCCCAGAACTGCCTGGTGCTCACCCCGCGCCAGCCCTCGGGCGGGCGCTCGCGGAACTCCTCGGGGTCGGGAGGCGGCTGCGAAGGCATCAGGAAATCAAGCTATCCCGCAGGCGGTCGACCCGCGAGGAGTTTCCATGGCGGGCCTGGCACTCCCGGGCTTGCGACCGATCCCGCGAAGCCCGAGGATCCCCCCATGGACGCGGTGGCGAGGGGCAGGCGGGTGATCGAGCTGGAAGCCGAGGCGCTGCAGGCGATGGCGGCGCGGCTCGGCGAGTCCTTCGAGGCGGCCATCGAGACCCTCCTCGCCACCCTCGAGAGCAGCGGCAAGATCGTCGTGGTCGGCATCGGCAAGTCCGGCAACATCGGCCACAAGATCGCCGCGACCCTCAACTCGACCGGCTCGACCGCGGTCGTGCTGAATTCCCAGAACGCCCTCCACGGCGACCTCGGGATCCTCTCCGACGGCGACGCGGTGATCGCGCTGTCCTACTCCGGCGAGACCGCCGAGCTGCTCGACCTGCTGCCGCACATCAAGCGCTTCAACGTCAAGGTGATCGCGATGACCGGCAAGCGCGGCTCGACCCTCGGCGAGCACTCCGACGTGGTCCTCGACACCTCGGTCGAGCGCGAGGCCTGCCCGCTGTCGCTGGCGCCGACCTCGTCGTCGACCGCCATGCTGGCGATGGGCGACGCCCTGGCGATGGCGCTGCTCGAGGCGCGTGGCTTCACCGCCGACGACTTCGCCCGCTTCCACCCCGGCGGGGCCCTCGGCCGCGCGCTGCTGCTCAAGGTCGCCGACATCATGCGCGCCGGCAGCGCGATGGCGAGCGTCGCCGCGGATGCCACCGTGCGCGATGCGCTGGTGGCGATGTCGACCGCCCGCTCCGGTGCCTGCGTGGTGCTGGCGGAGGGCGGCAAGCTGGGCGGCATCTTCACCCACGGTGACTTCGCGCGGGCCTACCAGGCGGACTCCGCGGTGGGCGACACGCCGGTCGCCGGGTTGATGACCCGCGACCCGATCAGCGTCTCGGCCGAGGCCCTCGCCGTCGAGGCCGTCAACACCATCGGCAGCAACCGCGTCGATGACGTGGTCGCCCTCGATGCCGACGGCCGCCCGGTCGGACTGGTCGACACCCAGGACCTGGCGCGGCTGAAGATCGTGTGAGGCCCCTCAATCCCCCGTCTTGAGCACCTTGATGAATGCGTCCTGGGGGATGTTGACCTTGCCGAAGGCCTTCATCTTCTCCTTCCCCTTCTTCTGCTTCTCGAGCAGCTTGCGCTTCCGCGTGATGTCGCCGCCGTAGCACTTCGCGGTGACGTTCTTGCGCATCGCGGAGATCCGCTCGGAGGCGATGATCTTGCCGCCGATGCAGGCCTGGATGGCGACCACGAAGAGCTGCTGCGGGATCACCTCCTTGAGGCGCACCGCCAGCGCGCGGCCGTACTGCTCGGCCTTGTCGCGGTGGACGATGGTCGAGAAGGCCTCGATCGGCTCGCCGGCGACCAGCATGTCCATCTTGACCATCTTCGCCGCGCGGTAGCCGCAGTGCTCGTAGTCCATCGAGCCGTAGCCGCGGGTCATCGACTTCATGCGGTCGTTGAAGTCGATCAGGATCTCGGCCAGCGGCAGCTCGCTGGTCAGCATCACGCGGGTGTCGTCGATGGTCTCGGTGTGGGTGACCACGCCGCGCTTCTCCATCACCAGCGCCATCACGTCGCCGATGAAGTCGCCGGGGATCATGATGAAGATCCGCACCATCGGCTCGCGGATCTCCTGGACCTCCTGCGGCTCGGGGAGCATCGAGGGGTTGTCGACGATCATCTCCTCGCCGTCGGTCCGGGTCACCTCGTAGATGACCGAGGGGTAGGTCGAGATGACGTCCATGTTGAACTCCCGGCGCAGACGCTCCTGGATGATCTCCATGTGGAGCAGGCCGAGGAAGCCGCAGCGGAAGCCGAAGCCGAGCGCGGTCGAGCTCTCCTGCTGGAAGGTGAAGGCGGCGTCGTTGATCTGCAGCTTGGCCATCGCCGCCTTGAGCGACTCGTAGTCGGACGAGTCGACCGGGTAGATCCCGGAGAAGACCATCGGCTGGATCTCCTTGTAGCCGGGCAGCGGCCCGGGGCAGGGGTGGGTCGAGTCGGTCACCGTGTCGCCGATCTTGGCCTCGTCGGCCGACTTCATGTTGGCGATGATGTAGCCGACGTCGCCGGCGACCAGCTCGGGCCGCGCGGTCATCTTCGGGGTGAAGGCGCCGACCTCCTTGACCTCGTAGGTCTTGTTGGTGGCGAAGAGCTTGATCCGCTGGCCGCGGCGGATCGTGCCGGAGAACACGCGGACGTAGGAGACGACGCCGCGGAAGGTGTCGTAGATCGAGTCGAACACCGAGGCGCGCAGCAGCTTGTCCTCCTGCTCGACCGGCGGCGGGACGCGCTGGACCACGGCCTCGAGGATCTCCTCGATGCCGATCCCGTTCTTCGCCGAGGCCGGGATGGCGTCCTCCTTGGGGATGGCGAGGATGTCCTCGAGCTGGCGCTTGCAGTTGTCGACGTCGGCGGCCGGCAGGTCGATCTTGTTGAGCACCGGGATGATCACCAGGTCCTGGTTCATCGCCAGGTGCAGGTTGGCCACGGTCTGGGCCTCGACACCCTGGGCGGCGTCGACCATCAGGATGGCGCCCTCGCAGGCGGCCAGCGAGCGGGCGACCTCGTAGGAGAAGTCGACGTGTCCCGGGGTGTCGAGCAGGTTGAGGCGGTAGGTCTTGCCGTCCTTGGCCTGGTATTCCATCGCCACCGGGTGGGACTTGATGGTGATCCCCTTCTCGCGCTCGAGGTCCATGGCGTCGAGCAGCTGGTCCTGCTTCTCGCGCTCGGTGATCGTGCGGGTGAATTCCAGCAGTCGATCCGACAAGGTGGTCTTGCCGTGGTCGATGTGGGCGATGATCGAGAAATTGCGTGTCAGCTCGGTCGACATGGGAAGCGCTGGACGGGGGCCTGGGCGGGTCGCTGGGGTCACAGCTTGCCCCGGGGCGGGGCGGATGGAAACCGTGGAAAGGCCGGAACGCACGGAAAAAGTATGCTGCCCGGGCACTTGGCGAGGCGGCTGACCCCTTGGGAATCAATGGACGAATCCGGCGGTTCGTCCTCCGCGCCGTTGGGTGCCGAATTCGGCAGCGTTGCCGGCCCCCGCCCGCTTTGCTAGGGATCACCCGGTGAGCCGTTACGAGATCCACGACATTCTGGCGCAGGACACCAAGGGCTGACGTCGGCTACCAGTGCGGCGGGCGTTCATCGCCGCCCAGCACGACGTGTCCACCGAGACTGGCCTCGCGTTCTGCCTCGCGAACCACGGCGCCGGTCACGCGCCGACCGACGAGGCGGCCGGTCTGGGCGTCCGCGCCCTCGCCGAAGCGCTGGGCTCGAACCGCCGCGCGGGCGCGCCGATCCCG